>CAUJED010000133.1:0-21000 GCA_963169535.1 Bacteroidota bacterium | reverse complement strand
GTTCAGCATGTCCTTGTAGTACACTTCCACGCTGGCCTCGTACTTGCGGTCCCACAGGTCGCGGAAATAGCCTACGGCATACTGGTAGGCCACCTGTGGTTTCACGTTCTTGCCGCTGGGGATCCACACATCGGTGGGCAGGCCCACGCTGCTGAAGCTGGCCAGGTGCACGTACTGCAGGTTGCGGTTGAAGCTGGCCTTCAGGCTGCTGGAGGGCCCGGTGGTGTAGCGCATGGAAAGGCGGGGTTCCACGCCGTAATACGCCTTCAGGGTCTCACCCGGGCCATGGTCCCGTGTGCCGGTGGTACGGCCAGCGGGGTCGAGGAGGTATTCCTTGAACGAGCCCACATGTGCGAAGTAGGAGAGGCGCACGCCGAGGTTCACCTTGAACACATCGCTCACGGAATGATCATCCTGGATGTACAGGGCCGCTTCGTGCGCCCGCAGTTTGGAAGGCTCGTCGATGGCGAATTCGGCATCGCCGCTGGCCACATCCACGGTGCTGGGGGTGTACACATGGTAGGTGTAGTGCGCGCCATACTTCAGTTCGTGGCGGATCGAAGGGTACTGGTTGAGGTCGAGTTTGAGCCCGTAGTCCTTGATCCCGCTGCTGAGGCCGAAGGAGAAATCGTCCTGGCCGCCTTTGAAGCTGAACTGGTAGTCGCTGAAGAGCGCGGTGGTGTTGAGGAAGAGCTTGGGTCCGAACACGTGGTTCCATCGCCCGCTGATGGTGGCGTTGCCCCACGGAATGCGGAAATCGGGACTGCCCGCCTCGCTCCCCTTCAGCTCGAACACATCGCGCCCGAAGTATCCGCTGAGGAAGAAGCGGTCCTTGTCGCTCAGGCGGTAGTTGGCCTTCGCGTTGAGGTCGTAGAAGTAGTAGCCGCTACCGGCGAAGGCCCCTTCCGGGTTCATGAAGGGCTTGGCCAGCACATCGATGTAGGTGCGTCGCCCACTGACGATGAACGAGCTCCGGTCCTTCACGATCGGGCCTTCCAACGTTAGCCGGCTGCTGATGAGGCCGATGCCGCCTTGGCCATGCAGGGCCTTGTCGTTCCCGTCCTTCATGGTGATGTCCAGCACACTGCTGGTACGTCCGCCATAGTTCGCCGGCATGCCACCCTTGATCAGCTCGATGTTCTTCACCGCATCGGCATTGAACACGCTGAAGAAGCCGAAGAGATGGCTGGCGTTGTACACCGTGGCATTGTCCAGCAGGATCAGGTTCTGGTCCGGCCCACCGCCGCGCACGTAGAATCCGCTGTTGCCCTCGCCGTTGCTCTTCACCCCGGGCAGGTATTGGATGGTCTTCAGGATATCCACCTCGCCCAACAGGGCGGGTAGGGTGCTCAGCTTCTGCACATCGAGGTCCATCACGCCCATCTGGGTGCTCTCGGTGTTCTTGGCTTTTTCGCCGACCACCTCGAACTCCTTGGCCACGATGGCCTTCGTACGCGCCTCGATGTTCAGTTTCCGGTCCGCGGCGAGCTCCACCACCTGGCTGTTCTCATCGAAGCCCACATAGCTCATCACGACGGTGTACTTCCCTGGGGGGAGGCTCAAGGCATAGTAGCCATAGTTGTTCGTGGTGGTGCCGCTCATGGTCTCCTTGATGTACACATTGGCGCCGATCAGGGTCTCGCCGGTGGCGGCATCCTTCACATAACCGCTGATGGTGAAGTTGCCTTGGGCCTGGAGCACAAGGTTGGCGAGCAGGGAGAGAAGAAGGTGGAGGTGGCGCATGAACGGCGGAATGAACGCGGGAACCGGCGCAAAAGTATCGGGGGGCTTCGAGGGCAGTTGCCCGGTAGTCCCGGTCAATGACCACTGGTCATTTCCGCGCTCAATTCACATTCCGGTGTTGGCATGTAGGTCGTCTTGGTGCGGTCCACCGCGAGGTCGGCTGGAGCAGGGCCCGGACCTTTGTGGCGATCAATACCAACCCACACCATGCAAGCCATTCTACGCAAATACAGTCCGGGATTGATGACCGCGGCCATCTACACGGGCATCCTGCTGTTCGCCTTGTTGTGCACGTTCGCAGGATGAACGTGACCACCTGGTGGCCATGAACCTATCTGGGTCGAGGATCCGGGATCGGGGGGCTTGAGGCCCCCTTTTTTATTTCTCGTACGGCACAGGGAAGAGCCGCAGTGCCACGGGGGCTGGCCGAAAGAACGACCTGCAGGTGCCCGACCGTGTTTCGTACATCTTTGGTACTTGGGCCTCGGGTGCGGCTCGATCGTGCGGGAGGGGCGTGGGGGATGCTTCCTCCCGGATGCGTAACGGCCAGTGCGCGGAGCAGGGCTTCTCGCGGCCCTGGCCGAGAAGTTCCCGTGGCCACGGGACAACAGGGCCGTTCCAGGAGGCGATGAGAAATGAAAAGGGCGACCCACTCTGGGATCGCCCTTGGCCAGTCGGGGTGACTGGATTCGAACCAGCGACCACTTGCACCCCATGCAAGTGCGCTACCGGGCTGCGCTACACCCCGATTTTCCTTGTCCCGTTTTCGCGGATCGGAGCTGGAACGCTCCGCCACCAGGTACGTTTCACCCGTTCAGGGCCGCAAATGTAATAGAATCGAGCAAGTGCAGGTCGCCTGGGTCCGGATATGATCATTTTGGTCCGGGAATGGCTGTGGCGAACCGTTGGGCAAGGCAGCATCCGTGCCTTCTACCTTTGTGGCGCACATGTTCTCCCCGACCCTCTCCCTGCGCCGGACCGCTGCGCTGTTGCTCCTTGTCTTATCGTTCGGATCCTGTACGGACAACAGCCCTTCGAAGGGTGGGGCAGAGGACGCGGGGAACGATACGACCACATTGATCATGGACCACCACAGCCACGCCCGGCCTTTGGAGGCCGTGGTCAACCACCTGGATCTGGATATCGCGGTGGATATGGATGCCCGGCGGATCGCTGGTACGGCCACCTATAGGATCCAGGATCACGGTGCCGGCCGGATCATGCTCGATACGGACGGCTTGGTCGTGGAGCAGGTCACCGATGGAGGTGGAAAGGAACTTCACTACCAGTTGGGCGATAGCTCGTTCCTGGGTAGGCCGTTGGAGGTAACGTTCCCGAAAGGGACGGGGACGATCGCGGTGCGGTACCACACCGGCCCCCATGCGCGTGCGCTGCAATGGTTGGAACCCCGGCAGACAGCGGATAAGAAGTTTCCCTTCCTCTTCACCCAAGGACAGGCCATACTCACCCGCAGTTGGATCCCCATACAAGACAGCCCGGGGATACGGTTCACCTATTCGGCCACGGTGAAAGTGCCGAAGGAGCTGATGGCGGTGATGAGCGGAACGAACCCACAGGAACGTTCGGCGGACGGGATATACACCTTCGAACAGAAGCAGCCGGTACCTGCCTACCTGATCGCGCTGGCCGTCGGGGATCTGGCCTTCAAGCCGGTGGATGCGCGTACCGGGGTGTACGCCGAGCGTGGGGTGTTGGACAAGGCGGCATGGGAGTTCGCGGACATGGGCCGCATGCTCCAGGTGGCCGAGGAGTTGTACGGGCCGTATCGCTGGGGTAGGTATGACGTGATCGTGCTGCCCCCGAGCTTTCCCTTCGGCGGTATGGAGAACCCCTGCCTCACCTTCGCCACACCCACCATCATCGCGGGCGACCGGTCGCTCACGGCATTGGTGGCCCACGAGCTGGCCCATAGTTGGAGCGGAAACCTGGTCACCAATGCCACTTGGAACGATTTCTGGCTGAACGAAGGGTTCACCGTGTACTTCGAGGGGCGTATTTCGGAGGCCCTCTATGGCGCGGAGTATGCCGGCATGCTGCAACAGCTCGGTCGCCAGGACCTATTGAACACCTTGGCACACATCGCCAAGGGGCCACACCCGGAGGATAGTGAGCTCCGACTGTCGTTGGAAGGACGAGATCCGGATGATGGGATGACCGATGTCGCCTATGAGAAGGGAGCTGCCTTTCTGCGCTTACTCGAGCAGGAAGTGGGGCGCCCGAAATTCGATGCGTTCATTCGGGACTACTTCGATCGGTTCGCGTTCCAGAGCATGTCCACCGACCGATTCCTGGCCCACCTGCAGGAGCATTTGATCGAGCCCAACGGGATAACGATCAATACGGCCGAATGGGTGGATGGTATGGGTCTGCCGAGCAACGCGCCAACACCGGTGAGCGATCTGTTCGGTAAGGTGGAACGTGAGATCGACAGGTGGGTGAAGGGTACCCCGGCGACCGAACTGGCCACTGCTGCGTGGAGCACCTTCGAGTGGATGCATTTCTTACGCCACTTGCCGGGAACGATGACGGATGCGCAGATGAATGAACTGGATGCCGCCTTCGACCTCACCCGGAGTGGGAATGCGGAGATCCTCACGGCCTGGCTTGAACAATGCATCCGGAACGATCACGATCAAGCGTATGCCAAGTTGGATACCTTCTTGAACACCGTTGGCCGTCGGAAGTTCCTGGTGCCGCTATACACGCAGATGTTGGGCTCTGAGAAAGGACGACTCATGGCACAGACGATCTATGCCAGTGCGCGAGGCAATTACCATTCCGTCGCTGTGCGCACCATCGATGATCTGTTGACCTGGAAGGCGCATCAGCCTCCGGTGAATTTCTGAGCACTGTTGATGCATTGCCGTGGTGTGCACCGCAAGTGACCCGGCAAACACCGACCAGGGGGCGGTGTGTGGGCGAAGCCCCATTCTCCCCGAAGGGCCAAGCGGCCACGCGCGAACGTGGGGTGCACGGGCGCTCTCCCGTGGTCGCTACAGGCGATCGATCGCGCCGGGCAGGCTGCGGGCAGGCCCCGTGGTGAAGGCGCCTGGGATGACGTCCGTACACGGGGAGACTTCGCCGTGCGCTTAGCGGACGATCATCACAGGCCGCACCGAGGTGGGTACACCGTCCATGGTCAAGCGTAGGCTGTAGTTGCCGTTCCCGATCGCTGTCAGGTCCATGCTGTGTCGGATCTGTCCGGCAGGTCGTTTTCCAAGGGATTCCTGGTATACCATGCGTCCCAACGGGTCGAGTAGTTCAAGCCGCAACTCTCCGGGTGTTGGCACGGTCATATCGACGGAGACCGGGCCGTTCGTTGGCATGGGGAAGATCGACAGGCGAGCCGTGGCGCGGTGTTCTTCGATGCTCACCAACGCGCATTGGGCGGTCTGGATATCGCTACCTGCGGGGAAGGCGCTCACAAAGGAGCTCATGGAAGCGATGGGCCAGATGTCCTCGTTCTTCAGCTTGTTGTCAGGGCCGATGAGGCAGTAGGTGGGATAGGCCACCGGGTTGAAATCGGCATCCACGGCCGCGCAACCGCCCTCGATCCCCACAACGGGCGAATGCGTGTACGAACCACCGTAGGTGGCCTCGAAGGCATCCACGGCGGCATTGTCATCCGTTCCGTTATTGATGGAGATCACGAACAGGTCGGCTCCGTTGCAACCATACGTTTCGTGAAGCTGGTTGAGGTAGGGTTGGGTCTGTTGGCAGGGAGGGCAGGTGTCGAAGAAGAAGTCGAGGACCACATGTTTGCCGGAAGCGGTGATCGAATACAGGTTGTGTGTGTTCCCTTGTGTATCGGTCACCGTGAAATCGTTCACGGTCTGCCCAACGGAATAGCCTTGGAGCTGTGCCATGGCGTTGCCGACGAAAAGGAGTGATACGAGCGGGGTAGAGATCACTTTCATCATGGTCTTGGTCGTTTGGTGCGGTCGTTACCAAAGATGAACGGACAGCCTGCTGTGACCAAGCCCTGATCCGGTGAATTATGGTAAGGCCATCCGGTCCTGATCACCGGATCAACTTGCTCAGCAGGACAGGTTCCAGCGTATGTCCGCCAGAGAAGCGGTGGATGCGGTGTTTGACCCCTGCGGCCGACAGGCGTTCGGCTTGGGATCGTAACTCGGATCCATCGGCATACGGGTCTGCGTTCCCCAGCACCAGGTCCACGGTGGTGTTCGCCCAGCCCAAGCGCAGGTCATCGGGTGAAGGTTCGGGTGGTAGGGAACCGGCCCAGAGCACCAGCTTGGGGGGTGGGGTGGAGCATTGCAGGCTCCAGCGGCAGGCGGTGGCCACACCCTGCGAGAAGCCGAGGATATTCACGGGTGTTCCGGTGCGCGGCCCCCTCAGAGCCAGGGTCAATGCACTCAGGTACGAACACTGATCCGCGATCTCGTGTTCCCGGTCTTCGCGCGTCATCCAGGTGGCCCCCACCCGTTGGTGCCCCTCGTCGAGGTAGAAACGACTGAGACCTTCCGGCGCTACGAAAGCGATGTCGGCCGCAAGACCGTCGAATTTATTGAGGAAGTATCGGGCCAGCTGACCGTATCCGTGCAGCACGATCCAGATGGCCTGTGCGGTGCGGGGATCGCCCAGGACATGGTAGCGTGCGGTCCGTGGTACGGTGATGTGGTGCTCTTCCATCCGAGGTGGTGCGAGGGTGAAAGGGGCCAGGGAGCGGGAGCCGGATGGGCGCCCGGGTCCGCCTGATCAGTACTTCAACAACATGTCCAAGGCCGCTGCCACCTTCTCCGCGTTGGGGATCATGGCGGCTTCCAAGGTGCTGTTGAGCGGTACCGCGGGCATGTCCAGCGCACCGATGGCCTTCACCGGCGCATCCAGGTCGCGGAAGCACTGCTCGTTGATGCGGCCGGCCAGCGCCTGTGCGAAGGAGTTGGTGAGTTGTTCTTCGGTGACCACCAGGCAACGGGTGTGCTCCCGTACCGCGCTCATCACGGCATCCTCGTCCAGGGGAACGAGTGTGCGCAGGTCGATGATCGTTACACGACCGGGGAAGTCCTTGGCAGCGGCCTTCGCCCAGTACACGCCCATGCCGTAGGTCACGATCACGGCAGCTTCGCCGCGTGCGATGGTGGTGGCATCGGCCTGTTGCACGAAGCGTGCCTTGCCGAACGGAACGATGTAGTCCGGGGAGGGCTCGATGCTCCGGGCATCCTCGGTGCCTTTGATCTTGCTCCAGTAGAGCCCTTTGTGCTCCAGCATCACCACGGGGTTCGGGTCGTGGTAGGCGGCCTTCATCAGGCCCTTCAGGTCGGCGCCGGTGCTGGGGTAGGCGATCTTGATCCCCTTGATGTTGCATAGCACGCTCTCCACGCTGCTGCTGTGGTAGGGCCCTCCACTGCCGTACGCCCCGATGGGCACGCGCAGGATGCTGCTCACGGGGTACTTGCCCACGGTGAGGTAGCACGAGCGGGCGACCTCCGTGAAGAGCTGGTTCAGTCCCGGCCAGATGTAGTCGGCGAACTGCACCTCCACGATGGGTTTCAATCCGGCGGCGCTCATGCCCACGGTGCTCCCGATGATGAAGGCTTCCTGGATCGGGGTGTTGAACACGCGGTGATCGCCGAAGTCGCGGGCGAGTGTGGCCGCCTCGCGGAACACGCCGCCCAGGCGCGCGCCCACGTCCTGTCCGTAGAGCAGGCATTTGGGGTCCTCCTGCATCAGTTCGCGGATGGCGAAGAGGGCGCTGTCCACCATCACGGTCGGTTCGCGGTCGGCGGGGGCGCGTTCACCACTTTCTTCGGTGATGGGGGTGGGGGCGAATTCGTGCGTGACGACATCCTCTGGCCGTGGGTCTTCGGCGTTCTTGGCCAGCTCGAAGTCCGCCTTCACCGTGGCGATGACCTGCTGCTCCAGCTTTTTCAACCCCTCCAGCTGCAGCCGGTGATCGAGCAGTTGTTGCATGAACCGCGGATGCGGGTCGCGCTTGCGGTGCTCTGCGAGGTTCTGTTCGCTGCGGTAGAAATCCATGCGCACACCGCTCGTGTGGTGGTTCAGCAGTGGCACCTTCGCATGCACCAGGAAAGGACGGCGCTCCCTGCGCACCGTGGCGATCACCTCGTTCAGCGTGGCATAGCTCTCGATGAAGTCCGTGCCGTCGATGGTGCGTGTCTCCAATCCGGGAAAGCCTTTGGCGTAAGCGGTGGCATCGCCCTTGCGGAACTCGGGCGCATGGGCGCTGATGTCCCACTCGTTGTCCTGCACCAGGTAGATGATGGGCAGGCTCTTGAGCACGGCCATTTGGAAAGCCTCGGCCACTTCGCCCTCGGTGATCGAGGCATCACCGAAGGAGCAGACCACCACGGGCGCCAGATCGGCCGGACCGCCGTTGAGATCATGCGGGATGCCCGCTTTCTCCTTGTACCAAAGCCCGAGCGCGATGCCGGTGGTGGGGATGCCCTGCATGCCCGTGGCACTGCTCTGGTGCGGGATCCGCGGCATGCCTTCGCGTTTCAGGCTCGGGTGGCAGTAGTAGCTGCGGCCGCCGCTGAAGGGGTCGTCCCGTTTGGCCATCAGTTGAAGCATCAGCTCGTAGGGCCGCATGCCGATACCGAGCAGGATGCTGTCATCGCGGTAGTAGGGCGCCACGAAATCCTGCGGCTTCAGTTGTAAGCCGAGTGCGAGCTGGATGGCCTCGTGCCCACGGCTGGTGGCATGCACATACTTGCTGGTGAACTTGAAGTGCTCCTCGTAGAGCTCGGTCATCGCCTTGGCGGTACACATCAACTCCCAGGCCTTCAACAGGGTTTCCTGGTCGGGGAGGTGGGCGGATCGAACGTCCTTCTGCAGGGCGGGGGTGGACATGCGGTGAATGGCTTGGAACGAGGGGGCAAGGTACGGCCCGGGCGCTGCAGGTCCCGCTCATCATCGATGGCGACCGCTGCTGAAGGACCGGGGCATCGCCATCCTGAAGCTTAGGTGGGGGCTCGAGAACGCCGTTCCTTTGTGGCCCGAACAACACGTAGCGACCATGAGCCGCCAAGCACACGAACTGGATCACCGCATCGTCGGTGACGACATGCAATGCGTGGAGATCACGCTGGATCCGATGGAGACCGTCATCGCCGAATCGGGTACGATGATGATGATGGATGATGGGATCGAGATGAAGACCATCTTCGGGAGCGGGGATGGGAAGGAGCAGGGTTTCATGGGCAAGCTCTGGGGGGCCGGCAAACGGGTGCTCACCGGTGAGAGCCTGTTCATGACCACGTACACGAACAACTCCAGCACCCGCCGCACCGTGTGGTTCGCGGCGGCCTATCCGGGCAAGATCATGCCCTTGGACCTGCTGGACTACCAGGGCCGGTTGATCTGTCAGAAGGACAGCTTCCTATGCGCAGCGAAGGGGGTGAGCATCGGCATCGCGTTCCAGAAGCGCTTGGGCGCAGGCCTCTTCGGTGGCGAGGGATTCATCATGCAGAAGCTGGAAGGCGATGGGCAGGTGTACATCCATGCCGGTGGTACCACCGTGCAGCGTGAACTCGCACCAGGGGAGACCCTTCGGGTGGATACCGGCTGTCTGGTGGCCATGACACAGACCGTGGATTATGATATCCAGTTCGTAGGCGGCATCAAGAATACCTTGTTCGGGGGGGAAGGGCTGTTCTTCGCGCACCTTCGCGGGCCGGGACATGTCTGGATCCAGAGCCTGCCCTTCAGCCGCCTGGCGGACAATATCATCGCGGCGGCACCGAAGGCCGGTGGGCGTGGCAAGGAGGAGGGTAGCCTGCTCGGTGGTCTGGGTCGCCTGCTGGACGGGGATAACTGAGTGGGAATGCAGCAAGTGGTTGGCCGTATGGCACCCGGCTCACCGTAGGGTACGGAAGTGGGCAGGTGCAGGTGGGCGGTTCGGCTTAACGTTGCACCCAGCCGATCGCGTGTTGCCACCTACCTCCGGGATCCAATCCAAGCTCCCATAGGACATGCCGTAGCGGCCGAAGGTGCGCGGCAATTTTCCACAGGCCGATACGAGAGACCTGTTGCAAGGCCGAAGGCCTGGGGAAGAAGAGCAAGCAGAACGGCTGGTGTTGGATGTTCACCTGGTGTATCATCCATCCGCCCGCTGCGATCCTCCGTCGAACGCGTTGAGCACACTGGTGACCAGGGAGAGGAGCAGGCTGAAGCCGAGCGCCCACCAGAAGCTATCCACCGAGAACCCGGGCACGATCCGCGCGGCGATGATCACGATCACGGCGTTGATCACCAACAGGAAGAGCCCCAGGGTCACCATCGTAACCGGCAGCGTGAGCAGGATGAGCAGGGGTTTGAGCAAGGCGTTCAGCAAGCCCAGGACCGCGGCCACGAGCAAGGCGGTGAGCAAGCCATTGGTGGTGCCCATGTCTCCCAGGCTCACGCCAGGTAGCAGTAGGTCGGTCACGAGCACGGCGATGGCCGAGATGATCAAGCGGATGAGGATGTTCATGGTTCACGTATGGGCCAGTGGAGAAAATGACCCGAAGTGGGCTAAAGATAGCCGCACCTTATACCATTTGGTCATTCCAAAGCGGTCGATACGAGGTACCCATTAGTGATCCGTGGGGTCGGGTCGCGTGTGGGGATGGCATAGCGGCTTGTTCTGGGGAACGCCCGAAAACACCAGAGGCCGTCTCGTTGCGAGACGGCCTCTGGCCTATGGGATCGATGGTGGGGTCATTCAACCACCACACGCTGGGTGGTGCGGCCTACGCTGTTGGTCAGGCGCACGTTGTAAGCGCCCGTGGCCAGGTGGCTGTTCGGTCGCAGGGTCAGGCTTTGTCCGTTGCCCATGTAGCGCACCTCCTCATGGATCATGCGCCCGCTCAGGTCGAGCACTTCGATCCGTACCTGCTCGAAGGCCCCATCGTACCTGATGTTGAGCGTACCCTTGCTCGGGTTGGGGTAGAGGCTCCAGTTCGCGTTGCGGGCCATCTCGTTGAGGCCGGTGCCTTCTGGACCGGTCACACAGGTGGTGAACGTGGGGTCCGCAGAAGCGGCAGCGCTGTATGAGTACAGGCGGTAGTAGTACGTGTTCCCCACGGTCAGGGTATCCACGGTGATGGTCTCTTCGCCACCTCCGGCAACATCATCGATACAGGTGATCCCCTGGAGTGCGCCACAATCGCTTCTGTAGAGGGCCAGTACACCATCGAAGGGTGTGGTGACGGCGATGGTGTGGCTCGTGTTGCTGGCCACGAAGCTGTACCAGACATCGTCGTCGGCGGTCCCGGTCCATTCGCTGCAGACCTCAGCTGGCATGGATTCGGTGGCCAGGAGCGTGGTGCCAGCAACCGGCGTGCAGGTGGTGGTGGGTGTCATGGCGATCGCACCGGTACAATCGTCGTTGGCCGGTGCAACGGAGCATGCCGTGGCGGCCACATGCATGGTGTAGGGGCCATAGGCCACACCCACTTGGGACCAGACCGGGAGGTAATAGGTGCCGGCGGGAACGTTCAGGTAGGTGATGGTGTAGTTGTCGTCCCCACAGGAAGTGTTGTTCGCCGTGGTGAAGGTGATCAAGGAAGCATCGTCGAGGGGGCAGTCGGTGCCGATGATGCCATAGCCGTTGGTGAAGGCGGGGTCGGTGCCGCAGAAATCCACGGTCAGCGTGGCGCACGTGGAGAGGGTGATGCCATGCCATACCGCGGCCACACGATCCGTTGGGTCCACGAAGTCACCATCGATGGTGGCGCCGGCCGTGGTGCCGGTGAAGGTGATGGTGTTGCCGATGGCCAGGGCTTCCGGGGTGACACTGCTGCAGTTGTCGTTGGCCGGGGCGGGGGCGTTGTCGTACGCCACACACAGGGTGAATGCCCCGCCGGTACCCCAGTCGAGGTTGCTGAAGATCTGGATGGTGTACTCCGTAGCCGGGTCTACCGCTACGCTCACAGCGGCATCAGGCACGACCTCGCAGGCCAGCTCCGTTCCCTCACAGCCATCGAATACGGCAAGGCCGAAATCCGTCATGCCCTCGCCGGGGGTCAGGGTGATGTACACCGCGGACGCGGATCCGCTGTTGAAGGTGTACCACACGTCTTGGAGCCCGAGGGTGCTGCCGTCACAAGATGGAACGAACGAGGAGGTATCGGACCCGCCACTGTTGCCTGGGGTGGCACCGCTGGCGCAGGCGTCCAAGGTCACCAGGGCGATGGTTTCGGCGTTTGCGCACTCGTCGTTGGCCGGCGTGGTGCCCCGGAGCGCCATGGATGGTTGCGGGCGCGAAGCCGCATTCCGGAAGGTGTGCCGCGGTTCGCCGAACGTGGTACGATCCTGTGCGGATGCATTCAATCCCAACGCCAGCATGGCGGTGAGGCTAAGTGGGAGAAGTGTAGTGGTTCTGGTCATGGTCTCAGACAGTTGGTTCAGGATAAACATACGGAAAGGATCTTGGATCCGGGTCATGGGTGGAGAGGTCCACCGTGGGTCGCGATGTGCCGTTGGCCGATCGCTCATGGGTCGAGAGCTTGGGAGGTAGAGCTCCATGCGGCATCTCGGAGCGTGGCCGCGCGGGTTCTGCGGTGGCGGTTGTGAAAGCGCGGGTCAGTGCTGTGTGAGGCGATCCATGTCGCGTCGGTCGCGTTTGGTGGGTCGCCCACTGCCTGGTTCCCGATGTTCGGCTTTCGCCAGCCGAGCCAGTTCCAGTTTTTCCAGGTCGTTGAACGAGGTCTGCTCCTGCATGAGGGTGGGAACGAGTTTAGCGCCCACCCGTGAAGCGGGCATCGCCAGGATCGTCCAGCTCCGCCAGATGGGCGGTTCACGTAAAGCGACCGTGTCCCCGGGTTTCACCTCGGCCGAGGCCTTCACCATCCGGTCGTTGAGCTTCACCTGCTCGCGCTTGATGGCCTCGGTGGCCAAGCTGCGGGTCTTGAACAGGCGGACACACCAGAGGAACTTGTCGATGCGCATCCGGGCAAAGGAAGGGGTTGGGGGCGAAGGCAAGCGTCGTTGGTCGCGATCGGCCATCTCCGTGGAGGGAAAATAGAAAAGCGCCCTTGCGGACGCTTTTGCTGGTGACCCCGACAGGACTCGAACCTGTAACCAACAGAACCGGAATCTGTCATTCTATCCAATTGAACTACGGGGCCGGTTCGCCATGCCCGTGGGCAAAGCGGCGGCAAAGATAGCCAAGGCGCATCAATTTCATCATGAACCGCTACCTTCGCGGGCTTTTTTCCGGGACACCGCCCCAAATCCTTGAGTATGACCGAGCTGCGCAACATCGCCATCATCGCCCACGTCGACCACGGTAAGACCACCCTGGTGGACAAGATCCTGCACCAATGCCAGCTCTTCCGCGAGAACCAGGAGCATGCCGACCTGTTGTTGGACAACAACGACCTGGAACGCGAGCGGGGCATCACCATCCTCAGTAAGAACGTGAGCGTGCGCTATAAGGGTGTGAAGATCAACGTGATCGATACCCCGGGCCACAGCGACTTCGGCGGCGAGGTGGAGCGTGTGCTCAATATGGCCGATGGCGTGATCCTGCTGGTGGACGCCTTCGAGGGGCCCATGCCGCAGACGCGCTTCGTGCTGGGTAAGGCCATCGAGATGGGCCTCAAACCCGTGGTGGTGATCAACAAGGTGGACAAACCCAACTGCACGCCCGACGAGGTACACGAGGCCGTGTTCGACCTGATGTTCGCGCTGGATGCCAACGAGGACCAGTTGGACTTCCCCGTGGTGTACGGCAGTGGCAAAGGCGGTTGGATGGGTCCCGATCCCAAGACACCCACCGAGGACGTGAGCTACCTGCTCGACGTGATCCTGGAGAAGATCCCAGCCCCGAAGAAGGTGGATGGTACATTGCAGATGCGCATCACCAGCTTGGACTACAGCAGTTTCCAGGGCCGTATCGCCGTAGGCCGCATCAGCCGTGGCACCATCAAGCCCAATCAGCAGGTGACCCTCGTGAAGAACGACGGGGGCATGGCGAAAGGGCAGGTGAAGGAATTGATGACCTTCGAGGGTCTCGGCAAGGTGAAGGTGAAGGAGGAGGTGGGCTGCGGCGAGATCGTGGCGGTGATGGGTCTGGAGAATTTCGAGATCGGTGACACCATCGCCGATGCGGAGAACCCCGAGGGCCTCGCGAAGTTCAAGGTGGACGAGCCCACCATGAGCATGTTGTTCACCATCAACAACTCGCCCTTCTTCGGCCGCGAGGGCCAGTTCGTTACCAGCCGACACGTGCGCGACCGGCTCTTCAAGGAGATCGAGAAGAACTTGGCCATGCGCCTGAAGGAGACCGACAGCCCGGATCGTCTGCTCGTCTTCGGCCGTGGTATCCTGCACATCAGTATCCTGGTGGAGACCATGCGCCGCGAGGGGTACGAGTTCCAGCTGGGCCAGCCGCAGGTACTGTACAAGGACATCGATGGCCAGCGCCACGAGCCCATCGAGACCCTCACGGTCCAGGTGCCGGAGCAGTTCAGCAGCCGCGTGATCGATCATGTTACCCGGCGCAAGGGCGAGATCCTCAACATCGAACAGAAGAGCGATCGCACGGTGCTCGAGTTCAGCATCCCTGCGCGCGGCATCATCGGCCTGCGCAACACCCTGCTCACCGCCACCGAAGGCGAGGCCATCGTTGCGCACCGCTTCAAGGGTTATGAGCCGTTCAAGGGCGCGATCGCTTCACCGCGTTCAGGCTGTATCGTCAGCGCCGAGACGGGCACGTCCATTGCCTACGCCATCGACAAGTTGCAGGACCGTGGCCGGTTCTTCATCGCCCCAGGCGAGGAGGTGTACGCCGGCCAGGTGATCGGTGAAAGCCCCAAGCCCGGCGAGGAGCTCGGCGTGAACGTGATCCGGGTGAAGAAGCTCACCAACATGCGCGCCAGCGGCAGCGATGAGAAGACCAGCATCGCGCCCCCGGTGAAGTTCAGCCTGGAGGAGTGCATGGAGTATATCGCCGAGGACGAGTACCTAGAGGTGACACCCAAGAGCCTGCGCATCCGCAAGATCCTGCTCGACGAGAACGAGCGGAAGAAGGCGGCGAAGCGCATGCAGGAGGCGTAACGGATCCTGTCGCGCACCGGGCTGCCGAAGGTTGGCCCGCATGGTCCTGCTCGAACGACCGGAAGGCGGCGAAGCGGATCGGAGGCGTGAGCCAGGCCGGGGCGGAGAATCCGGATCGAGCATTCACCGGTATTCAACGGACCGGCCCAGGTGCGTTGGCATCGCGGCAGGGCATGGGCTGCATGGAACAGCTCGCCGGGGTCAATACGTCATGTCCTTCGACCGCGGCGGCCGTTGAAGCGCTTCACGAAGTTCACGCGCAAGTTCCCGACCGACCAGGAGAAGCGATCACGGGCTTCCACCAGGTATAGGATGTTCTCTTGCGTCCACGATAGGCCGAAGTAGCGATCCCGATCGTTATAGCCCACGCCGGCACGGAACTGGGCGTGCCATCCGGGCCCCGCCACAGTGCTGTTGTGCCGAAGATCCGGGCCATCCTCGGTCTCCACACGCTGTGCACTGATCCCCGCTCCGACCACGCCGCTACCCGTTGCGAACCAATGCTCGCGATACACCCAGGTGTACACGTATCCGCCCATGGGCCCGATATCCCAGAAGCGCCCCTTACGCATGTGCAGCCCCCCCTCGAAGCGGTTGGCGATGACTTGCGGCACCAGCGATGAATCGGCCCGCAAGGCGAAATAGGTGATGTAGCCACCCACCAACCATGAGCCCTGGCTCTTGCGTTGCCAGGCATCCTGGTTGAAGGCCGCTCGGTAGCTGAAACGATCATCATTCATCACCCGAACCGCACTGGTGCCGATGTTCCATTGTATCAGATCGCCGCGTGTGGCCATCACGGTGGGCTGGCTCCAGCCCAGTTCGTCCTTGGTGTAGCTCGGGGTGTAATAGCCCGCGAACCGCTGCAGGAACAGGTTGGTGGCCCACCGTTTCTTGTAGATGTTGGCCTGGGCATCGAGGTACCGGGTGGTGCCGTACTTGTGCTGGTCGTTGTTGAGGCCTGGGATCCCAACGCCGATATTGAGCGTGAGGGAGCGGTAGCTCAGCCCTACCCCGAAGTTGTACCGGTTGTTGGGCAGGTACATCAGGTCGGGCGCACCACTCGCCGCGAAGCGCATGCGGTTGTATTTCGTGATCAGGTAGAACCGCCCTGTAACGATGTGCGAGAAGTCATGCACATAGGCGGTATCGAAACCGTTGTTCGCTGGCTTGGGGCGCTGGGCCAGGGTAACGATGGGCCAGAGAAGGCACAGGATGATGGTCGTCCGCATGGCGAATGGCAAAGGTCGTGCGTTCTCCAGGGTCTCCGATCGAACGTTCTGGGCCGTGCCGTGTACGGAGGTGTGGGACAGGCATTGTGCCACCCAGGTCTACACCTTCTCCAAAGAACAACGCTCATGAAAAAGCTGCCGTACCTGCCGATCATCCTTGTTGCGACCAGCGTGGTCATCATGTTGGTATCCTTCCGGCATGCCGGTGCCGATGTTCCGCGCTGCCATGTGCCGGGTCCCGACCCGGAAACGCCCACTTCGATCGGGGAGCCGATCCATGGTTGTGTGTTCAAGACCGTATACGAAGGGGAAGGGCTTGATCCTTCGTTCGTACTGGCCACACCGGAAAGTGTGGAGAATAGCGAGCGTCGTGCCATTGAATGGTTGGTGAAGGCACAGGCGAACGATGGCGGCTTCGGCTGTGGAAGCCATGCCCGCCAGGACATCATGGACCCGCATGCTGTAAGCACGGATCCCGCCACCACGGCCATGGTGGGCATGGCCCTGATGCGCATGGGCAACACGCCGGAGCAAGGTCCGTACGCGGGTCAGCTGAAGCGTGCCATGGAGTACCTGCTCGCCCAGGTGGAGAAGACGCCGAAGGGTGCCACCAACATCACGCAGCTTACGGGCACGCAGATCCAAAGCAAGTTGGGTGCGAACATCGACGTGGCGCTGACCACCCAGTTCCTCTCGAACCTGGTGGCCCGGATCGGTGAGCAGCACGGCACCTACCTGCGTGCGAAGCGTGCGTTGAACACGTGTGTGGGGCTGATCCAACGGTCGCAGAACAGCGATGGTAGCGTGCAGGGCGATGGCTGGGCGGGTGTGTTGCAGTCCAGCTTCGCGGCCAGTGCGTTGGAAAGCGCGAAGAGCGCCGGGGCCGAAGTGAACGATGAGGCATTGGACCTTGCGCGCGACTACCAGAAGGCCAACTTCGATGCGAACACCGGCAGCGTGGCCACGGAACGTGCCGCGGGTGTCACCCTGTACGCTGTGAGCAGCAGCACCCGCAACAGTGCGGCCCAAGCGCGCGAGGTGAACGAACGGATGGAACGGGCGAAGAAGGAGGGCAGGGTTGCCAAGGACGCACAGGTGGACAGCAAGACCCTGGAGGAAGCCGGTTACCCGCCGGCCGAAGCGGAGAAGATGAACACCGCCTACCAGGTGTACAACGCGGCTAAGCAGCAGGCACAGGACGAACGCGTGATCAGTGGCTTCGGCAACAACGGAGGGGAGGAGTTCCTGAGCTTCCTGCAGACCGGCGAGTCGCTCGTGATCGCCAAGGACCAGGGCTGGAAGAACTGGTATGGCCAGACCACCAAGCGCCTGGTGGACATCCAGAACCAGGACGGCAGTTGGAATGGCCACCACTGCATCACCAGCCCGGTGTTCTGCACGGCCACCTCCTTGCTCATACTCAGCGTGAACAACGACATCGAGCACCTGCTGGCACAGGGTGCGGTGAAGTACAAGTGATCCAACGCCCGGCGGGGGCGTGTGTGGTGCGCCTCGCCTGGTGGGAGCCGCACGGACCGAATGGTGTCCGTGCGGCTTTCCGTTCATCATGGATGGTGGCCGGGCGTGATGAACGGGTGAGCGGCCGGTGGGCGGTATCGCCACCTTTGTGCACTTTCCATGGAACGCTACCGCATGGTCATCCTTTGTATCCTCGGCATCATCGCTGTGCTGGCGGTGTGGCTTATCCTCTACTTCCAGTTCTCCCCTCGGATCGGTGGCGACCCGACGGGTGAACGCCTGACGCGCATCCAGGCATCGCCGAACCAGCGGGATGGCCGCTTCCAGAACGTGGTGGAGACGAACATGGACATGCCGTTGACGGTGATGGCCAAGGTGGCGTATGAAATGGTACGTGGCGGTGATGCGCGCGAGCCGAAGGACACGATCCCCACGGTGGACATGGACATCGCCTCGTGGAACGCCGTGCCGGACAGTTCCTTCGCGGTGGCGTGGTTCGGGCATTCGTCGTTGCTGATCAAATTGGGAGGCACCACCTTCCTGATCGATCCGGTCTTCGGCGAGCGGGCCTCCACCTTCTCCTTCGCCGGGCCCAAGCGCTTCAACTACCGCCAGCACATGCGTGTGGACCTGTTGCCCGCGGTGGATGTGGTCCTGCTCTCGCACGATCACTACGACCACCTGGATCACGGGACCATCGTGCAGTTGAAGGACAAGCGTTTCATCGTGCCGCTGGGGGTGGGGGCGCACCTGGAGCATTGGGGCATTCCGGCCAGCGCCATCACCGAGAAGGACTGGTGGGAGCGTGTGGATGTCGGCAAGGTGCGGCTGACGCTCGCGCCCTCGCGCCACTTCTCTGGCCGCGGCATGACCAACCGGTTCAGCACGCTCTGGGGCTCGTGGGTGATGGTGAGCGGCGACAAGCGGATCTACTTCGGTGCGGACTCGGGCTACTCACCGACCTTCAAGGAAGTGGGTGAGCGCTTCGGACCGTTCGATCTGGCGATGTTGGAGTGCGGGGCATACAACGAGCGCTGGGCCAACATCCACATGATGCCCGAAGAGACCGCACAAGCTGCGCTGGATGTGAAGGCGCGCGTGTTGATGCCGGTGCATTGGGCCAAGTTCAGTCTGGCGCTGCACCCATGGAAGGAGCCGATCGAGCGTCTGACGGTACGGGCGAAGGAACTCGGTGTTCCGTTGCTGACACCGCGTATCGGGGCTATCGTGGTTGACGCGGATCCGGCGGCGAGCGCGCCTTGGTGGGAGCCGTTGCGATGATGCGCGGTCCAGGGAAAGCAGAAAGGCCCGTTCCATCGGAACGGGCCTTTCTGCTTCAAGATCCGGTTCAGCGTACGATGGTCACCTGCTCGCGTGCCACGACCTGGTTCTTGGCATCGCTCAACGTGGCGTTGTAGTTGCCGGCGGCCAGTGTGGTGATATCCACGCGGTCGGCACCCGTGGTGGTGTGGCGTAGCGCCACGCGGCCCTGGGCGTCGATCAGTGTGAGCACTTGTCCGGCCACGGCCGAAGGGAGGTGAAGCTCGGTCGAGGCGGGATTGGGAAAGAGCACGAGCCGGGGCATACCCTCCTGGGCGGCCACCCCTGCGCCGGATTCCACCACGATGCGCCCTTTCATCCCCATGCCTGCGTGCGGCACGCATACATAGTAGTAGGTGCCCGGAACATCCAGCGTGAGGGTGTGCGTGCCGGCGCTGAAGTCGAAGCCGCCGTTCGAGGTGCTCTCATTCGCATTCCAAGTGGCCTCGTCCACTTCGGTGGCGGTGTGCGGAGCGTTCAGGATGATGGTGATCTCCTCGCCCGCCATGACCGTAAGGATCTCGGGGTCGAAGGCCAATCCTGTCTGCTCGATGGTCTGTGCGCATAGTATGGAGCTCGCTGCGCAGGCGATGGAAAGCGTCAAGGTCTTTTTCATGAAGAGGGTGTTCTAAGATGGTTGTTCGATATGTGGAAGAGTGACGGGCGGAAGGTGGACCGCGTTGTCGCGTTGGGGCGAATGGTTCATTGGTATATTATCCGTCGCCGGATCGACGGGATCCGCGTCGATCATGTTCCTCAACTGCCACAGCTGGTTCAGCTTCAAATACGGCGTGATGAAGCCCGAGGCGCTGCTGGAGGAAGCGGCCAGGGCGAGTGTGCGCACCATCGCCCTCACCGACATCCATTGCTCGGCGGGCATCCCCGACTTCGTGCGCGATGCACCACGCTATGGCGTTAGGCCTGTGGCGGGGATCGAATTCCGCCAGGGCGCACGGCTGTTGTACATCGGCATCGCGAAGAACAACAACAGCTTCCAGCGGCTGAACGAGCTGCTGAGCGGGCATCTCCTGGATGACGAAGCCTTGCCGGAGCGCGCACCGGAGATGGAGGACGTGTTCTTCATCCACCCCTTCGCGCACGCACCGCAGCAACTGCGGCCGAATGAGCGCGTGGGCATCAAGCCCGGGGATCTCACGCGCCTGCCCTTCTCGCCGTGGTCGCGCAGGGTGAACGACCTGGTGGCGCTGATGCCGGTGACCTTCAAAGCGAAGAGCGATTGGAACACGCACCGCCTGCTGCGCACCGTTGCCACGAACACCGTGGTGAGCATGCTGCCGAAGGAGGAACTGGCGGGGCAGGACGAGTTCTTCCGCAGTGAGGAAGAAGTACGCCGCATCTACCGCGACTGGCCGCAGCTCGTGGACAACGCGGAGCGGCTGCTGGAGCAATGCACGATCGCCTTCGACGGCAGCGACAAAACGCGCGCGGCCTTCACCAATAACATGCGCGCCGACCGCGAGAAGCTGCACCGCGACACGCGCGAGGGCCTGCGCTACCGCTACCCGGAGGTGACGCCCAAGGTGCTGGCCCGCATGCACCACGAGCTGGACGTGATCGAGCGCATGGGCTTCATCAGCTACTTCCTCATCAACCAGGACATCGTCAACCACGCGCGAAGCCGGGGCTTCTTCCACGTGGGGCGCGGCAGCGGCGCCAACAGCCTGGTGGCCTATTGCCTGCGCATCACCGATGTGGACCCCATGGAGCTGGACCTCTACTTCGAGCGCTTCATCAACCCCGCACGCAAGAAACCGCCCGATTTCGACATCGATTTCAGCTGGAAGGACCGCGACGAGGTGTACCGGTACGTGTTCAACAAGTACAACACTGCAGATGGCCGTGCGGGCGGCATCCACGCGGCGCAGATCGCCACCTACACCACCTTCCAATGGCGCGGCGCCGTGCGCGAGCTGGGCAAGGCCGTGGGGCTGCCCCCAGCGGAGATCGATGCGCTCTCGGAAGGCGACCACGGCTACTTCGCGCGCGGAAAGCCCAGCGCCCATGCGAAGAGCAACGAGCTGGACAAGGTGGCGAAGGCGGTGATCAACTACAGCAAGCGCCTGATCGGCATGCCGCACCATTTGGGCATCCACGCGGGTGGGATCGTGATCACGGAGAAGCCCGTGACGCATTTCGCCGCGCTGTTCCGTCCGCCGAA
>CAUJED010000132.1:0-24189 GCA_963169535.1 Bacteroidota bacterium | reverse complement strand
GTACATGCCCGGCCGCAGGCGGATGTGCTCCTTCCAGTCGAGGGATCGGATATTGTCCTCGTTATACGTCGCTTCGCTCATCCTTGATCTCGCCCTGGAACCCCAATGGGGACAAGGGTTCCAGCGTGGCTACGAAGGTAGTCCCTCAGCCAAGGCCGCATCGATCGTTGAAAACGCCTGTTTTCAACGATCGATCGGTGTTTTCCACAGTGCTCAGGGTAGTTGCTGCACCACGGAGTTGGTCGGCACCGAGCCCCCCACGGTGCTCAGCACCACGTCGCGGTCGTTCGCCGCCCCGGTGTATTTCACTTCGCTGTCCAAATTCACATCCTCGGCATGGTACCCGTGCACCGTGTTGGTCGGTACGCCGCCGCCGATCAAGGTCAGGATCACATCCCGGTCGTTGGAGCTGCCGGTGTACTTCACTTCGGCATCGTTCACCGTGTTGCCCGGCCATAGCAGCATGCGCCCATTCGCGGCCTTCTGGGCATTGGTGCCCCAGGTGGTGGTGGTGGCCACGCTGAAGTCCACGGCGGTGGCCGTACTGCCCAAGCTCACGGGGGCTGCGGTCATCACACCAAGGTGGTTCCGATGTCGTACCGCCACATGGTAGGTGCTTGCGGCCTGGCAGAAGCCTACCGCAGAGGTCCCGTCCACCGCTACGATATCGCCATCGCGCTGCAACAGGGCCGCACGAGCTTCGAGCACCTGGCTGGGGGTGGTCGAGGAACGCAATTCCACCACGACCCAATCCACAATGGCGTTGCTGCCGGTGGTGGCCAGGACCGATGCTGTGGTAGCCGTGGCCCCGGTCGGGGCATAGCCCATGGCCGTGTACGGTTCGTTCTGTGGGAGGTGGCCAAGATGGCGCAAGCTGTCCACCATCAATTGATCGGCATTCCGCCATGCGCCATCCAACAACACCTTGGCCGCCACAACAGTAGGTGGCACTACTTCGCAGGGCGGTGCAAGTGTGGTGAAGCTACTTGGCTGAGACCACTCGGAGGTGCTACCCTCACCTGTTCCGCCGGCTCCGCCACATACCGCACGCACCTGGAATTGATGTGCGGTGCTCCAGTTCAACCCCGTGAGTGCGAGGCTGTTGGTGGACACACCGGTGACCAAGGTCCAGCTTGGTGATGCCGTTTCCCTCCACTGGACATCGTAGGTGCTCGCACCTTGCACCACGGTCCATCCCAAGGTGGCACTTTGATAGGTGATGTCCGTTGCGTTCGATCCATCCGGACTGCCACACGTGTTGGCGAAAGCCATCACCGCCAGGTTGTAGCACGTTACCGCGCTGTAGGCTCCTCCGTAGCCGTACACGTGCACCGCGTAGGTGCCGGCCGCAGCATTGGCGTAGGTGATGTACTCGCTGCTGGTGCCTCCGTTCTGCGAGGTGGCCAGTACCGTGCCCGAGGTGGTGAGAAGACGTACGTCATAATCCGCGGGTAAACCACCGAGCCATATCGAAATGGTGCTGGTCACTGGAATGCTGAAGCTATAGTAGTCCACATCCGAGGCCGTGGCGATCAAGGCGCTCAGGTCCATCGGCAACGCTATGGCCGCCGCCGTGGCCAGTGTGTTGTTCGCCTCCAAGGTATCCGGGCAGGGTATTGGCGTGGTGAAGACCCTGCTGGCGCTATACGCGGAGGTGCCCACCGTACAGTGGGACCTCACTTGGAACTCGTACGTGGCGTTCTCCACCAGGCCGGTGATGGTGTAGCTGTTGCCGGTGAGGCCGCTCACCTCGGTCCATGTGCCCGATACCTGGGGTTTCCACTGCAGGGTGTAGCTTGGAACACCAAGGTTCGCCCAGGTCGCCGTGGCCGTGTTACTGGTGAGGTTGGTGACGTTCAGGCTGCCGGGGGCGTCGCAGGTGGTGCCGCATTGGGCCAGGCAGGAGGCCGCATTCACGCGGTTGCGGATCAAGGTGGCGGGCTGCGGGCCGAAGCCGTTGTTGAAATTCATGCCCACACCGCTGATCAGGTGGCAATAACTCATGATGGTACCTCCACCAGTGGGCAACGGGGCCGCTGCACAACCAGAGACCGTGTACCCCGCTGCCGGGCCGCAGCCATCGATGGCGGTCCCATTGCCGTTCCACGAACAGTCGTGCGTATGCGGCGAACCCAGGTTATGCCCTGTCTCGTGCGTCACCACGTTCACGCTCCAGCTGTAGGTGGGCACATTGGAGTAGCTGCTGCCGATGCCGCTGTACGCCATGCGGTACGATGTGGAGCTGCACAGGGTGTTGAGCCAGGCCACACCACCACCGCCACCGAAGCTGAGAAGATGTGCCAGGTCGCCATTGAAACTGGTGCGGTAACTGCCGAACTGACTCAGGAAGTCATTGCTCGAAGGGCCGGTATAGGGGCTGGTGGCATCCCAGACGAACACCTCCTGCAGCTGCACGTCGATCCCATCGTTGTCGAACAGGATGGCGCTCTGGTTGAACAGGCCCGTGGCATAGTTGGTGGCCGCCACCACACTGCCCTTGTTGGTGAAGATCGGGTAGTCCACCTCCCAATAGAGCTTCACGCAACGCACGGTGCGGTCGCCGCCTTGTTCCTGCAGTTCGCTGGGGTGGATGGCCTGGCCACTATCCGCCGTACCGCAGTGGAACGGATCGCGCGTGCGCAGGTCATGCTCGCGATAGATGATGTGGGTGCCGACGGCGGCCTCGCCCAAACGACCGATCACCAGGGTGCCCTGCCGATCCTTCACCAAGGCCATCACCTCATCCCTGAATACGCTCAGGCCCACCACCGACCGATCGTCACCCCGCACGCGCCCCCGGTAGTGCAGCCCCTCTTCCACCTGCACCCTCCCCTTGGTGGCCGTATTCACCACGAACCCATCGGCCAATGGTGCCCAACGTTCCAACTCCACGGTGAGCGGGCCATCCGTGGTGGGTATGGTAAGCGCCATGTGGGCGGGGCGCGTGGTGTGGAGTTCGGCCACCACTTCCGGCGCCAGCATGGCCACCTCGGCCTTGGTGCAGGCCTTCTGCCAAAGCCCCGTGGTGCGCCGGTCGGCAGGCAGGGCGCGCAAAGCCTCCACGGGCTTGAACACGACGCCCTGGCGCTCTAACCGGCCTATGCGGGCCGCGACCTGGCCACCGCCCTGCTGGGCCCAAAGGGTGGTACTGATAAGAACTCCGAGCAGGAAGGTGCCGATGCGTGCCATGACGGTGATTTCTGCCGGAAATGTAAACGGTTACAGGTCGGCAGGGGCGCTCCGTTTTCAACGATCCGATGCACCCTACGCCGATTTCGTCACTGGGACCGGACCACCCCTTGTAGAGAAACCACGATCCCTTCGCTACGGGCTGTGCCTGCCGCCGAGCCTATACGTTGAACAGGAAGTGCATCACATCCCCGTCCTTCACCACGTAGTCCTTCCCTTCGGTGCGCAGTTTGCCCGCCGAACGAGCTGCGGCTTCGCTGCCCAGCGTCACGAAGTCCTGGTAGGCGATCACTTCGGCTCGGATGTAGCCCTTCTCGAAGTCGCTGTGGATCACCCCTGCCGCCTTGGGGCCGGTATCGCCTTGATGGATGGTCCAGGCCCGAACCTCCTGCACCCCTGCCGTGAAGTACGTCTGTAGCTTCAGCAGGTCATAGGCCGCATGGATCAGCTTGTTCACGCCGGGCTCCTTCAGCCCCATGTCGGCCAGGAACATCTCGCGCTCCTCGGGTGTCTCCAGGGCGGCGATCTCCGCCTCGATGGCCGCCGTAACGAAGATCACCTGCGCGTTCTCGTTGGCCACGGCCGCTTTCACGCGTTCCACATGGGCATTGCCCGTCACCGCGCTCTTCTCCTCCACGTTGCACACGTACAGCACGGGCTTGGTGGTGAGCAGTTGGAATTCGTTCAGCAATGCGGGGTCGTCGTTCGCCGTCACCACCGTACGGGCGCTTTCTCCTTTCAGCAGGGCTTCGCGGATCCGGCTCAACAGCTCGAAGCGCCGCTTGGCCTCCTTCTCGCCGATCTGGGCCTGTTTCTCCACCTTCTTGATCCGGGCCTCCACGGTCTCCAGGTCCTTCAGCTGCAACTCGATGTCGATCACCTCCTTGTCGCGCACCGGATCCACGCTCCCATCCACGTGCACCACGTTGGGGTCGTCGAAGCAACGCAGCACGTGCAGGATGGCATCGCACTCCCGGATGTTGCCCAGGAACTGGTTCCCGAGGCCTTCGCCCTTGCTGGCGCCCTTCACCAATCCCGCGATGTCCACGATCTCCACCGTGGTGGGCACGATGCGTTGCGGCTTCACCAACCTGGACAGTTCATTCAACCGCTGGTCGGGTACCGTGATGGTGCCCACATTGGGTTCGATCGTACAGAACGGGAAGTTGGCCGCCTGTGCTTTGGCATTGCTCAAGCAGTTGAACAAGGTGCTCTTGCCCACGTTCGGCAGGCCTACGATACCGCATTTCAATCCCATGGTGTGCTGGAAAAACGGCCGCGAAGGTAGCTCCTTTGCCGCTGGCAGACCCTCGAAAGAGAGAAGCGGGCACCCTGAGGCACCCGCTTCCACGATCTGACCGACCAAAACCAAAAAGCCGGAACACCACAAAGACACGATGGACCGCCCGGCGCGTTGCTCCGGATGGGACGGAGCGTTACCGCTGACACAAGCCCCGACCTGGGCCACTCCTTCCCTCGGGGGTGCCCTTGGGTGAGGATACGCCCTTCATAAGTTCCTCCGTGGCCCAGTCCCAACAGGCCGCGAGCGGTCTATTTTTGAGCGCGTTCCAACGACCCATGCCCAGTACCACCACAACACCCGCACCGGCCCAAGCCGATACCGCCGCACTCCAACGCATCGCCAGCCAGGTCCGTCGCGATATCGTACGGCAGGTACATGCCGTGCAGAGCGGGCATCCCGGCGGCTCGCTCGGCTGTGCCGACTTCCTCACCGCCCTCTATTTCCACGTGATGCGCCACACGCCACAACCCTGGGACATGGACGGCCGCGGGCAGGACCTCTTCTTCCTCAGCAACGGCCATATCAGCCCGGTGTTCTACAGCGTACTGGCCCGCAGCGGCTATTTCCCGGTCCAGGAACTGGCCACCTTCCGCAAGCTCGACTCCCGGCTGCAAGGCCACCCCACCACCCACGAAGGCCTGCCCGGCGTGCGCATGGCCAGCGGTTCTTTGGGGCAAGGATTGAGCGTGGGCATCGGTGCCGCACTGGCCAAGAAGATGAATGGCGACGACACCTTCGTGTACACCCTGCACGGCGATGGTGAACTACAGGAAGGACAGATCTGGGAGGCGGCCATGTTCGCCGCCGCCAAGAAAGTGGACAACCTGATCAGCACCGTGGACTACAACGGCCGGCAGATCGATGGCGACGTGGAGGAAGTGCTCCCCCTCGGCGACCTGAAAGCCAAGTGGGTGGCCTTCGGATGGGACGTGATGGAGACCAATGGGAATGATATGGGTGCCCTTGTGAAGACCTTGGACGAGGCGAAAGCGCGAACGGGTCGAGGCAAGCCGGTGATGATCCTGATGCGTACCGAGATGGGCCAGGGGGTCGATTTCATGATGCACAGCCATGAGTGGCACGGCATCGCCCCCAACGATGAGCAACTGAGGAAGGCCCTGGAGCAGCTGCCGGAAACCTTGGGCGACTACTGATGGATGCCAAAAGCAGGGTCGGGAAGCTGACGCCGGGGCGATGTCCCGGTCCTGGCCCCGCCTGGCACTTGTGGCACGGTTTTCCCCGTTACTCCCGGTAAGGGCCATGCGCTGCGTAACGACCTGCCTACTCCTCCTGCTCTTCGTGGGGGCATCATCCGCCCAGGACAAGGCAACGCAACCACCGCTCACCCGCATGCTGTTCGTGATGGACGCGAGCAACAGCATGAACGCCTTCTGGGGCAACCAGCCGAAGATCAACACCGCGCGGGAGTTGCTCCTGAACGCCTTGAAGGAGCTTGAGGGGCAACCCGACCTGGAACTGGCTTTGCGCCTGTATGGCCACCAGACCCCGATCCAACCCGGCAAGCAGGATTGCGACGACACGAAACTGGAGGTGCCCTTCAGCACCAATAGCATCCCGGCGATGAAGTCCACCTTGCAAAGCGTGCGTTGCCTCGGCACCACCCCCATTGCGCGCTCCCTGGAACGATCGGCGGTGGACTTCCCCCCCACGGCACCCAAAGACCCGCGCAAGGTGCGCAATGTCATCATCCTCATCACCGACGGCATCGAAGCCTGCGATGAGGATCCCTGTGCCGTGAGCCGTGCCTTGCAGGCCAAGGGCATCACCCTGAAACCGTTCGTGATCGGCGTTGGGCTCGACGAAAGCCAGAAGTACGGATTGCAATGCGTGGGCAACTACTTCGATGCGAGCACCCCCGAACTCTTCGAACATGTGTTGAAGGTGGTGGTGACCCAGGCCCTGAACACCACCACGGCCCAGATCAGCCTGATGACCACCGACGGCCGGCCCGAGGAGACCGATGTGCCCGTGACGTTGTACGACCAGCGCACGGGCAAAGTGATCCAGCACCTCATGCACACCATGAACGATCGCGGCATCCCGGACACGTTGCACATCGACCCCATCCACACCTACAAGGTGGTGGCCCATACCGTGCCGCCCAGCGTGCGCCACGATGTGGTGGTGAAGCCCGGGGTGCACACGGTGATCGCCGTGGATGCCGGCACCGGGACGCTCAGCATCAAGAGCGGCAGTGGGCCTTCGGATGGCGTACTGGTGCAGGCCATCGTGCGGCGGAGCGGCGAAGGCACCACCTTGATCGCGCAGGATGTGGGCTCCAGCCAGCGGCTGCGTACCGGCACGTACGACCTGGAGGTGCTCACCCTACCGCGGCTGCTGATCCCCGATGTTCGCATCGAACAGGGCAAGACCACCGAGATCGCCGTGCCACGCTCCGGAGTGCTCAATGTGCAACCCTCCGCCGCCGGTCCCACGGCCATCTTCAGCAAGAAGGATGGGGCTTTGACGTGGGTGGCCGACATCGACCCGAACGCCCTGCGGAGCCAGGTGCGCCTGCTACCCGGCACCTACGAGGTGATCTATCGCAGCCGCAGCGCCCGCCGCACCGAACTCACCTTGAAGAAGGAGGTCACCATCGAGAGCGGCCGATCCGTCACCATCAACTTCTGAACGAACTTCGCCCCTGATCCCCGGCACAGCGCCCCCACAAAGCATGAACAGCTTCCCCGTACTCGACGAAAAGGACACCCGCAGCGGCTTCGGTGCCGGCCTGCACGAACTCGGCAAGAAGAACCCGAACGTGGTGGCGCTCTGCGCCGACCTCACCGGATCGCTGAAGATGGACGCCTTCAAGAAGGACTTCCCCGACCGCTTCGTTCAAGTGGGCATCGCCGAGGCTAACATGATGGGTATCGCCGCCGGCCTGACCATCGGTGGGAAGATCCCCTACACCGGCACCTTCGCCAACTTCAGCACGGGTCGGGTGTACGACCAGGTGCGCCAGAGCATCGCCTACGCCGGCAAGAACGTGAAGATCTGCGCCAGCCACGCGGGCCTCACCCTCGGTGAGGATGGGGCCACCCACCAGATCCTGGAGGATATCGGCCTGATGCGCATGCTGCCCGGCATGGCCGTGGTGGTGCCCTGCGATCATAACCAGACCAAACAGGCCACCATCGCCATCGCGGAGCACGACGGACCCGTGTACCTGCGTTTCGGCCGCCCGAAATGGCCGGTGTTCATCCCCGCCGACATGCCCTTCGAACTGGGCAAGGCCCAACGCCTGATCGAAGGCTCCGATGTGAGCCTTTTCGCCTGTGGCCACCTGGTGTGGCGCGCCCTGCAAGCCGCGGAAGAACTCGCCAAGCAAGGGGTGAAGGCCGAAGTGATCAACATCCACACCATCAAACCGCTCGATACGGAAGCCATCCTCGCCTCGGTGGAGAAGACCGGCTGTGCCGTGAGCTGCGAAGAGCACAACCGCCATGGTGGCCTGGGTGATGCGATCGCCCAGGTGCTCGCCACCCACCGGCCCACACCGCAAGAGTTCGTGGCCGTGAACGACAGCTTCGGTGAAAGCGGGACACCCGCCCAACTGCTGAAGAAGTACGGCTTGGATACGCCCGACATCGTGGCCGCCGCACAACGCGCCATCCGCCGGAAGTGACCTGACCCCGCCCCGAGGCGCGGTGGCATCCCCATAGCGGACCACGTTCGCCCAGAACACCGAAGGCCACCTCGTGCGAGGTGGCCTTCGGTGTTCTGGGTCCTGGAGCCCCTCGTGTGGTGTCCCCTATGTTCATCAACCCTCTCCGACCCTCTTTCGCCTTCCTACTGCGTTGGAGCATTTCGCCGTAGCGCCTGCTACGCCGCGCATGTTCTGCCTTGCAAGAAGACGAAAGAGAGGGCAGATCTTCAGTTAACCAAGCTTAGGGGACGATGCACTACATGGAGCAGCACGTTCCAGGTTGAAAGGTGCTTATTGTACCACCAGCCGGACCGCAGTGGATGCGGCACCATGCAATAGATACATACCGGGCGCCAACGACCCGGTCGCCACCACCGCCCGGTCGCCTTCCACCAGCAAGGTGCCGCGATGACGCCCATCGATGGTGGTGAGGTAGGGCGTGCGGCCTGCTTGCAGACCGGCCACCACGATGTGTTGTCCGCGCAGGGCCGGGACCGGTGACACCCGGAGGCCGGACCCGAAACCATCGGCCAGCCCTGTGCAGATCTCCACCGCGAGCGTGATGGTATCGGAAGCCACACACTGGCCATGAGTGGCCGATACGATGTACGTGACGGTGGAATCGATGTCCACCGGCAGCGTTGCCGTGGTCTCCCCACCAGGCATCCACAAGTAGGTACACCCCACACATGGCCCGGGGTCCAATATGGTGGTCATGCTACCACAGGCCACCGAATCGGCCGGTAGTGAGGCGTGGGCCTCACCCGCTACGAGCTGTAACGTGGCCGGGGCACTGGTGCCGCACAGGTTGCTCGCGCCCACGCTGATGGTGGCCGGCCCGGCGGATGTGGCCACCACGTACGACACGGTATCCCCTTGGCCCGCAACAACGTCCCAAACTCCGGCATCCCAAGTGTACGAGGTGGCATCGCCGAAGGCATCCACGGCCAGGGCCACGGTATCGCCCAGGCACCATTCGCTGGTCAACACATCGATGTCGAACGGATCGTACGGGACACCACCACACCAATCGTACAAAGCCACGGCACCACGATCGCTACCCGTAGGCAGACTGACCACGGCAGCACCGGGATCAAGATCCACCGTGTACCCTTGGTTGATGGACCCTATCGCGAAGGTCGAACCTCGCACTGCGAAGCCCCGCACGATGGGATAGGTGCAGTCCGATCCACTGTACAAGGAGAAATTGTGGTCGACCAGGCCGCTCACGTTCATCTTGAAGAACCGATAGTAGTTCGCCGTGCAGTTGGTGCTGTACGCCCCCATGGAGCCCCCTTGTCCATCGGAAACGATACCGGCCAACCGGATGTTGCCGTTGCCGGGCAGTGCGGTCTGATACACCTCGTTCAGGATCTGCCCCGAAGTGGAATACTTCACCGCCCACTGTCCGCCACCGGAATACGCACTGGCCAACTGATACACATTACCTGCGTCGTCGGCAGCGAGCTTCTGTTCGCCGAAATGAGCGTTGGCGCGAGCCACGAAGGCGAAGGTGCTGTCGTATCGCAAGAGGTTGATCGATTGGTTGTAGACCAGGTGGGTCCCAGGTCCAGGATCCACATCGATCTGGCCGCTCAACGCCCCACCGTCATCAAGGCGTTGCACCACGTAGAACCCGGCGCCGTTCGGCATCGCCGCAATGGCACGGGTGTAGGTGAACCCATTTGGCCAATGCCGCAGGTTGGCCCAATGCAATGTGCCATCCGGTCGATACCGGGCGATGAACACCCCTCCTGCGGAGGACCCCACCACCAGATCGTGCACCCCGGGTCCGGGATCCATGTCGTACGTACCCTGCCCCAGATCGCCTGCGATGTACAAGTTGCCCGCGTCATCGCAGGTCAACCCACCATAGGAAGAGCTAAGGTCCGTGGTGTTCGCCACGCTGAAGCCCCACTGGTACTGTCCGTTACTATTGTACTTCGCGTACACCTTTCCAGGGTTCACCAGCGTGGTGAATGGGCCCGGATCCAGATCCAATTGGCCGGTGGTGAAGCCCAGGTACACGAACACATTGTCATTCCCATCCACATCCATATCCAGTGCGGAGATGGTTGGCGCGCTCAGGGTCTTGGTCCACAGCAACGCACCGATGCTGCTGTACCGTTGAAGCTTCACCTGGTCGCTACCGCTACCTAAGGTGAACAGGTCGCCGTTGGAGGCGAATACAACACGCGACACCCCGTTCTGCGAGGTGGCGGCCCAATCCAGGCTGAACTGTTGCGCGTGCAACGATGAGAGAAGGAGCGTGAGCAGGAACAAGAGAGATGATCGCATGGGGTTGTTTTGAACGGGCAAAACTAACCAGCCCTCTGACGCGTCCCACGCCAATGTGCAGAACCGCCACCTCGATGCGCCACTGCTCACCCTGGACGATCAGCCGTGGCAGATGACCGCCTACGCCAATGGATCCAAACCTTTTCACCGCACCCGTGTCCTACCTTCGGGCAGCATCCCGTAAGGTTGCCTGCAGCGAACCCTAAGCACTGGCGAACACCCTTCATCGGGTCGCGACGTGCCTACCATGAGCGACCTCAGCGACGCCGAACTACTCGCGCTCTTCCGAAAGGAAGAAAGTCGCAACTATGCGTTCAACCTCCTGGTACGCCAGTATCAGCAGAGGCTATACGGCTTCATCCGACGCATGGTGACCGACCACGACGAAGCGAAGGACGTGCTGCAGGAGGTGTTCGTGAAAGCCTGGACCAATCTGGATAGGTTCCGTGGCGACGCACAACTGTACAGCTGGCTCTACCGGATCACGCACAACGAATGCCTCAACCACCTGCGCAAGCAGAAACGCGGGCTCTTCGTGAGCGAGGACAACATCATCGAACGGTTGACCACCACGCTCGACAGCAGCGAGCACTTCTCCGGCGATGCGATCCAGCAGAAGCTGCAGCGTGCCGTGATGCGGCTGCCCGACAAGCAACGGGCGGTGTTCACCATGAAATACTTCCAGGAGCTGAAATACGAGACGATCAGCGAGATCACCGGGACCAGCGTGGGCGCGCTCAAGAGCAGTTACCATATCGCCGTGAAGAAGATCGAGGACTGGCTCAGCGCGGATCAAACCAAAACCTCTTGAGGACATCTAAGCATTGAATGCCATGGAACGCCTCTCCGACCACGACGAATTGAAGGACGCCCCTCGCTTAAGGAGCATTCCGAAGGTGGACCCCTTCGTGGTCCCCTCCGGCTTCTTCGAAACGTTCCCTCACGCGGCGCAGGAGCGCGTGCGTGGTTCCGAACGATCGATCGTGTCCGAACCACTACGCGGGGCTTGGGTACGGCCCGCTCTGCTCTTCGGCACGCTGAGCCTCTTGGTCGGGCTGTTCCTACTTTGGCCATCCGGCAAGCACACAGAACACATGGTATCGGTGGGCCAGGATTGGTCGGAGAACGACCTGTTGCATACCGGCATCGACCCGGAACTCCTCTACACCGAGCTGGACACGACCATGGACCTGATGGACGTGGTGGAACTTCCGGAGGACGGCGCAGCGGTGCTGGCCTACCTTGAAGGCGAAGACCTTTCGTTGGACCTCTTGATCGAAGAGCTATGAAACACCTGTTGAACCGCACCATCCTTTCCTTGCTGCTGCTTGCGGGCGTCCTTCCCGCTACCGCCCAGCCGAACACCCCTCCGAAAGCGGAGCGCTTGCGCGAGATCCAGGCGCAGAAGAGCGCTTACATCACCGCCCAACTGCAACTCACTCCCGAAGAGGCGCAACGCTTCTGGCCCGTCTACAACGAATTCGACGAAAAACAGGACGCCCTTCGAAAGGAGATGCGCAGCCTGATCAATGACCCACAGGGCGATAAGGAGCCCAGTGAGAGCGATGCCGCTGCCATACTCGAAAAGGGCCTCCAACAACGGCAGAAGGAGATCGATCTGGAACGCAGTTACCTGGACCGCTTCAAACAAAGCATCGGAGCGGTGAAGACCCTGCGCCTGCGCAAGGCGGAGCACGACTTCAACCGGGAGGTCCTGCGCAAATTCCGACACCGAGGCGAGGAGGGCCCGCCTCCGCCACGTCGTCCGTGATCACCGCCGACCACCGACCTTTGCGCTCCATCCCATGGACGCCCTTCACGCCGCCTTCTACCAGCATCTTGCGCAAACGAGCCCGCACCCCATCGCCTTGGACATCGTAGGGGCCGAAGGGTGCTACCTGCATACCCGCGATGGAGCGCGTTACTTGGACCTGGTGGCCGGTTTGGCGGTGAACAACACCGGACACCGGCACCCGAAGGTGGTGGAAGCGATCAAGGATCAAGTGGACCGCTACCTGCACGTGATCCCCTATGGCGAGTTCATCCAAGCCCCACAGGTGCTCTTTGCCGAAAGGCTCGCCGGCCTGCTGCCCATGGGTTTGGACAGCGTGTACTTCGTGAACAGCGGCACCGAGGCCAACGAAGGGGCCATGAAACTGGCCAAGCGCATCACGGGTCGAACGGGATTGGTGGCCTGCCACAAGAGCTACCATGGGAGTACGCACGGTTCGCTCAGCATAACGGGCAACGAAGAGAAGAAGTATCGCAGCAGACCATTGCTCCCCGATGTACGGTTCATCACCTTCAACGACCCTGCGGACCTACGCATCATCGACCACCGCACGGCCGCGGTGGTGATCGAGCCGATCCAAGGCGATGCCGGTGTGCGGGTGCCCGATACCGAATGGATCAAGGCCCTACGCGCCCGTTGCACCGAGGTGGGCGCCATGTTGGTGTTCGACGAGGTGCAGACCGGGTTCGGACGCACGGGCAAGCTCTTCGCCTTCGAGCACTTCGGTGTGGTTCCCGACATCTTGGTGCTGGGCAAGGCCCTGGGCGGAGGCATGCCCATGGGGGCCTTCGTGGCTTCGTCCGATCACATGCAGCTCCTCACCAACCACCCGGTACTGGGCCACATCACCACCTTCGGCGGGCACCCACTGCCCTGTGCGGCCGGGCTGGCCGCCTTGGAGGTCTTGCTGAACGAACACCTGGCGGAGAACGCCGCAGCCATGGGCGCCCTGTTCAAGGAACGACTCGTTCACCCGGCCATCCGCGAGGTGCGTGGCATGGGATTGATGCTGGCCGTGGACCTCGGCGATGCCGACAAGGTGCAACGCGTGGTGCATCATTGCCTGGACCACGGGGTGCTCGGCTTCTGGTTCCTCTCCTGCCCCACCGCCTTCCGCATCGCGCCGCCCTTGACCATCGACCGGCCCGAGGTGGAAATGGCTTGCCTCACCATCCTGGATGCCGTGGAACGAACGGATTGAAGGGGGGGCACCCTCCCTGCGCCGTTCCCGTACTGCCTGCCTCCGGTGGCTGGGACATCCCGGCCTCTGCACGGCCGCCCCTTGAACGTTGATCCCCTATCCTTACTTTAGGCCCGGTTAGGAACCTGAAACCCCTCGCTCACGAGAACCCTATGAAACACGTTCTACTCGGACTTGCCGCCTGCACGTGGTCCCTGCTCGCTTCGGCTCAGCAGTACCACTGCGCCACGGACCGCATGCGTGCCGAACGCATCGCCGCAGACCCTTCATACCTGGAACGCGAAGCTGCGTTGGAGGCTGATATCCAACAGCTTCTGCGCAACGGATCAAGCGTGGAGCGCGGCGGCGATGTGATGGTGACGATCCCCATCGTCTTCCACGTCATCCACGTAGGCGGACCGGAGAACATCACCAACGAACAGATCCTGGACCAGCTCGATATCCTGAACGAGGACTATCGTGCCCTGAACGCCGACATCTCCCAGGTCCACCCCGCATTCGCAGACCTGGTCGGCGATGCGCGGATCCGGTTCGTACTACCTACGTTGGACCCGGATGGGAATTGCACCAACGGTATCGACCGGATCAAGTCCCCGGAGACCTTGCGCGGTAGCGATAAAGGCAAGATGAACCCATGGCCCAGAGAGCGCTACCTCAACGTCTGGGTGATCAAATACATGGAGAACGAGGAAGCCGCAGGGTATGCCTACTACCCCAGCGCCTTCGATAGCCCTATCGGCCGCTTGGCCGATGGGATCATCATCGAATACGACTACGTGGGATCGATCTCCCCGGGCAGCGTGTTCCGCTCCACCGCTCTGACCCATGAGGTTGGCCACTACCTGAACCTGCCACACGTGTGGGGCAGCAACAACACCACGGAAGGAGGTGTGCCGCCCGCAGGACATATGATCGATCAGTGTGGCGATGACGGTGTGGACGACACCCCGGTGACCAAAGGGTGGAACATCTGCCCGGACTATAACGATGTGACCTTCGGTTGGGCCGATTGCGACAGGCTGAGCCTGGTGGGTCACAAGTACACCTTCAGTAGTGTTACCACTTCTTCGGGCACCACGGACACCACGCCACGGGTCAACCCGCAGGATACGATCAACAACGTGGTGCGCGAACGTGCCGAGATCAACGCCTTCTCCGCCACCGGGGTGGCCAACAACTCCTCCGTGCCGGGGATGTTCGCCTTCACCGGGTGGGACGCCCATCCGATCAACGGCGAGACCGTTTATTCTGAACTGCCGGGAACGATCAACACGGGCAAGTACTATTCCTTCTCCTTCGCCCCCAACGTGAGCGACCTGCTCTATGTGGACTCCATCGGGTTCAAACTGGGCCGCAACGCCACCGGGGTCCGCACCTTCGCGGTCCGCTCCAGCGCGAACAACTACAGCGCCAACCTGCCGATCCGTGCAGCGGGCAACCCGAACATCTCCATCCAATCGGGCAATGTCGCCTTCATCAAGAACGATGTCCCGCTCAGCGATGTGATGGTCTATGTGGATCCGCCGGCGGCGAACTTCCACTACACGGACCAGACCATCACCTTCCGCCTCTACGCCTGGAACGCGGAGACCGAGAACAGCGTTGCGCGCGTTTGCGACAATGCGACGGCTGACCTTTTCGACTTCCTGGGTGGTGCGCCTCAACCCGGAGGGAGCTGGTCCGGCCCCAGTGCCATGAGCGGCATCTTCGACCCGGCCACCATGTCCGCTGGCACCTACACCTACACGTTGGAAGTGCCCGGCTGTGCCACCTACACCGCCGCAGTGGATGTGAGCGTGATCAGTGCGCCGAGCGCGCCCGTCATCAGCGGTGCGAGTGCCTTCTGCGCCCCTGGTTCAGTCACCCTCTCCAGCAGTCCGGCCACGAACCTGACCTGGAGCACCGGGCAAACCACCGCCACCATCGCGGTGACCACAGCAGGCACTTACACCGTGACGCATACCCAAGGTGAGTGCAAAGCCACCAGCGAACCTTTCGTGGTGGAAGCCCATAGCGCAGTGAACGCTGGCACCGATGGCACACTTTCCCTCTGCGAAAGCTCGCCCGCTGCGGACATGTTCACCAAGCTCGGTGGCTCCCCACAAGCGGGTGGCGACTGGACCGGACCAAGCCCGGTGACCGACGGCCTGTACGATCCGCTCACCATGGAACCCGGTGTGTATGAATATACCCTGGCCGACAATGGTGCTTGCGCTGGCGATGTGGCACAAGTCACAGTGACCGAGACCGCCACCGCCAACGCCGGTACCACGGCCAGCGCCAGCATCTGCACCAATGCCACCCTGGACCTGTTCACCAAACTTGGTGGCGGCGCCCAACCCGGTGGGATCTGGACGAACAACGATGTGGAACTTCCGGGTGGCATCTATGATGCAGAGGCACATTCGCCCGGCGCCTATGTGTACACCGTGGACCTCGGTGGCGATTGTGGCTCGGCCACCGCCACGGTGAATGTCACGGAGATCAATGCTCCGGCAGTGCCGACCATCACCGGGAACAACGCCTTCTGTGCTGGTGGCAGCGTACAGCTGATGAGCAGCTCCAGCACGGGCAACACCTGGTCGCCAGGTGGCAGCACCACCCCTGGCCTGGTCGTTACGCGTCCTGGCACCTACACCCTGCGCGTTACGAACCCCAACGGCTGTTTCCGCACCACCACCATGGAGATCAGCGAGCGTAGCCGTGTGAACGCTGGTGGCGATGGCATGATCAACGTATGCGCCGATGCTTCGGACGTCGACCTTTTCGCGGGGTTGATCGGTGCGGCGAACGCAGGTGGTACGTGGTCCGGACCAAGCACCGTGACCGATGGCTTGTACCAACCTGCCAGCATGCAGCCCGGTGTATATAGCTATGTGGTGGCCGGCACTTCGCCCTGCCCCAACGACACCGCCACCGTTACCGTAAGTGAGTCCTCGGACCTGGCTTTCGTGGACGGGTATTTCGGTGTTGACGATGTAACGGTGTACGGCAGTACGAACGTGATCGAGAACGTGGAGAACTACATGGAGTACTCGTACTGCAGCAAGATGTTCACCATCGGCCAGACCGAAAGGATGCACGCCGCCCTGAACCATACCGCAGGCGAACGCAACAATCTTTGGACCGAGGCCAACCTTCAGCTGACCGGTGTGGCCGAAGGCTACCAGGCAAGCTGCCCGCCACAAGCCGACTTCTACGCCCGCACCTCGCTCATGGGTAGCGACAACCCGGAGTGGCCTTACGTACCCGCCTACTGCGCCGGTACACCCGTGCAGTTCGTGGACAACTCCGTTGGCGGTTTCCCAACGGCATGGGCATGGACCTTCCAAGACGGGACCCCCGCCACCTCCACGGAACGTAACCCGGTGGTGAGCTTCGAGGGCACCGGCTTCAAGGAAGTGACCCTGACGGTGACCAACGCCAATGGCAGTACCACCAAGGTGGATCCCTATGCCTTTGTGATCGGTGGCACGCCCAATGACCACGTGGGTCTCTATAGCGAAGGGTTCGAAACGACCACCAGCCTCTTCCCTTGGTTGTCTCAGAACCACGCGAACAACATCACCTCCTGGCGCAGAACGACCACGGCAGGCAACGGAAGCGGTGCCTGTGTGATGTTGAACAGCGGCGAACGCGACTACCTCGACCTGATCGACAGCCCGAACGGTGCCGACTACGATGACTTCTACTCGCCCACCTTCGACCTGAGCGGCCTGTCCGAAGCATCGTTCCAATTCAGCTTCGCCTACTCCACCACGGCCAGCGACCTCGCACTGGTCACCGAAAAACTCCTGGTCTCCATCAGCACCGACTGCGGTCGTACCTGGAGCCTGCTCCCCAATGGCGAACTCTCTGGTGCCCAACTGATCAACAACGGTAACAACCCGCAGCTGCCACCTCCGGCATGGACCGAGCGCACCTTCAACCTCAACGCGCAGCGGCGCGTGGCCAACGTGCGGTTCCGTTTCCGCTACATCAGCAGCGAATACAGTGGCAACCTGTACATCGACAACATCAACATCCTTGGTGCGGTGGGTGTGGAAGACCTCTCCGTGGAGAAGTTCATGAACCTCTACCCCAACCCAACGAACGACCAGTTCACCCTGGGTGTGCATGGCATGGATAAGTACGCGACCACCATCACCATCACCGATATCCGCGGTGCCGTGGTGCATCAGCGTGTGAACGCTCCTTCCAGCCGGATCCTTCAGTTCAGCGCCTCGGAACTCAACCTGGCCAATGGCCTGTATCTGATCAATGCCTCCAACGAGGTCGGCCACCACACCCAAAAGCTGATGGTGGGTAAGTGATACGGAGAACCTTGAACGAAAAAGCCCCCCGCATCCCGGGGGGCTTTTTCGTTGGGTCGGTCTCGTGTCGCATCGCGGAAGCTCGACGCCCCCCTACCATTTCATCGCTCCATGCGAACACCCCGGCAGTGCCAAGCGCACCTGTTCGCGTGAAGCTGGTCATCAGAATTCGTACGAAGGAGCAGGCCGATCCACTCGGTCCATTTCCGCATGTCTTCCCCGTCGCGACCTCTTCCGTAGGCCTGGCCCACTCCTTCGTACGAAATGGTATGGGAACCGTACGCAGAGGTTCCGCCTGAGCGGATCACTCTACGAAAGGGGCACACTAATAGGTGCCAGTGGCGAGCATCACCAGGGTGCAGCCCTCCACCACCTCCATGCCGAGGGCTTTCGCCGCCGCCTCGAACGCTGGGTTCTCGGTTCCGGGGTTGAAGATGATCCGGGCCGGACGCAGGGCCAGCAAGCCATCCATAAGGTCCTGCTGGTGTGCCGGAGCCACGTACATGGTGATGGTGTGTACCTCGGCTCCTTCAGGCACCGTGCTTTGGATCGCCACTCCTCCGATGGCGCCTTTCCGTTTACCCATCAACAACACTGGATGTCCCTTCTCCAGCAAACGGAGGGCAGCCATGTGACTGTAGCGGGTCGGCTCGGGGCTCGCCCCGACCACCAAGGTCATTCGTTTCACCATGGCTCAAAGGTCGGGATCACGCCTGTCCCCCTGGTGATGAAACACACCAACGCATCCGGATGGGGTCAAGCCACCTCCATGCCTTTCCGCAGATCCTCCACGGTCCGCTCCGGCAGCTTGGTGAGGTCGAGCACCATCAGCCCATCAAGGGCATCGTTGAACCGCGGATCGCGGTTGAAGCCGATGATCCGGGCGTTCAACAGCAGGTATTTCTTCAGCAGCACGGGCATGGCGGTCTCGTGCGGGTCGATCTCGGCGATCAACCGGTCCATGCGCTTGAGGTCGGCCATCGAGGCCTGTACGAGCGCCTCGCGGTCCACGGTGTCGACCTTGACCCGGAACTTGTTCCGCGGCCGTACGGATGCGGCCATCCCGTGGTCGTAGTGGTGCTGCTCCACGAACTCCATGATCAACGAGCGGGCCATGCGACTGTACGTACCACTGATGCTTACGGGCCCGATCAAGTACTGGTGGTCGGGGTTGGCCGTGATGTGCAGCAGCAGACCGCGCCATAACATGTACAACGGTAGGCGCTGCCGCTGGTACTCCACCGCGATGAAGGAACGGCCTAGTTCAAAGCTTCGCCGTAGCACCCGGTCCATCGGCCGGTCCATCCGGAACAGCGTGTAGGTGTAGAACCCGCGCTTGCCATACCGCGACATGATCCGCTTGCCGTTGCCGATGCGATAGGCCCCCACCAAACAGCCCTTTGAACGGTCCCAGAGGAATAGGTGATCATAATACAGGTCGAACTCGTCCAGGTCCACGCTCTTGTTCGTGCCCTCGCCCACTTCGCGGAAGGTGCACTCACGCAACCTGCCGATCTCGCGCAACATGTTGGGGATCCTCCCTGCGGGCGCCAGGTACAGGTCGAATTCGGCCTGGCTGTTGAGCTTGAGATCGGCGATGCCTTCGATCTCCTTGGCCAGCACCGCCTTGGACACCGGCGGTATGATCTCCTTGGGCCGTTGCGGAAAACGGAGCGGGTTGAAGAGTTCCCGCTTCACCTGCACCCCACTGCCCAGCGCATAGGTCTTGGCCCGCAGGTATCGGCCCAACTGTTCCGCAGAGGAGAACGCCGCAATATCCTTGGGCGGGATCGGCTTACCGATGCGCATACGTACCGATCGTCCCCGCATACGAAGCATCTCGGAGGGCAGCGCCAGGGTACGCAGGTTGGGATGGATCATGCCCAGGGCCTGGAAGAGCATGCTGTTGCCACCATCGAACCACACGGGTACAACGGGTGCCTCCACATGCTGCGCGAGCTTGATGGCCGGGGTCTTCCAGCGCGGGTCGGCCACAGCCTTCAAATCCGTGCGCCAGCTGCTCACCTCGCCGGCCGGGAATACCGCCAGGGCGTTGCCCTCCTTTACATGGGACATGGCCTGACGCATCCCTTGAAAGCTGCTCAACGAAGAGAGTTGCTCAAAGGGATTCACCCCGATGAACCGATCGCGCAAGGGCTCCAACTGTTGAAGGAGGAAGTTGGCCATCACCTTCAGGTCGGGCCGCACACCACCCAGCACATGCACCAAGGCCAGGCCATCAATGGCCCCGTACGGATGATTGGATACGATCACCAGTGGCCCGTCTTTCGGCACGTTGGCCAGATCGGCCGGGTCCATCTCGATCTCGAGTTCCAAATTCCGGAATACCGCCGCCACGAACTCCCTGTCGTGCAGGTCCTCGATGGCGTTGTAGAAACGCTCCAGTCGCTTCAGGCCACTCATCTCCGTCAGCAAGGTGATCCGTGGATCGCCCGGACGCATGTGGCTGGCCTTCGCCAGCTCGATGGGTTGCACGAGTTTCTTCATCGAACTTTCCGCACGAAAGTACCAACCTTCGGCTCACCGGACCTCAGATGTCCAGGATGCCGATGATCCGCTCGTTCATGAGCTCGCCACCTGGGTACCGGCGCGTATAGTCGAGGTTGATCCAATGCTTCCCGTCCGCATCGGTGTGGTGGTAGAGCGGAGCATCGCCGACCTCCTTGGTGAACAACAGCTTTCGGATCAAGTAACCTGCACGTTCCATCCGTTGGGCCGAGCCGATCAGCAGTTCGGGGTAGACGTGGCCTTCTGTCCGCACCAACCTCACCTGCCCTCCGACCGCGGTGATGCAAGCGGCCATCAACAACGCATGATCGTCACAATCGCCCGCCATCAACTCCAGACTTTCGGCCGGCGTGGCGAAGTACTCTCCGCCCTTCACATCGGATACGTAACGCCATTTCGAGTTGATCTCCTTGAAGATGGAGAAGGCCTGCACCATGGTGAACTCGTCCTCGGCCACCTTCAGGTCGGTGAAGTTGGCCGTGGCCATACGTACAGCCTCCTTCCTGACCGCCCCGTCCGAATCGCGGAGGATGGCCTTGAGCCTATCGGCATCGTGGAAGGGCGCCAACTTGCGGGCCGCGAGCGGTGCGTTGGAGGCCGTTTCCCGCAAGGAGCCGAGCAACTCGGCATAATCCCTGTACAGGTCGCCGAAATCGTATCGACCACCGATGCTGGTCAAGGTAACGGCCACCAAACCCACCATGAGCCCGATGTACACCAAGGTCTGGAACTTGCGTACCAGCACAATGAAGGCGATGAGGGTACATGCGAAGGTGATGAAATGCTCCACCCGTATGCCTTCGCCGATCGGAAGCACCAGCTTGGGTACGAACGGATAGATGATGATGTACAATGGCAGGGTGAGCAATACGGCCACCAGATACACGATCACCACGTGCGCCATACGGTCACCGGCATTCACCACGGAACGCGCTGTACGGTCCTGTCCTTGTTGTTCTTCCATACCTCCTACCTCACTGAAGCGAGTATCCTCTTCCCTCAACACCCATACAAAGATCGTGCGGAGGGATAGCACGCGATCCGCTTAACAGACTTTAACGGCCCGCCCAAACCAAGGTTCCGCCAGACGAATCCTGCGTTTCGCCCGCCCAATGGATAAATAAGGGTGGTCTGTGGAAAACAGTTGAGGCTCATCCTTGGTGCGTTCGGGCATACGGATAGTTTTGCCCGCCGACGATGAAGAACCTCCGCTCCCTGCTGCTCCTGCTGGCCCCTACCCTGGGCCTGTCCATGGCGCATGCACAGGAAGGTCACACGGACATCGGAGGCCCCGAAGGTCTGGACATCTTCGAGGAACTGAATGATGGCGATGCCACTGAAGTGGTGCTGGAGCCGAGCAACGCCACGTGGGATGTGAACGACTCGTTGACGTTCATCCCCGGATACGACATGTACTGCCACTGGAACACCGACGTGCTCTTCGACCGGGTGACCGGATCAAGGCTCGTCGCGCACGATACGTTGAAGTTGCTACTTGGAGCACATGAGCACGACCTGACCATGCCTTGTGCGGGCGAGGTGACATCGGGGTACGGCATGCGCAAGGGCCGTATGCACTATGGCGTAGATCTGGACCTGGAGACCGGCGACCCGGTCATGGCGGCATTTCCGGGCATGGTGCGTGTATCCAAGTACAACAAGACGTTCGGCAATGTGGTGGTGGTGCGGCATTACAACGGCCTGGAAACGGTGTATGCTCACCTGAGCGACCGGAAGGTGGAGCCCGGCACGTTGGTGGAAGCGGGAGACACCTTGGGCTCTGGTGGCAATACGGGCCGGAGCTATGGTAGTCATCTTCACTTCGAGGTGCGTTTCCTGGACCAGCCCATCGATCCCGCCTTGATCTTCGATCTGAAGAACGGATCCCTGAAAGCGCTGGAGTTCGATATCCATAAGGGCACCTTCGCCCATATGGCCGCGGCGAAGGCAGCTGCAAAAAGCAGCCAAAGCTCAAGGAAATACCACGTGATCCGCCGTGGCGATACGCTCTATGCCCTCTCGCGCCGGTATGGCGTGAAGGTTTCGGACCTGTGCAGGATCAATGGCATCAGCGAGCGGAGCACACTCTCCATCGGCCAGCGTGTCCGGTACAACTGAGGTCGTACCTCTGAGCCGCCCCATTCCGTTCTCCTGGTCCCATCATCGTTCACGTTCAAGGCCCATGCGGCCGGTCGTGTTCGCCGGTTGATGGCAACCGGCCGTGAACCGTTCGGGGCGTGTGGCCATACGTTAGGATCGCACCGCCCCTGGTGCCGGTGTGGCCCAAGGCGATCTTCGGGCACTACCTCCCCACCGCTACCCATCCCCTCCACCGAGCCGCATGGAACGCTTCCGGGTCACCGAACCCGAAGGCCGGATGCGTCGTATTTCCAGCGTTGATGAAGAGGACCGGCCATTGGAAGTAATCGGCTCACGGTCACATCTGAAGGTGGCGACGCCCCAAGGTATCGACCATATCCTGGGCATGCACTGGAGAGAGCAGCAGGTCTCCCCCATTCTGTAGCCGGACCAGGAGCAGGTCCGTTTTTGCGCTTGGCAGCCGATCGATGAGACGGCGTGCCCCACCCAGCGTGAAGGAACGAAGACCGATGTCCACCGTGCAGAACCGGATGAAGTCCGCACCCCAGCGCTCGGCGTCCGGGTTGGTCGGCCCGGAACGGTCGCGCAAATATGCCCGTGCGGCCATGCGGTCCAGCAGACTGGCATCGCGTATCTCGGTCATGAACACTTCGCGCCGACCGGTCTTGTCGACCAGGACCAAGCGGTCATCATCCACCAGGTAAACGGCTTTCTTCCGCATATCGCGCCAAGCGGCGAAGATGACCCCCAGGAGCACCACCACGACTGACCCTTGCAGCAGCCGGAAGCTTCCGGACGACGCCCCGACGATGATGCCGGGCAGGATCAGGAACGGCGTACCCCAGACCATCATCAGCGTGTTATGCCATTGGCGCTGTGTTCGGAATCGTTTGATCGGCATCGGGGACGCGAAAATACCGCAGGTCTTCACTTTCAACGAAGAGGAATACGAAGGAATGGGTAAAGCGCGCTGCGGATCGTTAGTTCCATTATATTTGCGGCCCCTGAGCGCCGAAAGGCACCACACCGAAGTGGCGGAATTGGTAGACGCGCACGTTTCAGGGGCGTGTGACCGAAAGGTTGTGCGGGTTCGAGTCCCGCCTTCGGTACAAGGATTACTGGGAACCCGCGATTGGCGCGGGTTTCCAATAGTCTCACTTCTTTGCCGGCACAGTATCGGGACAGACCAATTCAGGAATGACCAGTACATCGATACTGAACATGCCACGTACTGGCGCTTTGGAATTGACCGGGTACATACCCGGTGAGTTGCACGACAACCCCAGTGGTTGCTACTTAGACTACTACGTTCTGCACCCGTAGACCCGCAAGCCGGAAAGGAAGCGGATCTAGCTCAATCGGGTGCCGAAGGGTCGGTCACAGCTATCATTGCGTTGATTCATTATTAGAAAACAGCACACCACTTTTGGCAACACTCAAGGTTAAGAAAGGCCAGGACTTGAGGCGCATGGGAAAGAGCTTCCATGCGGGTGAATACGTGAGGCAGGTGTTCGAGGAGCGTCACATCAAGTTCGCGAGCGTTGCACGGGCGCTGAACGTTGAGCCTTCTTCGATCGGCAATTACTTCAGATCGGAAACGATCTCCGATGAAGTGTTGGTGAACCTCACGAATGCGTTGAAGTTCGACCTGAGGGCGATGGTGATGGAAGAACGGGCGAGGAGGACTGCGCCAGGAAGCTATCCCGAGCGGACGAATCAGACGAGTACGGTTAGTGAACCGGCGTCGTATGGGGTGGAGAGCATCCGAAAGAGGGCCAGTGGTCTGGACCTGAC
>CAUJED010000131.1:0-9790 GCA_963169535.1 Bacteroidota bacterium | reverse complement strand
ACCGGTCGTCCAGGTGTCATTGGTGGTATTGGAGTTGCCGTCGTCGCAAGGAGTGCCGATCGCGGCTGTACCGTTGATCACGCCCGCGCAGTCGGTGCAAGCGGCGTTAGGCGTGATGCCCGTGGTTCCTCCGGCGCAGGTTCCGCAGGCGTCGATGGCAGCGGTACCACCCACGGTGCCGTTGCAATCGATCTGGACACCCGTGCAGTTGCAGTTCACATCGTAGGCGTCATTTCCAGTTGCTGCAAGGCCATCGTCGCAAGCCGTGCCCGGAACAACAATGGTCAGGTGAAGCCGATGGGTGACACAGCCGTTCACGGAGTCATAGGTGCCTGAGCTGGTAAAGGTCTCACCGTTCAGTGACCAGGTATATGTACTGCAGGCGGTATCGGTCACTTCGATCACGGTCGCCGGGTCTTCCGTTACCGTTACCGTGGCGCTGTGCGCAACACAGGGCAGTGTGCCGCTTACGGTATAGGTGTAGGTGCCGGGTGCCATCGTAACAGGATCATAGATCCCGCCCACTACCGCACTCGGCCCGGACCATGTTCCGCCAAGGTCTGAAGCACCGAGTTGTGTTGTTAAGGGGACCGGGCTACCATTCGAACAGAGGGACAGCTGGCCATCGATACCGGCGTTCGGTTGAATGACGTGGTTGATCGTCATCACAGCGCTATCGGCAGGGCACGTTGCTGTTCCTCCCAACCGGTACCAGTAGGTCATGGAGCCTCCGGTCGTGTTGGAAGAAGGGGTCACGACCCCTCCTGGGACAATGACATTTCCGGTCCTCATCCACGTTCCGCCAGTTGCCACACCGTTCTGCAATAGCGTGTTCAGGTCGAAACTGGATAAGCTGGTACAGAGCGTGGTGTCATTGTCTGGTCCAGCCTCGGGAGCGGCCTCGATCACAATGGATGTGGTGGTCTGGAATGGGCTGCAACCATTCGTCGCCGGAATGGAGTACCCCACGATATAGGTTCCAGGCGCTGTGGCTTCCAAGTCCACCGAGCCTGTGGCGCTGTTCAGGCTGAGGCCTGATGTGGAGGAGAAGGTACCTCCCGCGGTGCCGCTGTGTGTGATGTTCGCCACCCCAGAGCCGTGGCAGTACGGGGTGCCAGCATAGGTGATCGTGGCGTTGGCAGGATCGTTCACGGAGATCGATATCGAGTCGATGCCCACGCAGCCGGAGCTTCCGATGGCATAGGTGATCAGGTGTGCACCCGCACCGGCGATGGCGGGGTCAAATACACCATGGCTCACCCCTTCGCCGCTCCAAGTACCTTCGGCCGGGGAACCGATAAGGGCGATGGCTGCGTTGTTCGAACACAGGGGGGCAACGCTGGCGATGTTCACCGATGGTGGGGCGACGATCACGACCGGTTCCGTATGGCTGGTCACACAGGATCCATTGGTGATGGTCTGGGTCACTGTATAGGTTCCGGGCTGAGAGGCACCTACGTCGATCACACCTGTGCTGGCATTGATGGTCAGGTTGATGGGGTCGTTCGTGGAGAAGGTTCCGAATGCCACGTTCGGGGATCGGCTACCAGCATTGGTGCAGAACGGTCCGGTTGGATAGCTGAACGCAGGGTTCATCGGAATATCCACGCTAACCAATAAGTCGGCTGATACTGGGTTGCAGACCCCACCTGGGATCGAATACGTGTAGGTTCCAGAGAGGTCGCTCAATGGGTCGAACACGTCGGAATGGGCCGCTCCCTGGTACCACCAGGAACCACCTGCATCAGGCGATCCTCCCAACGAGTCGAGCAGTTGGAAGCTCGATGCCGTGGCGCAGGTTGAGACAGTACGGGCCACCCCCGCTTGAGGTTGCTCCGTGATCGTTACGGACGTCGTATCTCCAAGCGGCGAATAGCAGCTTGTGGGGCTGGCGTGATAGACGATCAAGTGAGTTCCCGCACCAAGGGTTCCTGCGTTCAAGGAGCCATCGGTTCCGATACCACCCATACAGGTCGTACAGTCGAAGGTTCCGCCAACGGGCATCGTGTTATCCGGAACGATGGCCCCGGCGGTGGAGCAATGGTCCCCGGTCGCGAAGCGCAGCTCCGGCAAAGGGGTTGGGAGAACGGTTACCGTGAATGCGCACGTTGCCGTATTGGATGCTTGGTCCGTGGCCGTTACTGTGACCAAGGTCGAGTCCAGGTTGAACCAGGAGCCCGGTCCTTGTGAATAGGTGATGGCAGGAGCCAGGTCGATATTGTCCGTCGCCGTGGCCAGGAAGCTCACCTGGGTCCCACATGCACCACCCGTTGCGGCCACGATCGTGTTGGAGGGACAGATCAGCGTGGGGGCGATGTGGTCTGCTGGCGTGACCACAAGCGTGTCGTAGGCTGTACGACCGACGGCGTCCACGAACCGAACGATGATCGATGTGGGATGGTCGATCGAAGTGCCCGGAAGTACGTCTTGTGAGATGATGACCGGCGTGGAGCAGTCATGGACATCCGTGTATAGCACGGTCAGGTCAGCAATGGTGGCGTGCCCGGTGCTGTCGAGAGGAATGATCTGGTCGGCAAGCGGCGTGAAGCTGGGTGGGTCGTTGTCAATGATGTGGACCCAGTGATTGTTCCACCTTCCGTTGCCTGCGGCATCCTCGATCCACATGGTCATGTACAGCACCGTGTCTCGTGTGAAAACCGTTCCCGCCGAAGGAAGCATGGTGTTGGTCCAGGAACCACAGTCCGCCACGGTGAGTGAGTCGCGCAGATCAGGGAAGGCCACCATGCAGTCCACGCCAAGGTCGATCCTTAGTGTGTCATTCAAAGGACAGGTCACACTCGGTGCCGCATTGTCCAGAATGGTGATGGTGAATGGAACGCCGGTGCTGGCATTCCCATTGATATCGGTTGCTTCGGAGGTGATCGTTGTGGTGCCGACCGGGAAGAAGTCCCCATCGTTATGGGACTGCGTGAGTGATAGGATGGCACAGTTGTCGGTAGCATTGATCGTGAAATTCACCGTGGCACCACAGGTGTTCGGGGCGGCATTGATCGTGATGTTCCCGGACGTGGTGATGAGGGGGGGGGCGGTATCAAGCACGGTCACTTTCCAGGAGCAGGTGTCCGTATTGCCATTGTCATCACGGTGGACCTGGTAGAGCTGGTGTACACCGGGGGCGAGTGCATGGTCCGGGAGGCCGGTCACGTCCTGCCAGGCCGGATCGCCGTCCTCGAGCAAGAAGGTGCGATGGTCGGTCTCTGTGTCACTATCGCAGTTATCGATACTGGTGATGGTGGGGAATACGTACAGCAGTCCACAGGTCCCCGTGGTTGAGGTGAATATTTGGTCGGTGGGAGGGGTCTGGATCGTCGGTGCGGTCTGGTCGATCACATCCACGATGAACGAACAGGATGAGCTGTTCATGCTGGCATCCGTGATGGAGAGCGTCACAAGTGTCCCCGCCACCACTTCACTTCCGGCGATCGGATGTTGCACGATCGGATTGAACGTACAGTTGTCCCCGACCACCGCATCCACCGTATAGTCAGGAAGCACGGCGGTGCAATCATCGGATGCGGATAGCGGAGGATGAGCAGGGCAGGTGATCGTCGGCGCGGTGGTGTCCACTACGGTCAAGGAGAACGAACATCCGCTGCTGTTCATGGCCTGGTCGTACGCCCGATAGCTGATGGTGTAGTGCCCAGGTCCGATGGGCTGGCCGAATGGGAAGGCAGTGGTCTGAACAATGCTGTCCACACCGCAATTGTCCGTTGCCACGGCTATCCTTTCGTCGAATAGTGCAGCACAGGCGGCTTGCACCTGGATCACGGTGTCGGAGGGACAGTGGATCACGGGTTGTTCCTGGTCCATCACCGTCACAAGGAAGGTGCTGGCCGTGGACTGCACCCCATCATTGACCTGATAGGTCACCGGGGTGGTACCCACCGGGAAGACATCACCGTTATAGAGCCCACTGGTGACCCCGATCGTTACGGCCGAAGGACAGTTGTCCATCCCGGTCGGTTCAGACCACGTCACCATCGCCCCGCATTGGCCAGGCGAGCTCGGTACGGTCAAGTTGTTCGGTAGGCCGATGATCGTAGGTGGCTGGTTGTCCACGACCGCCACGGTGAAGGTGCAGGTGCTGCTGTTCGTGCCATCAAAGGCCCTGTAGGTAATGGCGGTGTTGCCTGTTGGGAAGGTGGCACCGCTCGGAGGGCCTGCGGTGAGCGTGGTGCTGGCCGTGCAATTGTCGGTGACGGTAGGAGGGGAATGGTTCACCACAGCGCCACACGTTGTCGGGTCGGCGGTCACCACGATGGTATCCGGACAGGAAACGAAGGTCGGCGGATGGATGTCTTGCACCGTGACCGTGAACGAGCACGAATCGGCCAGACCTGCGGCATCGACGGCGCGATACGTGACAGTGGTGGTCCCGATGGGGAACAGAGCTCCACTGGTCGGACCGGTCATCTGCACCAAAGTCGCGATGCAATTGTCCGAGAGCACCGGTGCAGCGAAGGAGAAGTGCGCACCACATGCGTTCAACTCAGCGTTGATGGTCGTGTCGGACGAACAGGAGACAATGGTCGGTGGTGTATTATCGATCACGGTCACTACGAGATCACAGGTGGCCACGTTGCCAAACGCATCCGTGGCCTGGAAGCGCAATGGTGTGGGACCAATGGGGAAGAAGGAACCACTGGCCAGACCGCTGATGAGCAAGGGGGAAGCACTGCTACAATTGTCCGTCGCAATGGGATCCGCATAGGTGAAGGTCGCCCCGCACCCTCCAACATCGGCGGTGAGCGTAGTATCCACCGGGCAGTTCGCGATCGTGGGTGGTTCGAGGTCCTTCACTTCGATCGTGAAGGAGCATTGCGTCACATTGCCATCGCTATCCACCACCGCCCAGGTCTGCACCGTGTTGCCCGTCGGGAACGGAGAACCGCTGGTGATCCCTGTCCCATCGATCTGCGAAAGCGTCCAGCCGGGTTGGTCATCGGTAACGATCGGTGCAGCATAGGAGTACGTGGCTGTGCATAGCCCTGGGGCGGTGTTCACCTCCGTGTTCGGAGGGCAGACCAGCAAGGGGGCGTCATTTCCGACCACGGTAACGGTGAATGTGCACGACGCGGATCTGCCGTGCTGGTCGATGGCTGTATACGCGATATGGTGTGTGCCGATGGTGAAAGTGGAACCGGGTGCAAGTCCGCCCGTTCGGGTGACCGCCACCGGACCACAATTGTCGGAGGCACTGGGTTCCGCCCAAGTGGCGGGAGCGCTCGTTCCGTTCAAGGAAGCCTGGACCACGATGTTGCTTGGACAACCGAACAAGGCTGGATCTTGAAGGTCCTGGACGGTCACCGAAAAAGAGCAACTTGCGGTGTTCCCAGCACTATCCCGTGCGGTGTAGGTCACGGTGGTCGTGCCGATCGGGAAGAAGGTACCGCTGGCACCACCGGCCGTCCGCTCGCGGCGGAAGGCGCAGTTGTCGCTGAATACGGGGGGCGGATAGTTGACGACTGCACCGCAGATACCGCTCGTGGTCGGCACGGTGAGGTCGGTCGGGCAATTGACCACCACCGGGGTTTCGGTATCCACCACCGTGATCGTGAAAGAACAGGAATCGGTGTTGCCTGCAACATCTGTGAAAGTGTAGACCTTGGTGGTGACACCCACAGGATATGGTCCATTCGCGATCACCTGGATGCTGGAGTCGATGCCTACGCTTTGCGAACGGCTTGTCACGATCACCGGCCCGCAGTTGTCGGTCGCGGTCGGTTCAACGAAGGAGTATGGCGCGCTGCACGTACCGGGCAAGGCGTTCAGGACCACTGACGAAGGTTGGCCACTGATGACCGGCGCAATGGTATCCACGGCGATCAAGGACACCTGGCAGGTGGCGTAGTTGCCTGTCGCATCCATCACACGGAGCGTGACCAAATGGTCGCCCTTGTACACGGCGGTGCCCGCGACCGGGGACTGGGACCAGGTGAGAGCTCCGGTGCAATTGTCCGTTGCGGCAGCGAGTGGTACGAAGTCCGGAACTGAGACCGTACACCCGTCGCTCACGGGCCGCGTATTGGAACCTGGACAGGTGACGATGGTGGGAGCTACGATATCACCGACCAGAACGGAGATTGAACCACTGGTCGTGGAACCACAGCCCACCTGATCCACACGGGCACGGAATGACGTGGATTGTGTCAGGTTACTGAAGGTGTGGGTGGTGGTGGTGTTCGTTATGGAAGTACTGTTCACGAAATTGTCCGTCGAGGACTCCCATCCGGAGATCACACCGGTGTGACCAGTGAGCGTTAGTACACCGCTGTTCGCATTGGGGCATAGCTGACCACCGATCGTGGTACTGATACTGCCGCCAACGGGCAGGGCCTCCACGTTGATATTGTGCGTGGTGCTCCGCGAACAACTCCCCACGCCGGTGGTGTAGGTGATGGCCGAACTACCACTCGCCGTTGGGGTGAAGTTCGACCCCGTGACCCCAGTGCCGCTCCATGTTCCACCGGGGATGCTACCCGTGGTGTGGATCACCCCGTCGATGTCGAGGATGGTACCTGAGGTTGGGGCCGTGAGCCTGACGTACCGTGTCGGTGCTGCGAGCACCCTCTGGGAGATCACGGCTTCGGTACGGGAGGAGGTGGCTGTGCCCAGGATCCAATTGGATCCATCGACGGAGGTCTCTATGCGGAGTGTGGGTAGGCTCATGCCCGCGGAGGTGGCGCGCCAACGGATGTGCAATGCCTCGCCGGCAGGGAGCGTGTCCCCCAAAGCAAGGGTGATGGACCCACCACCTCCTTGCAGCCTGGTGTGGACATTGTCCCATGGTCCCAAGGCATTGGTGATCGCGGTGGCACTGGTCGAGGTGACCACGGCGGTGCCACTACCGGTGGCCGAGGCGATCAGTCGCTCGTTGAGGTCGATGGAGGCCCCGGTACAGATGGCGTCGGGAAGGGTGAAGAGCGCCGGGTTGTGCGGGTCTGCGGCGCGATCCCCGAATTGGGCGAAGGCGACGAACGCGTGACGGTCGCTGGTCGAGCCGCTAAGCGGATGGGCGGGGATGGCGATCTCGTCCTCGAACGCCCCGGAAACGATCACGCCGCCGTATTGGTCCGCGGCGATACCGCTCAGGATCTGGTCGTCATGGCCGGTGATGGCGGTCAGTTGCTTGAGGGTGCCGTCATGACCAGCGGTCATGACGAAGGCGTCTGCACCATTCGTTGCGGAGATGATGGATGCGCTGAAATTGACGGTGCCTTCGAACGTGCCTCCGATGTGGATCAACCCCCATTTTCCGGTGGAGATATCACGAGGATTGAAGCGGGCACCACCACTGGTGCCATAGCCCGTGCGGACGAAGTCCACCACGCCGGATTGGGCCTGAAGCCGCATGAGATACGCCGATGCATTGCCACTGGTGATGGGTGAGGCGTTCGGGAAGGTGCTTCCGGAACCGACAGCTCCGGTCACGAACACACCGGCGCAGGTGGCCACCAGGTTCGGGCGGCCCACGGCGTTGTTCGAAGGGTCGGTGATGCTCATGCTCCACGCCCAGCTGCCATCCAAGAGGAAGGCCGAGATCACATGATCGGCTTCCGTTTGGTTGGTGATGTTCCATTGCCCGGTACCGGTGTGTTGCCAGCGAAAGGTGTTGCCTCCTGCGATCGCACCCAAGTAGAAGCGTTCTCCATCGCTGTCGATGGTCGTGGGCTGGTCGTCGTTCGCGGTGCCTCCGATCACGGACCAGATCGGGTCGCCATCAAGGTCATAGCGGTTCAAGAAGATGCTGGCCTGCGTGGGCCCTCCGACTGCGGCGTTGGTGCTTCTGAAGGTTCCCGTCAGGATGATCCCCGTGTTGTCCACCGCGAGGTCCGGGTAGCCTTCGTCGTATTGGTCTCCTATGCTCCTGGCCCACAGGAACTCACCGTTCGGGGAGAACGCGGCCAAGTAGATGTCCTTCGAACCGTTCAAGGCCACCAGTAGGTCGGTGGAAACAGTGCCATTGGCACTGGTGAAATGGCATGTGGCGGTGTAGACGCCGGTGATGAACACGGTGCCATCGCGGCCTATGGCGATATGCTCAGGTGTGGCCTCGTCCGATCCGATGATCGCGACCTTCCATCGGACCGATCCCCAGCTATCGTACTTGTATACCACGGCCTGATCCCGGTTGGAGAGGGTGGGCAGGGTAGGGCTAAGGCTCGTATTCTGTGCGTCGCCCACGACAAGGATGGATCCTTCGGTGGAGTCCACCGCCACGGCATGGAAGTGCTCCGGTTCATTGGAGTTCAGGGCGTAGGACCACTTCCAGTCGTAGGACTGCCCCATGGTCTGAGCCACGGCCAGCAGACAGGCCAAGGCCCAATGCACCGTGCGCTTGGCGAAGGGTATGTTGAATGTGTTCAAGGCCGTTTCGAAGCGTGTCGTTCTACGGACATGAATGGGGCAAGGTTCCCGGTGATCCGGCATGGGAGATCGACGAACGGAAGGGCCGGGTCGATGGATAGGGTCTTGAGGTGGCGTTCGTCCCGGCCCTAACTTCGAGCCACGTCTGGCGGGACCATGCCCATCGCGGTATGCGTTACCCCGGGAACGGTGGTGCATTCCACCACTAAGGATGAGATCTCCGGAGACCGACTTGCACGATATCGTGGCGGCCAAGGCCGACCCTGAGCGCTTCGCGCCATTGTACGAGCGCTATTTCGTGGACATCTTCCGCTTCATCCTCCGGCGTACGGGCCACCGCGACCTCACCGCGGACCTCACCCAGCAGACCTTTCTGAAGGCCTTGTTGGCCCTACCGAAGTACGAGGATCGGGGACTGCCGTTCAGAGCTTGGCTCTATCGCATCGCGTTGAACGAACTGAGGATGTTCTGGCGCAAACGGAAAGAGGTGGTCATCGATGTCGGCCACCACGAGGCCATGGGGCTTTCAGAAGAGATCGGACTGACCATGGATGAAGAGGATATGTCGCGGCTGGCGGCGTCATTGGGCCGCCTGGATGAGCGCCAAGCCAGATTGATCGAACTGCGCTACATGGATGGCCTGAGCTTCGCTGAACTGGGGCAGGTCCTGGGTATTGGAGAGGATGCCGCGAAAATGAGAACGCACCGGGTGCTCGCACAACTGCGCACCGACCTATCCAGAAGGGCATGAAAAGATCATACAGAATAGCGCCCGAGGGTGGTGGAACTCAACCTTCCGACGCGGAGATCGCACGGTATATGGATGCGGCACGCCTCAAGTACAACTACGCCAGGGCGAAGGAACTGTTGCACAGCAAGCCCATCTACAAGGATCGCCGCGCGTTCCTGGTGATCCTGATCATCGTGCTCCTGGCATGGCTGCTCAGCGAGACCGAGCATGGACTGCGGTCGCCGGAGAGGCCGAAGCAGGAACGGGTGCAGGAGTAGGTGGCGGATGAAGGTTGCTATCAGCCCTCCACGACGTGGGCAACGGCCTGTCGCCATGCATCGGCGAACTTGTTGGCGTATGCGTGGTAAGCACCCCCTGGAACAAGTGCTGGAGCGTAACGGAGCCAGTATCGAAGAAGTGGTCTGTTCGACCGGGTGGTGATACCATTAGGAGATTCAATAGCGGCCGAAGATGCGCGGCTATTTTTTCACAGGTTGAATGCGTGGACCGCAGGGAGCGAAGCTACCGAGGGTCGGGCCTGCGGATTAGGTCTCTCGGCGATGACATGGGAGAACAGCTCAAGCGGATCGGCGGGTATTGGATGTTCAATGGGTATACGTAGAGTAGTGATCGCCGCGTCCATCTTCACTGCCTCCCTTCATCACCATATGG
>CAUJED010000130.1:0-18890 GCA_963169535.1 Bacteroidota bacterium | reverse complement strand
TCCAGCTCGTTCAGCAACCGGTAGAAGTTACTTCCGCTCAGGGTGCCCTTCTTCTGGCCGATCATCAGGGCCATCAGGGTGAGAACGGTGACCTGGGCGGTGAAGGCCTTGGTGCTGGCCACGCCGATCTCCGGCCCGGCGTGGGTGTAGGAACCGGCGTGGGTCACCCGGGCGATGCTGCTGCCCACCACGTTGCAGATGCCGATGATGGTGGCGCCGCGTCCCTTGGCCAGCTCGATGGCCGCTAGGGTATCGGCGGTCTCCCCGCTCTGGCTGATGGCGATCACGATGTCGTCCTCGTTCACGATCGGATTCCGGTAGCGGAACTCGCTGGCATACTCCACTTCCACCGGGATGCGTGCGAACTCCTCGAAGAGGTATTCGCCTACCATGCCGGCATGCCAGCTGGTGCCGCAGCCCACGATCAGGATGCGCTTGGCATTGATGAACTTCTGCTCGTAATCCTTGATCCCGCCGAGGACCACCTCGCCCTTGGCCAGGTTCAATCGGCCACGCAGGCTATCCCTGATGCTGCGCGATTGCTCGTGGATCTCCTTGAGCATGAAGTGGTCGTAGCCCCCTTTCTCCAAGGCTTCGAGCTGAAGCTCCAGTTCCTGGATGAACGGGGTTTTCACCTGGTTCTTGATGTTGCGGATCTTCAGACCCTGCCCACGATCCATGACGGCGATCTCGCCGTCCTCCAGGTATACCACGTTCTTGGTGTGCTCCACGATCGGGGTGGCATCGCTGGCGCAGAAGAATTCCCGGTCGCCAAGGCCGATCACCAGCGGCGAACTCTTCCTTGCCGCGACCATCACATCGGGGGCCTTGCGGTCCAGGACCACGATCGCATAGGCACCCACCACATTGGCCAGGGCCAACCGCACGGCCTCGCCCAGGTCCACGCCTTCGCTGCGCTGGATGTCGTCGATAAGGTGTACCAGCACCTCGGTGTCCGTGTCGCTGTGGAACACATGGCCACGATGCACCAATTCTTCTTTGAGGGGGGCGTAGTTCTCGATGATCCCGTTATGGATCAGGGCGAGGTCGCCACTGGTGCTGCGGTGGGGGTGTGCGTTGGTGTCGTTGGGTGGCCCGTGGGTGGCCCAGCGGGTATGGCCGATCCCCAATGTGGCGGAGGTGGATCGTTCCCCGATGAAGGCCTCCAGGTCGCTGACCTTGCCCTTGCATTTGTGGATCGCCAGCTCGTTGTTGGCCAGCAACGCGATGCCTGCGCTGTCGTAGCCCCGGTACTCCAGGCGACGCAACCCGTTGATCAGTATCGGATAGGCTTGTTTATCTCCCAGGTAGGCTACGATCCCGCACATGTCCGCTTCAGTATGTGGTAAATGTAAGCAGCAGCCTCATGGGCGTTGTCGGATGCCCAGGACCGCACAGCACCACGCGGTTCGCGCTTACCCCGGAGCTTCCTGCCACCAGTTCGATCCCGGTATCGGGAAGCGTGCCGTTCAACACTTGGTTCGCGTAGCGGGTGATGTTGAAGTGGTACGCTTGTTCGGTGGTGTTGAATTCGCCCCCGATGCCGGTGACACCACTGAGCTGGTCCGGAAGGAACATGTCGGAGCCCGCGCTACGCCGGAACAGCAGCAGTGTGGTCGGAGGTGTGTAATAGGGGTAGTACGAGCCCCGCACCGGTACCACGAGTTCCGCTTTGGAGAGTGCCTTGCCTTCACCCGCGAAGCTGGTCAGATCCGGAAAGCGGATCGCGTTCCGATAGCCACCGAGGGTTTGTAGGTAGAGGGAAGAGGCCGGTGAGATGGTGTCGTTGAGCGCCTCGGTGAGCTCGGGCGCCAAGGCCAGGGAAACATCACGTTCGGCACTGGTGTACCGCACCCCGGAGGAGGAGGTGACCAGGTCCAGCGTCCGCTGCAGGTCCGGCTCGTTGAGCAGGTCCCGGTAGTACAGGGTCACCTTGGTATTGCCTCCGGTGGTGTTGATGTGGAACACGCCACCTTCGTAGGGTGCCTGCATACCGTTCTCTACCGACACCTTGATGCCCTTGAAGAAAGTGGTGAAGGCGGTATTGTCCGCCAGGGGCGCTTGGCCGAATTCGCTCAGGATCCTTTGGGCCAGGCTGATCTTCAGGGGTAGGCGGATCTGCGGCACAAGGGTGTCGTCGCCTATGATCACATTGGTGTACGGCGATGGGGTGATCTCTCCACGATGCGGGAGCACGAGGTCGTCGGCGATCACCTCCGGCTGCCGATCGCTGCGGTACACGGTATCGGCCGAGAGGGCGGTGGCCAGCTCCTGGACCACGAACCGTTGGCGGTTGAGGTTGCCATAGTGGGTGTTAGGGGTTTCGAACGCCAAGGCCAGGACGATGCTGTCCGCCACCAGCCCCGAGGTCTCCAGGCCTTGGCCGATATTGTTGGAGGTAAGCCGCAACTGGGCCACCAAGCTGGTCTTCAGCACACCGAAAACGGGATCGGTGTAGGCGCCTACCAGGTTCCGGGAAAGTCCACTGGTCTGGATCGCGTTATCAAGGTAGGTGTAGGCGTGGAGAGCGGCGGTATCCGTGGCCAGGCCCATGGGGTCCCCGGGTAACAGTTCCAAGCCCAGGTCGTCATCGGGTTTCTTACAGCCCGAAACCAGTGCTACAAGCAGGAGGCTGGCCAACAGCCCGAGGGTCGGGTTGTTGGACCGGAGCGGGTAAATGGTGCTCACGGGTTCAGACGAGGGCTTCTTCCAGTACCCCTTGGTAGAAATCGGCGTGGGCCTTCACCGCGTCGGCCCCGTTCGCAAAGGCCATCACGGGCTTGTCGTACGCTTTCACGGCGTTCTCCAGCCCTTTGCTCAGTTTGGGCGCCGAGCGTACCACCGCGTCGGAAAGCCCCATGCCGAACTTCACCAGGTCGTCCGTGGTGGGTTTGTTCAGCCCCTTCAGCAACTCCTTATCGAAGCCCTCCATGGCCAGTTTTTTCGCCAAGTCCTTATCCAGGGCCTCGGATCGCTGGTCATGTACGCTGAAGATCAGCTTCGTGTTCTCGAAGTGTGGGTCGTCGTTGAAGTGATGGCGCACGTAGAGCGGAACGAACGCGGTCATCCAGCCGTGGCAGTGGATGATGTCCGGTGCCCAGCCTAATTTGCGCACGGTCTCCAGCACCCCTCGGCCGAAGAAGAGCGCACGCTCATCATTGTCGGGGAAGAAGTTCCCTTCTGCATCGTGGGTGTCGGCTTTACGCTTGAAGTACTCTTCATTGTCGATGAAGTACACCTGCATGCGCGCGCTCGGAACACTGGCCACTTTGATCAACAGGGCGTGGTCCGTATCGTTGATGATCAGGTTCATCCCGCTCAACCGGATCACCTCGTGCAACTGATGGCGACGTTCATTGATGCAACCGAACTTGGGCATGAACACCCGGATCTCGTTTCCCAGATCGAGAATGCCCTGGGGTAATTGCCGAGCTGCCTTGGCCATCTCCTCCGGGCCGTCCATGAAAGGTTGAATGGATTGGGAGATGGTCAGGACCTTCACGTTCTTCAAGCTCATGGTAGGGGATGCGAATTGCGGGGACAAAAATATAGACTTTTGAGCGGAATTTCAACACGGAAGCCTAGCTTCGGCCCCTTCTTCCCATCACGGAACCCGCGCCCCGCTTGGATTTCATCAACTCTCCAACCGCCATGGCCCGGTGGACCGCCGACGTTCGTCGTGCCGGGTGTACCGTGGGCTTCGTTCCAACCATGGGCGCACTCCATCAAGGGCATCTCGATCTGGTGGAGCGCGCAGTGGCGTTGCACGGGAAGGTGGTCTGTAGCATCTTCGTCAATCCGCTGCAATTCAACAACTTAGAGGACCTGAAGCATTATCCCAGGCAGCTTGAACGGGATCAAGAGCTACTGGAGCAGGCCGGTTGTGATGCACTTTTCGCTCCGGAGAAGGAGGCCATTTTCGCCGATTTTCAGCCACATACCTACGATCTGGGGGTATTGAACGATCACTGGGAAGGGCCCTCGCGGCCGGGACACTTCCAAGGGGTGGTGAATGTGGTGGAGCGGCTGTTCCACTATGTGCGACCGGATGAAGCGTTCTTCGGGGAGAAGGATCGCCAACAGCTCACCCTGCTGCGGTATATCGCGTTGCGGGAGCATTGGCCGGAGCGGGTCACGGCATGTCCAACGGTTCGTGCATCCGATGGCCTGGCCCTGAGTTCGCGGAATGCCCGGCTCGATGCCGTGCAGCGCGAGCAGGCCACCATACTTTACAAGGCGCTGCAACGCGCGGCCGAGCTTGCGTTCCACGAGTCGGTGTCCACGGTTGGCCAGGTGGTTCAAGCGGTGCTGGCCCAGGAACCCACCTTGGTACTCGACTATTTCGGTATTGCCGACCATGACACGTTGGAGCCGATATCGGAATGGGGTACGCGTGACAAGGCGGTGGCGCTGATCGCGGCGCAGGTGGGGCCGGTGCGGCTCATCGACAACATCACCTTGTTCCGGTAGCCGTCGGCAGGTCACCTGCATACCTTCGCGGCCCATTTCCAGCCATGACCATTGAAGTCATCCGGACGAAGATCCACCGCGTTACCGTTACCGAAGCCAACTTGGATTACATCGGTAGCATCACCATCGATGAGGACCTGATCGATGCCGTGGGTTTGGTGGAGGGCGAGAAGGTGCAGGTGCTCAACGTGGATAACGGTGAGCGCCTGGAGACATATGTGATCAAGGGCGAGCGCGGGAGCGGGGTGATCTGCATGAACGGCCCTGCGGCCCACAAGGTGAAGGTGGGGCACGTGGTGATCATCGTATCCTATGCCCACATGGGTCTCGATGCGGCCCGGACCTTCCGGCCCAGCATCGTCTTTCCGGACGAGCGGACCAACCGACTGCGTTCATGAAGAAGCGGGCGTCGGCGATCCTCAAGGTCATCATTCCGCTGGCGCTTGGCATCTGGTTGGTGTTCAGTACGTACAACGGGTTGGACGTGCACCAGCGCGAAGAGCTCTTCAGCGCGTTCCGTGAGGCCAACTGGTGGTGGCTGTTCTTGACCATGTTCCTGGGGTGGTTGAGCCACCTGAGCCGAGCGTGGCGGTGGCGTTACCTCTTGCTGCACCTGGGCCATCCGGTGGGTCTCTGGAATGCATACCACGCGGTGATGTCGGGCTACTTCATGAACATGCTCGTTCCGCGAGCGGGGGAGGTGAGCCGCGGGCTGGCGCTCTATCGGTCCGACGGGGTCCCCTTCGAGAAGGGTTTCGGGACCATCCTGGCCGAACGCGCCGTGGACCTGCTGATGCTGTTGGGCATCGCCGGGGCGACGCTGCTGCTACAACGCGACAGCATCGATCAGCTATACGAACGGGTGGTCGCATACCGGGTTGGCCAAGGGCCGGGTACACCATCCGTGCTGGCGACCTGGGGGGTATGGATCCTGGGTGGCCTGGTGTTGGCCGGTGCCCTGCTGGCGTGGTTGGTATGGTCCCGACCGGCCTTGCGCGCTCGCGTGCTCGATGTCGTCCGTGGGGTGGTCGCCGGGGTACGTTCCGTGCTGCAGACCCGTCATAAAGCCCAGTTCCTGGTCCACACGTGCTTGATCTGGGGCCTGTATGTGGGGATGTTCTGGATCGGCTTCCAGGCCCTTCCGTCCACGTCCACCGTTCCGTTGGCGGGGATCATGGCCGGGTTCATCGCCGGTAGTATCGGGATCGTGCTCGTACAGGGCGGTATCGGCGTGTACCCGGCGTTCGTGGGCCTGATCGTTTCCATGTACATGCCCGCCGTGGAGGGTGGCGGCGCGATCCAGCCCGATGCACTGGCCATGGGTTGGCTGCTTTGGGCCGCGCAGACCAACATGTTGATCGTACTGGGTGGCCTGTCGCTACTTTTGGCGGCACGGGATCGGACCCCGGAGACCACATGAGCGCAGAAACCGCCCCAGCCCTTTCGGACAAACGCATCATGGACCTCGTTCAGGTGCAACGCTTGGTGAACATCTGGCGCATGAAGGGCGACCGGGTGGTGTTCACCAATGGGGTGTTCGACATCCTGCACCGTGGTCATGTGAGCTACCTGCAAGAAGCCGCGGCCTTGGGCGATCGGCTGATCATCGGCTTGAATAGCGATGCCAGTGTGCGCCGTTTGGGCAAAGCGCCGGACCGCCCCATGAATGACCAGGAGAGCCGCGCCAAGGTGCTTGCGGCATTGCGCCTGGTGGATGCCGTGGTGATCTTCGACCAGGACACCCCGCTGGAGCTGATCCAGGCCATCGGACCGGATGTGCTGGTGAAGGGTGGCGACTGGTCCGAGGACCGGATCGTGGGTGCCGATGTGGTCAAGGCACGAGGCGGCGAAGTGCGCTCGTTGAAACTGGTGGATGGGTTCTCCACCACGGCGTTGGTCGAGAAGATCCGCCATGGCAGCTAAGCTGCGTTCAAGGTTCGTTTGCCAGAGCTGTGGCAGCAGTCACCCGCAGTGGCTGGGTCAATGCAACCAGTGCAAGGAATGGAACACCTTGGTGGAAGAGGTGGTGGATCGGGTGGAGGAGAAGCGCGGCACGCCGGCGAGCGCAAAGAGCCGAAACCCCGTGCCGGTGGCCATCGAGGCGATCCCGGCACAGGACGGACCGCGGATCATCCTGAACGACCGTGAGCTGGCGCGGGTCCTGGGTGGGGGCCTCGTACCGGGAAGCATCACCTTGTTGGGCGGCGAACCGGGGATCGGGAAAAGCACCCTGCTGCTCCAGACGGCCCTGCGGAATCCGCACCTGAAGACCCTGTACGTGAGCGGCGAGGAGAGTGAGCACCAGGTGAAGATGCGGGCCGAACGGCTGGAGGGGACGCGCAAGCTGGGCATGGCGAACGCCGAGCACGGCTGCTACGTGCTCACCGAGACCAACACGCAGAACATCTTCAAGCATATCGACGCGCTGAAACCCGGCCTGGTGGTGATCGACAGTGTGCAGACCCTGCATACCGCGGTGCTCGATGCCAGCCCCGGAAGTGTCGGACAGGTTCGGGAGTGCACGGCAGAACTGATGCGATTCGCGAAGACCACGGGAGTGCCGATGGTACTGATCGGCCACATCACCAAGGATGGCTTCATCGCCGGACCGAAGGTGTTGGAGCACATGGTGGATTGTGTCTTGCAGTTCGAGGGGGATAGGGACCATGCCTATCGCCTGTTGCGGCCCTTGAAGAACCGTTTCGGAAGCACCAACGAATTGGGCATCTATGAGATGCAGGGCAGTGGGCTGGCCGAGGTGGAGGATCCCAGCCAAGTGCTGTTGGGGCGGCGCGAAGAGCGACCCAGCGGCGTGGTGGTGGCGGCCACCATGGAGGGTATGCGCCCCTTGCTGATCGAGGTGCAGGCCCTGGTGAGCAGTGCGGTGTACGGCACGCCGCAACGCAGTTCCACCGGTTTCGACCTGCGCCGTTTGAACATGCTGCTGGCGGTGATGGAGAAACGCTGCGGGTTCCGGCTGGGGCAGAAGGACGTGTTCCTCAACCTGGCGGGGGGCTTCCGTGTGGAAGAGCCTGCGATCGATCTGGCCGTGGTGTGCGCCGTGCTCAGCAGCAACGCCGACATCGCAGTACCGATGGACGTGTGCTTCGCCGGTGAGGTGGGGTTGACCGGCGAGATCCGCCCCGTGACCCGCACCGAACAAAGGATCGCGGAAGCGGCCAAGCTGGGTTTCGCGCGCATCTTCGTACCGAAGGGCACCAAGGGCATCGCCCCGGCGAAAGGGATCGAAGTGGTCCAGGTGGGCCAGGTGAGCGAGGTGCTCGGCCACCTCTTCGGTTGATCACACCTGGCGGAGGATCCCCTCTGCGGCCCATCGGCCGGTGCTGAACGCACCTTGGAGCAGGAAGCCACCGGTGGGCGCGTCCCAGTCCAGCATTTCCCCGGCTACGAAGAGGTGAGGATGTCGCTTCAGCGCGAGGTCCTCGTTCACCTGGTCCATGGCGATGCCTCCCACCGTGCTGATCGCTTCGTCGATCGGGCGGAGCCCACGAACGGGGATGCGTACCTGCTTCACATCCTGGGCCATGGTGCCACTATCCAAGAAGCGCTGTGCCGGGGTGAAGGCCTTGAGCACGGCCCAGGCGGGTCGGTCCATACGCAGTGCGGCGGCGCGCTCCCTCCATGCCGCATCACGCAACTTCTCTTGGATCCGCGCGGTCGTCAGATCGGGTTTCAGGTCGATGAAGAGCTCGGCCATACCATGCGTGTGCAACTGTGCACGGACCTCGGGGATCAGCGGATAGATCGCGTTGCCTTCGAACCCGTGTTCGGTGATGGTGAGCTCGCCGCGCACGGTCTTCTCCCCGCACCGCACGGCGATGTTCTTCAGCGGTTTTCCGGAATGCGGCTGTAGTTGCCCCGGCATCTCCACCACCACTCCGCAGTTGCTCGCTTGGAAGGGTGTCGTTCGTACGCCGATCCGTTCGAAAGCTTCGGTCCATTCGCCCGTGGATCCGGTCTTTGCCCAAGAGGCGCCACCCAAGGCGAAGAGGTAGGCGGTGGCATCCACGGGGTAGGTTCGTTCACCGCTCGTGATCAGTGGGCGCGCTGTTCCGGAGAATCCCACGAAGCGGTGCTCGGTGTGGAAGGTCACGTTCTTCGCCTTCACGTGGTCCACGATGGCCTTCAACACCTCGGCCGGCTTGATCCCACGTTGGGGGAATACACGCCCGCTGGTCCCCACGAAAGTGGGCACACCGATGGACGCCAGCCAGGTGCGTAGCTCTTCCGGACCGTAGGCCTCCAGGATCGGCCGCATACGATCGATCGGTGCGTAGTGGGCGTACATCGTTTCACCGACCGCGCCGTTGGTGATGTTCAAGCCACCATCGCCCGCGACGAGGAACTTACGGCCAGGGTTGCGACCTTGCTCGTAGAGGTGGACCTCGCAGGTATCGGCCAAGTGATGGGCGGCGAGGAGGCCAGCGGGACCTGCACCGATGATGGCCACCTTGGGGCGTACAGGGTTCATGGTGCGTAGATCTTGCACAGACCGCGGAAGACCCCCGACCAGGGTACCCCGCCAGGCTTCCTGCCCAGCCGCACGATCACTACCTCCCGGGCTGGATCAACGTAGATGTACTGCCCCAGGATGCCCTGTGCCATGAAGTCGCCTTGATCGGAGGGCAGCCACCATTGGTATTGGTAGTGGGCCGCACTGCCATTCGTCGTGTCCACCATGGTGCTGCGTTCCACCCAGGTTTCGGGTACCAGTTGTTCTCCGCGCCAAGCGCCCTTGTGCAGGTATAGCGATCCGAGCTTGGCGAAGTCCCTGGCTGGAGCGTTCAAACAGCAGAAGGTCTTCTCGATCCCGCCCTCCTTCCGGTCGATGCTCCAGGACGCCGGGTATTCCATGCCCAGGGGCGACCAGAGGCGGTCCTGCACGTATTGCGTGATGGTGCGCTGATCCCCCTTCGCGCGCAACGCCCGCTCCAGGATGAGGCCCAGCAGTTGGCTGTTGCCGCTCACATACGTGAAGCGTTCCCCCGGTGCGTGCTTCAGGCGCATGCGTTCCATGTACCGGTACAAGCGCCGACCATAATAGAAGCGTGCGGCCGAGCCCAGGGGGTTCACATAGCTCTCGTTGAAGTCGAGGCCGCTGGTCATCTGCAGCACGTGCTCCAGGGTCACCGCGTCGAAACCGTTCTTCTTCAGCTCAGGCACGAAGTCGGTAACGGGCTGTTGCACGTCCGTGATCAACCCATCGGCGATGGCCGTACCGATCAACATGCTCATGACGCTCTTCGCCATGGAGAACGAGGTGTGGATCCGGGCGGGATCATACCCTTTGAAGTACCGCTCGTAACGGATGGTATCGCGATGGATGATGAGGAAGGCCACCGTGGCGTGGTCTTCGAGGAATGCGTCGAACGGGACTTCCTTCCCCTTCATGGAGATGGTCCTGGGCCCACGTTCGACCTCGGCCATGGGGTAGTGGAAAGGCTGTGCCGCCGGTACCAATGGCCGCGAGGGGAACTTCTCGTGATCGCGGGTGTCGGCGAAGTTGTACCAGAAGAACCGGCCTATGGTGCAGCCCTGGAGCAGGAGGCAGGCGGCCAGGGGTACAAGGATCCGATGCAGCATGGGGACAATGTAGGGCACATCACCGTCCGTCGTAGCCTTCCAAACATCCGACCGGACCTGGTGGCCCGATGCGGATGGTATGCACGCATACCAAGGTAGTTTTGCGCCATGCAGAAGGAGCATCCTCGAATGATCGAGACGCGCTCAGCCACCTTGGAGCTGGTTTCCGAGGCGTTGGTTGAGCTGCGTTTCAAGCCGGATGTGAAGTTGGATGTGGAGCGGATGGCGGAAGTGGTCCACGCCAAGCGGGAGCTGATCGCGGGGCGCCACATGGATGTGTTGGCTGTTTTCCCGGTGGAGCTGGATTTCGAACTGGGCGTATTGAACGTGGATCATCATGCGGAGCATGGCGGCTGTCATGGGGCCAGGCGCTTGGCATTGGCGGCCCGGAGCGCGTTCAATCAACGGATCTTCGACATCTACTTTCGGTACCATCCACGCCCGCACCCTACGGGAGTATTCCTCACCGAGGAGGATGCCCGGAAGTGGTTGGCGGTGGGGATACCCGAGCCCTCGGCTTCATAGTACCGATCGGACATTCAGTAAGCGGCCGACGATGTCCGGTCGTTCTTCCACAGGTGATACCAGGTGCCTCTTGCAAGGCCGAAGGTGTGGACCGCAGGGAGCGCAGCTACCGCGGGCCGGGCCTATGGAATAGGTCTCTCGGAGAAGGTATGGGGAAGAGGAGCAAGCCGATCGGCTGGCATCGGATGTTCGAACGACACAAGTCTGTTCGGTGGGGTTCCCGGGTCGATCGGCGATGGCGCGATCGACCATTTCAACCAACGAACATGATCACCCCAGTGGATGGGTGCTTGGGTTGGATCCGCCAGAAGCCCTCTATCGGGGATCACTCCTTCACCAGCTTGTACAGCTCCTTCAGGTCGGGGATCAGCACCACGTCGATCCTGCGGTTCTTCGCCTTGTCGTTGGGGTCGACCGGTACGTATTCGCCACGGCCCGCTGCGGTGATCCGAACGGGGTCGATCCGGCTGGATTCCTGCATGATCCGCACGACGCTGGTGGCCCGTGCCACACTGAGGTCCCAGTTGTCCTTGTATGTGCTGCCGCCCGTGATCTTGTCCGTGTCGGTATGGCCTTCGACCAGGATGCTGAGGTCCTTCTCGTTCTCGATGGCCTTGGCGAGTTTGCTGATCGCCTCGCGGCCTTTGGCATCCACCGCTGCGCTACCACTGGGGAAGAGCAGTTTGTTGTCCATGCTCACGTAGATGCGCCCGTTGCGCTGTTCCACGGTGAGGCCCTTGCCCTCGAAGCCGGAAAGCGCTTGGCTCACGCGCCCCTTGAGGTCTTTCATCGCGGCATCCTTCGCGTCGATCTCGGCCTGCAGGGCGGTCAGTGCGGCTTGTTTCTCGCTCATGCGTTTGGCCAGGGCGTTCACACTGTCCTCCTTGTTCTGCAGGTCCAGGCGCATGGCCTCCAGGTCGGAGAGGAGTTTCCGGTTCTCGCTGCTGTTCCCCGCCAGCAGGGCATTGTACTTGTTCAACAGCTCGTCGTTGAGCTTGTTGATCTTGTCGTACTGAACGGTCATCTTCCGCAAGGAGGTGCCCAGCACGGTGGTATCGCGTTCCAGTTCCCCGACGCGTTTGGTGAGGTCGGCGAGCCGGACCCCTTGTTCGTCCATGGCGGTCTGTGCGGCGAGGGCCCGTTGGTTGGCGACTTCGGTCTCCTGTTGCAACGCCTTGGCGCGTTGTTCCATCTCTTCGTACTTGCGTGCGGGCACACAGGCTACGATAAGCAGGGAGAGCAGGGCGGGCACCACGGCCTGGAAGGGCTTGCGCAGCATGGGCTTGGATTTTTCTTGTGACCGCAAAGTTCCAACCCGTCACCTCCGCTGTTCCACGGAAGGCAACATTACTTTTGAACAAGCCGTTGCAACCATTGGATGACGAATGTTCGGGCCACCGGATTGCCGATGGATTGGGCGTATTCGCCCACCATCGACTTGGAGCTCAAGCAGTACATGCTTATGGGCTATGTACAGCGCGTGAAGTCACGATTCTCGGAGCGCAAACTCTATCCCTACCTGGCTGATGTGCGTTCCCGGACCGATGACCTGACCGAACTTCAACGTACGAAGCGGGCGTTCGTGCGCACCTTGAGCCGACCGCTTATCGGCTTGGATCCGAATACCGGAGCACTTCTTCGTGCCCCGATCCCCGAACATGAACCATTGCGCGTGATCGATGAGGTGATCGAGTTCGCCGTACCCAGTTTGCGCCAGTTGCTCGATCAGGGTCTACAACTCCAGGAAGAATTGCTCCGTCAAGTGAGCTTCACACCCATCGGGGTGTTGCCTCTGTATGTTTCCGAGGGATGGTTGTTCCTGCGGCGTGGGCGCGAGGCACGTCTGTATGCATACGCCGTTCCGGCCGTGACCGACCAGCAGCCCGAGCTGCCTCACCGGAACATGCACACCCGGTTCGTGTACAGCAGCACCCTCGATCTCGCGAACACCTTCGAGCACATGAAGGCGGCATTGGTGGATCGGTATCCCGAGCTGCCCAATCCGGCCACCTTCGCCGTGGGAACGGATGTGGACCTCCCCTGTATTGAAACGTTGATGCCGTTGGCGAAGCGCATGGTCCTCGCCCACATGGCCGCACATGCCTGATCACGCGGACGATGCCTAGTGCGCGTGGCGGTGCCTGCGGGAGCGTTTTCCCGGGAGAGGTCCAGGCGGGATCGTGGTCGTAGGAGGCCTGCGAAGAGATCCCCAACAGATTCTGATACCATTTGGACAATACGACCGGCCGAAGATGTGCGGCCTTTTTTCCGCCGGCCGATACGGGAGTCCGGTTGTAACGCCGAAGGCGTGGATTGCAGGGAGCGGAGCTGCCGAGGGCCGGGCGGAGAGGCGCTCTATCGTTCGCCGCGTTGTGCGGGATCGAACCATACCCCGCGTAGGTCAGTATGGTCCATGCCGTTCAAAGGAAGGTCGCGCACCCATGGTTGAAGGAGGCGTACCAACCGTTCGTGGTACAGCGGAGTCACGGGCATGTCTTCCATCGCCAGACGTTCCGCACGCGCCAGGAAAGCCATCCGCTCTGACCTGTTCGAGGTGCGCAGGGCCTGAACGAAGAGCCTGTCGTATGCCAGGTTGCTATAACGAGTGCTGTTGAGATAGGATGGTGCTGAAGTATCCGCAGGTACGCTCGCGCCATAGAGGAGCGCAAGGAAGTTCTCCGGGTCCGGGTGATCCGCGATCCAGCCTTCTCGCCATAGCTGGGCCTTGCTGAATTCCACGCGTTCGAAATGCTGGTCGATGGGTAGTACGGTGGTGGCCACCCGCACTCCCAGGTTCCGTGCCAGCATCTCTTGCACGGCTCCGGCCACCTTGATGTATCCAAAGCCTTCGCTGCTCACCTGTAGGTACACGGCGGGAAGTCCGGTGCCATTCGGGTATCCAGCCTCGAGGAGCAGCTGTTTGGCGCGTGTCGGGTCATAGACCAGGGCCGGTATGGAATCATAGGGGTAGTCCGCGAAGCCAGGCGGAACGATACCATGTTGGGCGGGGAACCCAAGGCCGCTCAGGACGGTGTCCACCAGGCTTTTTCGATCGATGGCCATGGAGAACGCACGGCGTACGCGAACATCGTTGAAGGGTGGCTTCCGGGCATTGAAGCCGTAGAACTGGATGTCCAGGGCCGAGGTGGTCTGGACTTGAAAGTTCGTGGCATCGCCCAGCACCCCGGTCCGCTCCAGGGGTAGCCCTGTGATCGCGCTCAGGTTCCCACGTGTGAACTCGTCGAACTCGCGCAGCTTGTCCTTTTCAAAGGTGCACCGGATCGCATCGAGGAAGGGGTATGGGTTACCGTGTTCATCTTGCCCCCAATAGTGGTGGAAGCGCTCCAGTACCAGCACCTCTCCGCGCGTGAATTGTTTCAGTTGGAATGGGCCGGTACCCACCGGGTGCCACATCGCCGCGTCCCCGTAGTGTTGCACCAGCTCTTTCGGATGGATCCAGCAGCCATGGTGTGCGAGGGTCTGGAGGAAATTCGGGTAGGGTGAGACCAAGGTGATCCGCACCGTGAGCGGGTCGATCGCTTCCAAGCCCTTCACTCCCGGTGGTGGTTCTCCTGCCAGCGTGGCGGCATAGTGCGAATTGGCCCCAAGCACCTTGTCCTGGAACAGCCAGAACATCTGATTCATCGGATCATGGGTGCAAAGAGCGGTGAAGCTCTCCACCACATCGGAGGCCGTTAGGGTTCGCCCCACGCCATTGGCGAAGCAGGTATCGTCGTGAAAGCGCACCTCGGGCCGCAACTGAAAGGTGTATACCGTCTGGGTCTCGTCAATGGACCACGATCCGGCCAGGGAAGGCTGGATGGTCAGATCCTGCGGGTCGAAACGCACCAGTCCTTCATAGACCTGGGCGGCCACCCGGTGCTCGGCCGATCGGGTGAGGCCCAGCGGGAACAGACTCCCCAGGTCACCACTTTCGTTCATGTTGAATACCCCGCCGTAGTATTTTCCTCCTTCGGCCTGGCGCACGCGGGCCGGTTCTGGCGACGAGCAGGCGCAAAGAAGGGCGATGAGAAGAAGTGGAGCGCAGCGCATGAGGGAAAGAGGAGCTACGGTCAAAAGTATCCGTGTGCCGCAGCGTGGTTCCGGACCCCGCACTATCCGCATCAACATTGCGTTGGTGATAGGCTCCACGAGGGTTCCAGTTGGGGTACTTTTCGGACCCCGCATGAACAGCGCCTGTCTCCGCCCGACCAGCACGCACAGGCTTCGGCACCTGCCTGTGGCCCTTGCACGGAGCATGGCCTGGTGCATGCTGGCCTTGGGGGGGGCGGTTGCGGCCCAAGGTCAGCCGGCATCGAGCCTGAGGGTTCGGTACATCCCGGTGTCCGCGGACAGCCTTGTGGTGGATAGCATGAGCATCGTCCCGGGAAGCTTGTACCTGTTCGCCAACGGAACACCGGTCGGTCATCAGGCGTACACCTTGGACCCCTATCGCGGGGTGTTGTACTGGCAGGAGCGCCCCACGGTGGATAGTGTCCTGGTTCGCTATCGCGCCATGCCCATCGCCTTTGGTCGGGTCCAGTTCAACAAGGATCCGGAACGGTCGATCACCTCTTCCGGCGATCGTCGCGACCCGTTCCGCTACGAGCCCCCCAAGCAGAACAGCGAACTGATCGGAGGCCACGGGTTGAACAAGAGCGGAAGCATATCGCGGGGTGTGCTTTTCGGCAACAATCAGGACCTGGCCGTTAACTCCACGTTGAATCTGGAGCTGAACGGACGGCTCTCGGATCGCATCCATGTGCTGGCCAGTGTCACGGACAATAACATTCCGATCCAAGCGGGTGGCAACACATTGGAGTTACAGGACTTCGATCAGGTCTTCATCAAACTATTTGAAGGCGACGACCAGAAGGGATGGGCCCTTGTTGCCGGCGATATCGTGTTGCAACGGCCGAAGAGCCACTTCCTCACGTACCTGAAGAAGACCAAGGGCCTCAGCTTCGATACGCCATTGAGGTACGGCGAAAACGCACAGGCCAGGGTGGGTGTGAGCGTGGCCATCAGCAAGGGCAAGTTCGCGCGCAATACCATACAAGGTGTGGAAGGCGTACAAGGCCCATACCGTTTGCAAGGCAATGAGGCCGGCTCCATCATCATCGTACTCTCGGGAACGGAGCGCGTGTTCATCGATGGCCAGGAGATGATACGCGGCCAGGAGAACGACTACGTGATCGATTACAACACCGCCGAGGTCACCTTCACCGCGAAACGGTTGATCACCAAGGATCGACGGATCACCGTGGAGTTCCAGTACTCCGACAAGAATTATGCGCGTTCCTTGGTGCGGTTGGGACACACTGTTCAATGGCCCAAGAACACCCTTCGTTTCGATCTGTACAGCGAACAGGATCATCGGAACCAACCCTTGCAACAGCAGCTGAGCGACACGGAGCGAGAGGTTCTCCGCCTTGCCGGCGACGACCCTTTGGCGGCCATCGTGGCCGGCGCGGACAGCACCGGTTACGCCAATGATCAGGTGTTGTACCTCCGGACGGATTCCCTCGGGTATGCGCCGGTGTATGTGCACAGCACACATCCTGATTCGGCACTTTGGCGCGTCACCTTCACCCAGACGGGGCCGGGTACCGGAGACTACGTTCAACAGGAGTTCACGCCCAATGGCCGGGTCTTTCGGTGGGTGGCACCGCAAGTGGTGGATGGGGTGCTGCGGCGGATGGGGGACCATGCTCCGGTGCGTGTGCTGGTGGCCCCTCGGGCGCAGCGATCGCTCACCATCGGTCTGGACCATGTGCCCGATGCGAACACCCGGGCCACCGTTGAATTGGCGTACAGCAACGAGGATCGCAACACCTTCAGCGACGTCGGCGATAACGATGATCAGGGTTACGGTCTGATGGCCCGTGGCGAACACGCCTTCGGATTGAGCCGGTCCGACAGTACGTTGCAGTTGGTCGCGAGCGCGGAGACCGAAGCGGTCTCACGCGGCTTCCGTTATGTGGAACGCTACCGGGCGGTGGAGTTCGACCGGAATTGGAACATCCTCGGACTTTCGCTGACCGGCGACCAAGTGTTGGCGGCTACCGGATTGAAGCTGCGCCGCAAGGGTATGGGAGGTGTCGGCTATGGTGCGGCCACCTTCCAAGTGGACGACAGCTACCGCGGATGGAAGCAGGAGTTGACCAGCGATCTGCACGTCCATCGGACCGATGTGGTGGGCACCGCCAGCTGGCTCACCACCACCAAAGGGCGCCATTCCGACTTCCTGCGGCACAAGGCGCTGGCGCAGCATCGGTTCAAGGCGGTCACTGTGGGCTATAAGGATGAGCATGAGCGCAACCTCTTCATCGCGGAACCATCCGGCGGATTGAACACGGGGAGTTATCAGTTCCATGAATGGGAGGCGTTCATACAAAGCCCGGATACGTTCAAGAACAAATGGCGGATCGCGGGCGGCCAGCGATGGGACCGCACCACATACGACAGTGCGCTCGTGGAAAGTGCACGGGCCACCAGCTACGGCTTTTCCCTTGACCTTGCGCGCAACCCGCGTAAACGGCTGGCCACCACGTTCACGTACAGGAGGCTTGATGTGCCGGACAGTACCTTGACCACGCAGCGGCCGGAGAACACGTATCTGGCCAGGATCGATCACGACCTCACGGCGTTGAAGGGAGCGGCCGTACTGGACCTGTTCTATGAACTGGGGTCGGGGTTGGAACAGCGGCGTGAGTACATCTACATCGCGGTCCCAACGGGCCAGGGGCTCTACATCTGGAACGATTACAATGCGAACGGGATCAAGGAGCTGAACGAGTTCGAGCTGGCCAACTTCGCATACGAGGCGGACCATTTGCGTGTGTTCGTGCCCAGCAATGAATATGTACGCACGTTCAGCAACCAGTTCAGTACCTCGTTGGACCTGCGCCCGGCCGTGCTTTGGGCGGAAGCCACGGGGTTCAGGCATTGGCTGGGCAAGTTCTCCGACCTGGCGTCGTTGCGCATCGACCGGAAGACCGCTGCCACGGACATGACCGATGCACTGGATCCATTCGTGGATGAGGCCAAGGATACCGACCTCACAAGCTATACGTCGTCCATCCGCAATGCTTTCTACTACGACCGGACCAGTCGGAAGTGGAGCATGGACCACGCCCTGCAGCGCGACCAGAGCCGGAGTTTGTTGGTGAACGGATTTGAGTCGCGCTCCCGCCGGTTCGATACGTTCCATGTACGTTGGAACACCACCCGCCAATGGACCGTGGAGATCGAAGCGGAGCGTGGTTCGGTGGCCAACGGTTCAGACCTGCTCTCCGGCCGAACCTACAAGGTGGACCAGGAGGGATTGCGGCCGAAGATCACCTGGCAGCCCAACACCTCGATGCGGGCCATCGCCACGTTCAAGCTGATCGAGAAGAAGAACCGGCCCGAGTATGGCGGTGAACGTGCCCGGATCCAGGACCTGGGCCTGGAGTTCCGTTACAACACCGCAGGCAAGGGTAGCTTGTTCTTGACCGCCAACCACGTGGCCATCAGGTTCGATGGGGTGGTGAACACGCCCATCGGCAACGAGCTCTTAGCGGGTCTAAAGCCGGGCAACAACATCACTTGGAGCGTGGGGTTGCAACGGAACCTGAGCAACAATCTACAAGTGGACCTCACGTATAATGGAAGAAGGTCCGAGGGCGTGCCCATGGTGCATGTGGGTGGGGCCCAAGTAAGGGCGTTCTTCTGATCCGGTGGTGGCCAGGTTATACCATTTCGCACCAAGGAGTAGGCCGATCCATTCGGTCTTTTTCCGCATGACTTCTCCGTCGAGATCGTTCCGTAGCACCGGCACTCGGCTCCGCTCCCTGCGATCCACGCCTTAGGCGTTGCAACGACCCCGCTGTATCGTCCGGCGATAGGAACCTGTCGCATCTTTAGCATAGGCCTTGGTGCGAAATGGTATTGACCAAGGGAGGTCGCCCGGATGGTGAACGAACGTAGAGGCCACCACACCGAAGGGAGAGGCCCCCGTTGAAGCAGGAAGCCCCGGCCATGGCCAGGGCTTCCAGTCGTCGGATGAGGTTCAGGTCACTTCAGCGTGAACTTGGATTCGGACACCTTGGCGCCAGATTCGTAGATCTCCACGACATACTGCCCGGTGCGCATCTCGCCGGAGCCGTTCCAGAAGATGCACGCATCAACGGGTTGGTTCTGATAGTTCACCTCGCGTTTGGCGCTGTACTCTCCCTCTACGCCATTGAATTTGAACCGGTTGTTGGGGTCGCCAGCGGGCAGTACCGAGCCGTCGGGGCTGATCACGC
>CAUJED010000129.1:0-60581 GCA_963169535.1 Bacteroidota bacterium | reverse complement strand
TCACGAGTTTTGCGATATCGCGGCCATGGGGTGCTTCGAACCATGGTAGCAATTGCGCATCGGTATCCGGGCCTTCGATGAAACGGAAGATGTTCCCTCCGCCGTTGTCGATCACGATCACCTTCAACTCGGGCGAAAGGTGGCCGTTCCAGAACGCGTTGCTGTCGTAGCAGAACGCCGTGTCGCCGGTGATCAATGTGGTGGTGCGTTGCGTGGCGAAGGCTGCACCGACCGCCGTACTGGTGCACCCGTCGATGCCGCTGGTCCCGCGGTTGCCGAACCACTGATGGCCACGCACCCGGTCGAAGAGCTGGGCATAGCGGGCGGGGGTGCTGTTCGCCAGATGGATCGCCGTGCCATTCGGTATCCGGTCGTTGAGGGTGTTGAACACCGCGAGGTCGCAGAACGGCGCTGAAGCCAGTATGCGCTCGTGCCTGCTGCGCGTGCTCTGGTCCATCATGCGCCAAGCCTCGCCGTAGAAACTGTCCTCGCTCCGGGACGCGGCCACCACGGCTTCGGTAAGCTGCGCGAAGAACACTTCCGGGTTCACGGCGATGTCGTGAGTCAGGCTTTGATACGTGTCGAAGTGGCGCTGGGCGGCATCCACATGCCAGTGCTGCGCGGGCTTCCATTTGCGCAGCAGCGTTCTTATACGCTTGCTCACCACCGCTCCACCGAAGGTGATCAGCAACTCGGGGCGCAGGTCCTTCTCGTTGCGCTCGTCCACCGCCGCGATCACCCGGTCGATCGTGGTGATGAAGGCCGGATCATCGAGGTTGCTCGTGGCCTCGGTATGCACCGATACCTGCGGTAGCGCGGCCAATTGCCGCAGTTGCTTGCGGAGGCCGTCGCTCCATACACCCTGTCCGGCCAACACCATCACCTTGCGGCATGCCGCGAACTGCCCGATCAGCCAGCGCGCGTGTTCGGGCAGGATGAAGGACTCCGTCATCACCGGAGCGATGAAGCGTACGGCATCCGCTGTCCCGGAAAGGCTCGGCGCCTGCCCGTACAGCGGCTCCGCGAAGGGCACGTTCACCTGCACCGGCCCCGGCACCGGCAGCAGCGTATGGTCTATCGCCTCGTTGATCAGCCTGCCGCAATGCCAGCGCGAAAGGTGGTCACCGGTGGACCGGGGGAGCTGGACGCTCTTTTTCACATGGGGCAGGAGCGCGCCTTCCTGCCGGATCGCCTGCCCCTCGCCTTGATCCACCCACTCTTCGGGGCGGTCCGCGGTGATCACCAGCAGCGGCACGCGCTGGTGGAACGCCTCGGCGATCGCGGGACCGTAGTTCAGCACGGCACTGCCGCTGGTACAGATCAGTGCCACGGGGGCGTGCAGTTGCTGCGCCATGCCCAGCGCGAAGAAGGCGGCGCTGCGCTCATCGATCACACGCAGGCATTCGATCCCCTCCTGGCGCGTGAAGGCGATCACCAATGGTGCGCTGCGGCTGCCGGGGCTGATCACCGCGTGTTTTACGCCCTTCGCGGCGCACAGGCGGGCCAGTTCAGCGGCAGAGTAGTGGTCGCTCGTCATCGGGCTTTTCCGCCGGACCTGCGGGTAGGCAGGGGCTTGAGGCGGGCGGCGAATTTACCGTTGCGGCGGGTCATTGAGCGCTGGATCGAAGGGTGTTCTGGCCGTGCGGTGGTCGCAGGCCGGGTGGATCCGTGCAGCGGTAGCCGAGGGGCGAATGTTCGCAAGGCATCTCCGGGGCCTATGCCACGGCATCCTTCAGGAGCAATTTTCGCCAGCTGTCGGCCTTATGCTCGGTCTCGTCCCACTCCGCAGCAGGATCGGAACCGGCGGTGATGCCCGCGCCCACGTGGAGTTCGGCACTGGTCGCATGGATCCGCATGCACCGGATGTTCACGAAAAGCTCCATGCGGCCATCGGCGCTCCATGGGCCCCAGAAACCGGCGTACAACTCGCGGTCGCGGTCCTCCAGTGTGGCGATGCGCTCGCGGGCTTTGTCGGTGGGTATGCCGCACACGGCGGGGGTGGGGTGAACGGCGCAGACGAGTTCCTCCATGGCCCGGCCTTCCACGTTCGCGGCGATCCGCGTGCGCAGATGAGCCACGGGACCGGCGGCGATCACGTCGGGGCCATCGATGGTGATGTGGCGCGCGCCGAGGTCGATCAGCGTACCGGCGATGGTCTTGGCCACCACACGTTGCTCGTGCCGTTCCTTCTCGCCCCAACCAGCAACCTCGGTGGGCGCATCGGCGGCGGGCAGGGTGCCTGCGATGGCGTCCACCAGCACGGTGTCGTTCTCGGCGAGGATCAACCGCTCGGGTGTGGCCCCGAGCCAGAGGCCGTGGTCGGGTGTCATCACCAAGGCCACGAAGGCATCGGGCCGGGTGTGCAGGGCTTCCACGAAGAGGGCCGGTGCATCGGCTTCGCCCACGGGCAGTTCCATGGTGCGGGAGAGGACGATCTTCTCCACCTCGCCCGTTGCGCATTCGTTCCGCGCCTGCTCAACGGCCGCCTCGAACGTTGCACGCGATGTGGCCGAATGTGGCGTGGCGCGAGGTTGCGCGGTGCTTCCGGTGCATTCCAGCAGGCGCTGCCAGTGCGGTTCGGATTCGCCAAAGGTCAGTTCCACATCGGAACGCACCAGCGGGGTGTGATCCCCGTTACGGAAGGGCGCCAGCAGGAACACATCGTTCAACTCCCACCACAGGCCGCTTTCGGCGCGGTCCAGGTCGGGTGTTTGCTGGGCCCACAGGGTCACTTCCGCTTCGCCGGGGCGCCGGAAGGCCGCGAAGGTGAGGCGATGGCCGATCGCGTATTGCAGGGCATGGAGGAGTGCTGCGGAGCTCATCGCTGATCGATGATCATGTTGGTGAGGCGGCAGATGGCGATGAGCCGCCCGGCATCGTCATGTACGCGGATGTCCCATACGTGGGTCTTGCTTCCCTGGTGTACGAGCTCTCCGGTGGCGGTCACGCGGCCTTCGCGTACGCCGCGCAGGTGATTGGCGGTGATCTCCATGCCCACCGCCGCCTGCGTGCGTAGGTCGATGAGCAATGCACTGCCCACGCTTCCGAGCGTTTCGGCGAGCGCGGCCGTGGCTCCGCCGTGCAGCAGGCCCATGGGCTGGTGCGTGCGCTTGTCCACGGGCATCGAAGCTTGGAACCGGCCTTCCGCATCCACGTGGAAGCGGATGTCCAGGTGTTCCACGAGGGTGTTCGCCATGAAGGTTTGGGCGGCCTGCACGTGTTGGGACGTGAATTGCATGATCGGGTGATGGGCTGTAAAGGTAGCCGTGGGCCATCTTTGCAGCCATGGAAGCCCCTGCACGCCCGCGCCTCTTGCTGGTGGAGGACGAGAACGCCTTGCGTTCCACCTTGCGGCTCAATTTCGAGCTGGAAGGCTATGATGTCACCACCGTGGCGAATGGTCCGGATGCGTTGGAGCGCCTGCGTAGCGCGCATTATGATGCGGTGGTGATGGACGTGATGCTGCCGGGTATGGATGGCTTCACCGTGGTGGAGACCATACGACTGGAAGGCAATTCAACACCGGTCCTTTTCCTCACGGCCCGCACGGCAGCGCCGGATCGCGTTCGCGGGCTGAAAGCAGGGGAGGATCATCTGGGAAAACCATTCGACCTGGAAGAGTTGTTGTTGCGAGTGGCCAAATTGGTCCAGCGTCGTGGAACGAAGGGTACGAATACCGTGCTTGAGAGGTACGCTTTCGGGAGGAATCACATCGACTTCCAGAGCTACGAGGTGTGCGGGGAAGGTGGCTTGACGAAGACCTTGAGCCAGCGCGAGATGATGCTGCTTCGGCTGTTGGTGGAGCGGGAAGGTGATGTGGTGTCACGCGAGGAGATCCTCCAGAAAGTGTGGGGCTATAACGTGTTCCCAACCACCCGAACGGTGGATAATTTCATTGTTGGGTTCCGGAAGTATTTCGAGCCTGACCCCCGGGAACCCAGGCACTTCCATTCGATCCGAGGGGTGGGCTACAAGTTCACCGCCTAAAAAAATCACCAGGGGCTGGCAACCATTCCCGCTCCGCTTCGTCTTGTTCCCAGAAGGGCCGATCTTCCTGGCCTACTTCTGGTTCCATATTCCTTGCAGGTTTACCGCGCAGGGGCTCCGAAAGGGGCCCCTGTTCGGTTTCCAACCCCATGGGCATCTTGCGCAGGGCGGGTCTCTCGGATTATCTTGCGGCCTCCGAACAGGAAGGGGCCGGTACGGAACAAGACCGGTGGCTTCCCAAAAGGAAAAAAACGAACCCATGAATCGGATCATACACACGTCCACGCTTAGCCTCGCCGTATGGGCAGTAGCGAACCTGGCCACCGCGCAGCAGAACCTGGACATCGGCCTGTATCAGACCAACGGCATGTTGGAGGTGAAAGTGCGCCCTGAGGCAGACTTCTCGGGCATCTTCTCTTCCTTGGTGTACACCATTCGTTGGGATGCCAATTCCAATGCGGGCTTGGGTGAGAGCGCACAGGATGCCGATGTGGCCTCGTACATGGGCGTTCAACGTTCGGGCAATGTGCGTGAAGAAGGGGGCTTCCGCTATGCGGTGTTCGCCGGTTTCGGTATGCAGCCCCTCAGTAGCCATGGCCAGAGCATGGAGGCGGGTAAGGAATACACCATCGCCCGGATCCCGGTCACCGGTCAAGGAGAGTTCGAATTGGTGAACGATGCCTACACGGCCGAACGGCACAACAACGGGAATTTTTACGCCGCTTTCGGTGGAACGGACCGCACGGGTATCATCTACAAAGGCTTAGCGACCGCATCGGAGGATGGAAGCGTGTTGATCCAGCCCAACCCGAACAACGGCCGGTTCACCTTGAGTTTCGTCAACACGGAGAAGGGCGATGTGAACGTAGAGGTGATCAACAGCATCGGCCAGAGCGTGTACAACGAAACGGTGCGGGACCTCGAAGGCAACTACAAGAAGGAAATGGATCTGACCACGATGGGGGCTGGTGCCTACTACGTGAAACTGAAGCGGAACGGGAATACCACTTCGCACAAGGTGATCTACCGTTGAACGAACGCAAGGAACACTACGGAAGGGAGGCCTGGGCCTCCCTTCTTCGTTCTGGAGCCGTCCATTCTACCACTTGGATATTCGATGGCGGCCGAAGGCGAGCGGCGGTTCATCACGGGGTGATCGAAGAGGGCACGGAACAGGTTGTTGACTTACTCCTCCGTGTGTTCCGCTCGCCGTGCGCCGTTGGGGTGGAACAGGAAAGCAGGTCCTTGTACACGAAGGCTGGCTTATACCATTTCGCATTTAGGCGTAGGCTAAAGATGCGAAGGGCTCTTTTCGCAGGACGATACGGCGGGGTCGTTGCAAGGCCGAAGGCGTAGACCGCAGGGAGCGAAGCTGCCGAGGGCTTGGGCTACGGAACGATCACGACGGAGAAGTCATGCGGAAAAAGACCGAGTGGATCGGCCTACTCCTTAGTGCGAATTGGTATTAGTGCAACGGACGGAATGTTGCCAAGTCATGCTTCACGGTCGGCCGGGGAACATTTGGCGCGAAGGGCGCTCATACCTGCATCGAACCCACGCAGCACATGCAGTACTGGCTTTTGGGGTCGTGGGTGAATGGCTGGGATGGGTCCAGCAATTCATCCACCAAGCGCACCAGCACGGACTCGATCGCGGGCAGTTGGTGTTGGGAGATCACCACATCGCCGTCGACCTTCAGGAGCATTCCTTCGGCAAGTGTTGGCCGTTGCAAAGGGATCACCCCGGCACTGGCCTGTTCCACGTCCGGGTTTTGGCGCAAGTAGGCCCACAGGTAGGTCAGTAGTTGAAGGGCATACTGCCGTTGGGGTGTGATGGCCGAGAACTCCAAGCTCGGAAGCCGCAGATCATCCTCCTTCGCCCTTCCGGTCTTCACATCAAGAATGGTCACCCTTCCGTTGCGCTCGTCGATCCGGTCACAACGTCCCTTCAGAACAACGCCGTTGGTGAGCGTGGCTCGTACCTCGCGTTCCACGGCCACCAGCCGTGTGGGCTCTTTCGCGCAGCGTTCCTCCTCGGCAGCGAGGTAGCGCTCCAGCGCCTTGGCGGCCATTCCGGTGCGCAGGCGGTGGTGGCCATGGTCCAGGGTGGACCGAGGTATCTCCCTGGCCAGCTCATCGGTCAACTGGCGCGCGACCTGTTCGCGTGCTTCGGCGATGAGCGCTGGCGTCAGATCATGGCCGATCATGGGGGTGAGCAAGGTTTGTAGCGCGCCGTGCACGGCATTGCCCAGCACGTTGCTCTGCAGCTGGCCCAGCGCAGGATCCTGCTCGTTGATCCTGGCGATGTATTTGAAATAGAAGTCGAGCGGGCAACGCAGCCAGGTGCCGAGCGCCGAAGGTGAAAGGCCATGTTCGCAGATCCCTTTCAGGGTGTGCATGATCCGTTCATCCTTTTCCACCTGCAAGGGTCGTGCGCTACGAACGTTGGTGCGAACGGCCACCTTGGACCTGGTCAAGGTGGTGGGCGAATGGCCGATCACCTCGTGTAGCCACTGGGCAACGAAACGAGACGGCTCTCCGGGTTCCTTGCCATCTCCTGTGATCATGGTCCAGACCACATGGTGCGGGTGTTGCATGGCCCGCTGGAAGTTGTACGCGCTGACCGCCGCCGCATCCGATGCCATCGGTAGGCCATGGTGTTTCCGGAGGTCGAATGGGATCCAGCTGGTCGCGGCATCGGTGCGGGGCAGTACCCCCTCGTTCACACCCACCACGATCGATCTTTCGTGGTCAAGGGTGCGGGTCTCCAAGGCACCCATCACTTGCAGTCCGTGCATGGCTTGTCCAAGAAGGTCCAAGCGCTCCTCGCGTAGCACCCTATCGCGGATGGCACGATAGAGTTGAAGGTCGGAGGTTCCGATACCGGCGCGCGCGAGCAACCTGTCCATGCGGTCCTGGACACGACCGGCGAGCAGCAGTTGTTCCTGTACCACGGGGTCCGCAGGAGCGGTGTGCGAAGCCCAGTCGTACAGCGCGGCGATGCCCAGCGCGATGTCCGAACCGGCCTGTGCGGCACGGAGGGCTTGCGTGATGGTGGCGGCATGTGCGGTGCGGCTGGAGTGAAGCAGCTCGGCGATGGCGTCGTGCGCGATGGTCTGCCGCACCTGGCTCCGCAATCCATCCAGGATCCTTTCCGTGGCACCTTCCTCGTGCACGAACGGATGGGCGAACAGAGCGATGCACCGATCCACGGCGATGCCATGGGCAGGAGCATGGAGCAACAGGTCGAGGTAGCACTCGGTGAGGGCGTGGATGGGGGTGCTCGTGAGCGGGATGCCCATGGTCACGTTCATTGGCCCGAGGTGTGCGGGCAGGCGCTCGAGGAAGGGGGTCAGCAGGTCTTCCTGGGCGAGCACCACGGAGGTGTTGGCACGATCCTCCGCACTGAGCTCGGTGAGGTACTGGGCCACGAAGGCGACCTGTGCCAGCGCATGTGGCGCTTCCACGAGTTGGATGTGCCGCGGATGCTTACGGATGCTTTCCTGTGGAGGAACCGCTCCGGCCCCCAGGGCGGCGATGGACCGGCGCAGGTAATGTCCGGCTTCCTGCCGTGGGTCATCGAGGTAGAACGGATCGGCATCCCAAGCCACCTCGGCCCTCCCCTGTTCTTGAAGGTTCTTGATGGTGGCGGTGGTGGCCGGGTCCAAGGCGTTCAGTCCTGCGAACCAGATGAATTCCCAGGGCAGGTCCACCTTCTGCTTGGTGCGTTCGGCGCTCGCGCGTGCCACATAGCCCGAGGTGGCCAGGCATTCGCTGCGCATGCGGTCATGGAAGGCGTGGTGAAGGTCGCCGGTGGCCAGCCATGCGGTGTTCGCGCGCTGCTGGGCGGGGCTCAGTTCGCCAAGTCTGAAGCTCCATTCCTCCAGTTCGTGATAGGCGCGGAGGTCTTTGTACAGGGTTTTAAGGTCGAGCAGGTGGGCATCCACCTCGCTCAGGTCGCGCAATGTTGCCGGAGCCCACTGCAAGAAGCGGTCGAGGCTGTCCGCCTCCGGGCCGAGCAGCGCGGCATAGGTCCGGTGCAAGAGGAAGAGCAGTTCCATGCTGTTCCCCTGCGGCAGACCGGCGGTACGCTCGAGGAACTGTCCCACGCCAAGGATCTCGGGGCTCCACAATGGGCCTCCGTTCGCCTCGGACAGATACCTTCGCAGGTGCAGTCCGGCTCGTTTTCCGGGAAGCACCACGGCCACCTTGTCTAGCCGACCAGGGTGCCGTTGAAGCAGAACGTTGGCGAACCGTTGAAGGAAAGGAACTCTCACCGTGGCGGAAGATAGCGCAGGTGTCGCATTGGTACAGGAAGGCTTCCCGGTGTACCGCAGGTTGCATGGCGGAGCCCATCTCTATCGGATCACGGCCTCGGACCGGTTCGATGAGCTGCAGCGGATCGGTGGCCGGTGGGTCTTGCACCACGTGGCGGCCACCGCATATCCCGAATTGGTGCGCGTACATGAGATGCTTGCCGCCAGCGCGCCATACGAGGTCGCGGAAGAGGCTGAATGGACCAGGGCATGGTGTGCGGAGGGTAGGGTGCCATGACCCTGTTGAGCACCGGTCCTTGGGTCCTGCCGAGCGTATCCTGTTGGATGGAAGGGCCGAAGCGACTTTTCGCCCTACCTTTTCGTCCTAACAGGAAAATGGTGCGTGCCCTGCTGATCGGCTTCGCCATGCTGGTATCGACCCAGGCATGGAGCACACATGTGCTCGGTGGGGAGATGTACTACGATAAGCTGGCGGGGAACCAGTACCGGATCACCTTGAAGCTGTACCGCGATTGTGGCCCGGGGAATGCGAACAACACAGGGTTCGATGCCACGGCAACGATCGCCGTGTATGATGGGGCAGGTGCCTTCAACTCGGTGCATTCCCTGCCTTACCCGGGAGAGCATACCATGGAGGTGGAGCTGGAGAGCCCCTGCTTGCAGGCCCCTCCCACGATCTGTGCCACATGGGCGGAGTATGTGAAGGTGATCACGTTACCACCGAATGCTACCGGCTATGTGGTCAGCTATCAACGGTGCTGCCGTACACCCACCACGACGAACCTGGCCACGGGCATGCTACAGGGGCTCACCTGCACCGTGCGGGTCCCGCCGGCAGCGGATGGCCCCAACAGCAGCCCCCGGTTCGCGGCGTTGCCGGCCATCGCACTGTGCATGGGCCAGGATATGGTGGTGGACCATGCGGCCACGGATCCGGATGGCGATCAGCTCGTCTACGATCTTGTAACGCCGTACGCTGGTGGAACGGGGAACGATCCGATGCCCACGGCACCGGCACCGCCATATCCTTCGGTGGTGTGGGCACCGGGCTACAGCGGCGCGTATCCGATGGATGGTGCTCCAGGGCTGGCCATCGACCCTACCACCGGTGCGCTTACCGTGCACCCAACGCTGCTGGGCTCCTTCGCCGTGGCCGTGCGGGTGCAGGAGTTCCGCAATGGCCAGTTGTTGAGCGCGGTGATCCGCGACCTGCGTTTCGATGTGGTGGCGTGCGATGCGTTCATCTCGGCGGTCGTGGCCCCACAGCCACCGGAAGGCCTATGCACCGGCACCACGGTGGTCATGGAGAATGGTAGCGTGAACGGAGCCACCTGGCATTGGGATTTCGGTGTGCCGGGTACCGATGCGGACACCTCATCGCTTCACGAACCCACCTGGACCTACGCGGATACAGGAACCTATGCGATCACCCTGATCGCGAACCCCGGATGGCCCTGTGCGGACACCAACGTGGTGTCCTTCGATGTCCATTAACCGCTCGATCCGCTCTTCAATCGCCCGCCCATCCTCTGTGTTGGTGCACCGGTGGACCTGGTGGTTGAAGGCCGGTTCACCTCGCATGCGACGGTGGCCTGGGCCTTCGGTGCAGAGGCGGATCCCACAGTGGGTACTGGCCATGCGGTCACCACGGCGTTCGGTGCACCCGGGGTGTACCCGGTGTCCGTGGTGGTGCAGGAGTTCGGTTGCGAAGCGGGCCATGTGGATACCGTCGTGGTCCATCCCGAGCTGACCTTGGAGGCCATGGTGGATCCCGAAGGTTGTGTGAACACCGAGTTCGACTTCGTGGCCACGGCAACGGCTTGGACACCGATCACCTATCATTGGGATCTGGGCGATGGAACCACCTCCGCGGAAGCCGTGTTGCAGCATGTTTACACCGCGCCGGGAACGTACCCGGTAACGGTATCGGCCAGTACGGATAGCGGCTGCGTGGGCACCCGGACTTTCACCGTGCCGTCCGGGGTCCAGGTGTACCCCTTGCCCAGGGCGGGTTTCATGGTCGATCCGCAGGAGGTGTCCTTGTTGGATCCCGTGGTCCAGGTGAAGGATCAGGCCGAACAGGCGGTGACATGGGAGTATACCGTGGATGGAGAAGTGTTCTTGGCGCCTTCATTCACCTACGAGTTCAAGGATGCAGGCTGGTACGAGGTCACCCAGACGGTGGTGAGCGGAGCGAATTGCAGGTCTTCGGCCACACGCATGGTCTTTGTTTCCGATCATCTCTTCTATGCGCCAACGGTGTTCACCCCCGATGGTGATGGGTTGAATGATACATTCCTTCCGTTGGTGACCGGGGCGCGTCAATATGAGCTGGTGATCATGGACCGCTGGGGTGTTGAACGGTTCCGCACCACGGATCCCAAGGCCGCGTGGAATGGTGATGGCCTGCCGCAGGGGGTGTACACCTACCTTGTTCGCATCGGGGAATACGGCCCGATGCGCAAGGAGTACAGCGGGCATTTCTCGCTTCTACGTTGATGGTGCCCCGGTGTGGACCATGTCCACGTGCGGGATCCCATCCAGGTCATAGGCATCACTCGTGGTGCGGAAGCCGTGTCGTTCGTAGAATGCTTGCAGGTGCTGCTGCGCAGCGAGCGCACTGCGGGGGCTTCCGAATCGGTGTTGAAGGTGGACGAGCACGATCCGCAGGAGCTCATGACCGAGCCCCTGGCCCCGGTGGTCGGCGCGTACCACCACGCGCCCGATGTGCGGGACCTCGTCACCGGTCGGTGGAATGATCCGTGCATACGCCACAAGGCCCATGTCGGGCTTGCTGCCCAGCAAGTGAAGGGCGTCGAGGTCCAGGTCATCCACGTCGGGGTAGGGGCATCGCTGTTCTACGATGAACACGTTGGACCGCAGTGCGAACACCGCATGGATGTCCGCCGGGCGGAGCGCGTGGAACGGGGCCAAGGTCCACTCCATGGCCATCAGGTCACCGGTTGCGAACCACCGTCCATCAAGTACCAGATCAGCCCGGTCACCGGCGTTCCATCCATGGAACGGATCACGTCGAGATAGGTGCGGAGTTGTTGTGCATGTGTGCTGGCGCGTTGGCCGGTCTTGATCTCGAGCACATGTGTGCCATGGCTGTCGCGGAGCACCCGGTCGGGGCGAAGGCCATGTCCATCGGCGGTGATGATCGCGGCTTCGGACCGTACATCCGCGCCTGGGGCGAACCATTTGCACAGGGGCTCCGCACCGATCATCGCTGCAAGTCGCGGTTCCAGTGCTTGGGCTTCTTCAGTGTCCAGGGCACCGCGTGCCACGGCATTGGCCAGTGCGGCGGGCAGGTCGGCGGCAGTGGTGGTGGCGGCTATGATGGCATGCAGCGTGGTGCCACGATCGCGCTCGGCCCGTGCGTCCCGTGCGTCCTTGCCTTCGGTGCGTATGCTCCAAGGCACTCCGATCTCGGGCGTGGCCACATCGCGCAGGAGCCAGGCCTGGTCCGGCTCCTTGACCTCGCCCTGGGCAGCGGGCTCCATGGCGGTGAAGGTCAGGTCGGGTCTGGCGTCCACGAAGGCGGTCAGCGCTTTGGTGACGGTGTCGGTGGCGTGGGGTACGAAGACATGCAGTTGCTGACTGGCCCGTGTGAAGGCCACGTACAGGAGGTTGAGGGCGTCCAGTTCGCGGAGGCTGTGTTCCTCTATCAGTTCGGCCATGCCGAGTTCGCGGAGCACCGTGCTTTCCCGCACCAACGCCTGTTCCAGTTCGGGAACGGCATCGCCGGGCGCCATCCAGAGCAGCTCGCTGTGTACGCGAGAAGATACCATGCGCGCATCTGGCACGATCACCACGGGGAATTCCAGGCCCTTGGACTTGTGAACGGTCATCACCTGTATGGCATTCGTTCCGTCCGCAGCAGCATTGCTCCGGTCACCACCTGTCCGGTCCCAGTGTTCGAGGAAGCCGATGATGTCCTGTGTGTTGGCCGTGCTCCAGGCGTGCGTTTCGTCCAGGAAGGTGAGGAGCGTGCTGTCCTCTCCGGGACACAAGCCGAAGCCACGGGCCAGCCCGTCCACGAAGGCCGTCAGCGAGGTCTTCAGCGTGGTGGCGCGGTGTTCGGTAAGGAGGGCCTTCAGCGCTCGGGTGGCCTCTGGCCTCCCCTTGGAGCCAAGGGGGATCGACCAGCCGATGGGTGTGTTCGCATCGGTGGTGTTCGAAAGGATGGCATGCCATTGAAGGGCCCGTGCGGCACTGATGTCATCACCTTGTACCAGATGCCGAAGGCATTCCACGAGTAATTGTACGGCGGGGTCGGCGGCCAGCTGAAGTCCATCGGGTGACAGGACCGGGAAGCCATGTTCAAGAAGGTGTTCGGCGATGAGGCGACCCGTGCGTTTGGATCGCACCAACACGGCCACATCGCCGGGTGCGTATCCGTTCGCCAGTGCTTCCTTTAGCGTGGATAACGCATGGTGTGCGATGGCGTTCTGCAGTTCCGCTCCGGAGTTCTTCTCCTTGTCCAGGGTGATGCGTACGGTGCCCAGGTCGTTCCGCCAATGCTGCTGTTCCTGGGCGTGGTACACCTTCTGCAAGGCCGGTGAAAGCACGCTTGGGAGTTCGTTGAAGAGCGCGTTGTTGAACGCGATCACACGTTGTGCGGAGCGTCGGTTGTGTGCGAGCGGTTCGCCTTCCACATAGGTGCGTCGCAGGGTCGCTTCGCGTTGCACCTGGGCGTCGTCGGTCCGGTCCAGTCCGAAGAGTGATGGAAGCTCCACGAAGAGGCGTACTTCGCCGTTGCGCCAGCGGTAGATGGCTTGCTTCCCATCGCCAACGAGCAACACACTGCCTCCGGTGGACAGGGCGTTCTCGAGGAGCGGGAGCAAGGCGTTCCATTGGAGCAGGGAGGTGTCCTGGAACTCGTCGATCAGGAAATGGCGGTAGCGTTCACCGAGGCGCTCATAGATGAAGGGGACCGGTTCGTTCTTCACCACCTCGGCCACACGGCGGGTGAGGTCGCTGAAGAAGGCCACGCCATCCTCGTTCTTCAGTTCTTCCAACGAGGTGTCGAGGCTGTGCAGGGCGTATGTGGGGAGCAGTTCACGAGCCACTGAACGTTGGACCTGGTATGTTCTCAGCCCCTCTTCGCACAGGCTTTCCGATGCGTTGAAGAGCGCGGTGGCACGCGCAGCCAAGCCTTGCAGCACAGCGATGGTGTCTGCGGTGGCCTTGGCGGAGTTCCATTTCCCCTTTTCGATGGGGGCGCGGGTATGGGGACCTGCGGATGGCCATTCGCCGGAGAAGTCCGCCAGCTTTCGGAAGTACCCGACGATGGCACCACTGTAGGCGATGTCCTCCTTGCGGATGCCAGCACGTTCGAAGAGGTCCACGGCATCCCGTCCGATGGCCCGTGCTTTGTCGCGGAACTCCTTGGTCTCCTTGTTCAGGCGCTCCATCAACGCGGTCATGTCCTGCAGGGTCCACTCGCGCAGTTCCATCAATGGACCGATGGACCGTTCATTGAGCAGTTCCCGGCTCAGGTCCATCAGCGGCTTGGTGGGGTCCCATGGGCGTTCTTCGAGCAGGAGTTGGGAACAGGCCTGGGTCAGGAGCTCGGTGATGTGCGCATCGTCCCCGGCGCGGTCGATCAAGGTGTTCACCGCCTCCTGCCGGTAGTGGTCCTGTTCGGTGGTCATGCGCAGGTCCTGGTCCATGCGCAGGTCCCGTGCGAAGGGCTTCACCACGCGGCGCGTGAAGGCATCGATGGTGCTGATGGCCACATCTTCCCAATGGTGCAGCATGTGGCTGAGCACCACGCTCGCCCGGCGACCGAGCTCTTTGTCGTCGATGCCGGCTTGTTGTTTGAGCTGCTCGGCCACATCGGCCAGGGCACCGTCATAGGCCCCGCTTTTCGCCAGGCCTTCGAGGTAGCCGATCACGCGCCCCTTCATCTCGGCGGCGGCCTTGTTGGTGAAGGTGAGCGCCAGCACGTGGCGGTAGGCCCCGTGGTCGCTGGTGCCTAAGCAATGGGTCAGGTAGTGCTTCACCAGGGCATGGGTCTTGCCTGCACCAGCCGAACTATGAAGTACGCGGAACATCGTAGGAGGGCAAGATAGCTTTGCTATTCCGGTCATGGATCGGGTGATGAACATCACTGCCACCCCCTGCGCAATGCCCTAACTTTGTATGATGCCGGTCAACCCGGAGCCAGTTAAAGCATACGTATGATGTCCACCCTCAGCAGGACCGTCCTCGCGCTCATCCTTCCGCTCGTCCTGGTCACCTGTCGTCCGGACGACACCGTGGAGCCTGATCCTGTACCCACGCCTACCACCGGGAGTTTGAAGCTGATCATCAAACCTACATGGAATGGCGTACCGTTCGCGCTTCACCAGACGTATGAGAACGTGAGCGGCTATCGGGTGAAGGTGGAGATGCTGAAGTTCTATCTGGGTAACGTGCAGCTGGTGAACGGCTCAGGGGCCACCACGGTGAAGGATGTGGAGTTGTTCGATATGCTGCATGGCGGCGATACCGCGGTGTGGAGCGGGTTGCCTACGGGAACATGGTCTGGTCTGGGTATGGGCCTTGGCGTGCCACAAGCGTTGAACGACGTGGATCCGATCAACTACGCCTCGGGCCACCCGCTGAGCCTGTCGCATGGGACGTATTGGAGTTGGGGGTCCGGCTATCGTTTCGTGATGTTCGATGGGAAGTACGATACCACCAGCACGGGTACAGGACCTGTGCTACAGCCCTTCTCCATGCACACCGGCATGAACGTGTGCTATCGTGTGTTCGACCTGCCCCTGGCCTCATCGCTTTCGATCACGGCAGGCGGCACCAGCGAACTGGTGCTGGAGCTCGCGGTGGATCGTTTCTTCCACTCGGCCTCGGACACACTTGACCTTGCCGTGGAGAACGCATCGCATGGCAGTGATCCCGCTCATACGCTGGCGTTGAAGCTCACGGAGAACATCGTGCATAGCTTCATTCCGGAGTGAAGAGGACCTGTGCATACCTGCTGTTGGGCATGGCATTGCTGGCCTGCCGCAAGGATCCAGGCCTAACGGTCGGCGAGCACGATACGCCCTATGTGTGGGCACTGCCCCCCGGAGCTCCGGTGCCCGAGGTCCCTTCGGAGTACCCCATGACGCAGGCATCCGTTACGCTCGGCAAGGCCCTCTTCTTCGATGCTCGTCTGTCGCGCGATGGCACGGTGTCCTGTGCGAGTTGCCACCGGCCTGCTCATGCGTTCAGCGATACGCTGTCCTTGAGCGAGGGGGTCGATGGCCGTGTGGGCATGCGCAATGCACCCACCTTGGCGAATGTGGCCTATCACCCGGCCTTGTTCCGCGATGGTGGCGTGCCCACCCTGGAGGCCCAGGTGATCGCGCCGGTCCAGGAACCCACCGAAATGGATCACACGTTGCAAGGTGCTGCGGAGCGCCTGGCCGGTGCGGTGGAGCTTCACCGCTTGAGCCAGCTGGCCTATGGTCGGGCGTTGGATCCATACGTGATCACCCGGTCCATCGCCGCCTACGAGCGCACCTTGATCAGCGGCTGGTCGCGGTTCGATCGGTTCTACTATCAGGGCGATGTCCACGCCTTGACCGAGGAGGAGTTGAGAGGCTGGCAGCTGTTCAGCGGCCCGGTGCTGAACTGCACGGCCTGCCATGGTGGCTTCGACTTGAGCGACCACAGCTACCAGAACATCGGGCAGTACCTGGAGTATACCGATGTGGGTCGTGCCAGGATCAGCCTCGATCCGGACGATGTGGGGAAGTTCAAGGTGCCCACCCTGCGGAATGTGGCGCTCACCGCGCCGTACATGCACGATGGCGCCATGGCCACCCTCGAGGAGGTGGTGGATCATTTCGCATCCGGTGGGCTGCCTCACTTGAACCGAAGCCCGCTGATGTCGAGCTTTACACTTTCGGATCAACAGCGTACGGACCTGGTCTCCTTCCTCCATGCGCTCACCGACGAACGCTCTCTCGACCAATTGCCATGAAGATCGGAACCCATTCGTTGATCGTGCTGTCCATCATCGTTGTTTCAGTGGGCTGCAAGCGTGATGATGGTCCGCCGCCTGCACCGACACCGGTTCCGCCTATGCCTGCCACACCGGCGTTCGTGCCGGTTCCAGCGAACTTCCCGCCGATGCCCATCCCTGCGGACAATCCGTTCACCGTGGAGGGTATTGCGCTGGGGCGCTTCCTGTTCTATGAGGAGTTGTTGTCCGGGAATAACACCATGTCCTGTGCATCGTGCCATGCGCCAGCGGCAGCCTTCACGGACAATGGGAATCGGGTGAGCACGGGCATCGATGGGTTCCAAGGGACACGTAATTCCATGGCCTTGGCGAACTTGGCATGGGATACCCGGTATTTCTGGGACGGACGCGTGCTCACGTTGGAGGAACAGGTGTTACGCCCCGTGCGTGATCCGATCGAGATGCATGAGACCTGGCCGCAAGCGATGGCCAAGTTGCAAGCCCATGATGCGTATCCGGACCTCTTTCTGGGTGCGTTCGGCACCAGTACGATCGATTCCCTGCTCGTGGCGAAGGCCATCGCACAGTTCATGCGCACCATGATCAGTGGGAACGCTCCGTTCGATAAGTATCAGCGGGGAGAAGGCTTGCTGTCGTTCGAGGCCACCATGGGCCTGACCCTCTGGGATATGGAAGGGGGCTATCCGCCTGCGGTGCCCTTAGGCCAGGGCGGATTCGATTGTTTCCATTGTCACCCGTTCGCGGGAGGGCGTTTCACGGACGGAGCGCTGCACAACAACGGCCTGGATAGCGTGTTCACGGACCTGGGTGCGGGCGGTATCACGGGTTTGGCGCAGGATATGGGCATGTTCAAGACACCGACGTTGCGCAACATAGCACTGACCGCGCCCTACATGCACGATGGACGTTTCGCCACGCTCGAGGAGGTGGTGGAACACTACAACTCAGGAGGGCACGCATCGGCCACCGTTGATCCGAACATGAAGTACACGGCGGGTGGCCTTCAGCTTACCCCGGAGAAGAAGCAATACCTGCTGGCTTTCCTGAACTCGCTGACGGACATGGATTTCGTGAACAACACGGCGTTCAGCGATCCGGGCGAACCATAGGCTCAGGCCGCTTCCGCATCGCTCAGCGCAGGAGGGGTCCACGTGTAGCACTGCATGCGGTCCTCGAACACCGTTGGTTTGAACAGGCTGTGCCCCAACAGCATGCGGGCACATTCCTGCACGCCTTCGGTGATGCTTGGATGGGGGTGGACCAGTTCGGAGAGTTCATGGATGGGTGTTCCCGAGCGGATCATCAGGGCCACGGCTTGGATCGCGCTGGAGGCATGTTCCCCCACCGCGCGCATGCCGAGCACGCGCATTTCCGCATCATTGGTCACAAGTACTTTGAAGAATCCCTGGGTGCGCCGCATGGCGATGGCACGCGCCAGGCATGAATAGTCGATCCGGGCCATGCGGTAGGCGATACCGCGTTTCTGGCAGTCTTGCTCGTTCGATCCCACCCCTGCCACTTCGGGGTCAAGGAACATGATCGTGCTGACATTGTCGTAGCTGAGCGGTTCCGTCTTTTCCGCCCAGATCCGCTCCACGGCATGCCGGCCTTCCATCTCGCCCAGGTTCACCAGCATATTGGTACCCGTGGCATCACCCACCACATGGATGTGAGGTAGGGCGGTGCGTGTGTCGGAAGCATGGATCGAACCTGTTCTGGGGTCCGGCTGGAGTCCCGTTCGTTCCAGCCCGAGGCCCTCGAGGTTCGGTGTGCGACCAACGGAGAGCAAGGCCTTTTCCACGCGAACGGTCTCATGGCGCCCATCGGCGTAGGAGAGCTCATAGCGAACAGCTCCCTGCTCCACCGCGATATGTTCGAGTTTCGCCGCCCGATGGATGATCACCCCTTTTCGTTCGAGGTTCCGGGCAACGAGCTCTGAGACATCGGCATCTTCGAAGGGGAGGATGCGGTCGGCACGATCGATCAGGTGTACCTGTGTAGCCCCGAGATTGGAGAAGATGGTGGCGAACTCACAACCGATGACCCCGGCGCCGATGATGACGATGCTGCGTGGGAGTTCCTCGATGCCGAAGATGCCGTCGCTGGTGTAGATGTGCTGTTCATCCACGGGGATCTCGGCGACGGTGCGGGGCCTGCTTCCAGTGGCCACGATGAAGTGGTCGGCCTGGATGTCCGTGCTGTAGCCGGGGCGTTCGATGCGTACCGTATGTGGGCTGAGGAACCGACCGCTGCCGCGTTCATGCCGGAACAGCAAGGGGCCCACCTTGTTGTTGGCGAGCATCTGCATGTGGCAGGCGTAGAGGTATTTGCGTTCGAAGATGGCCTCGTTCATCGCTTTGCCCACTTCTTCCCAGCTCAGGCTGAATGGTTCACGGCCTCGGGTGCGCATGAGCGCGTTGGTGCTGGATACACGGTTCGCCACCTCCCAGAGGGTCTTGGATGCGAGTGCGCCATTGAAGATGCCCGTGCCACCGATGCGGTCACGCTCGATCAGAAGGGTGCGTTTCCCCAGGTCGATGGCGCGCATGGCTGCCGCGTATCCGGCGGGTCCGCCACCGATCACACAAAGGTCGAAGTGTTCCATACGGTCGGAATTTTCAACGGAAGCCCGGGTAGGGGGGCATTGCGCCGTTCATACGGCCTTCGGTCCCCAGGGTTGCCGTGGAGGTGCGGTATGAATGGGGGTAACCCGATCACGGGGCGGTGCGTATGAGGGCGTGTGGGATACCCAACGCTCCTGAGGTTCCGCAAGGCGGTGACATCGCTGGTGGCGGCTATCATGGCCTCCGCCGCATGGGGGCAGTGTCCACTCCTGTTCGATTATTATGGAACCCCCTCGGCCACGCCGATGTGGTACAGTTGCTCTGGCACCAATTACGCCCTGCTCATCGCATCGCCACAGGCTGTTGGCAGCTTCACGATCGATTGGGGTGATGGGAGCCCGATCCACACTGGCGCCTCGCTCGTGGCCCCGCAGACGGTGAGCCACGTGTATGCATCGGCCGTGGCCGAGTACACCGTGGTCTTCACCGAGATCGCCACGGGTTGTACGGTCACCGGCACCTTGGTGATGGAGGAGAGCACGAGCGCATCGATCCAGATCCCGGTGGGTGGGTTGACCCAGGTGTGCGCCCCGGAGGCGGTGCTCTTCACCAATAGCAGCACCAATGTCTCGCCCAATACCACCTTCACATGGGACTTCGGCGATGGGTCGCCCTTGCTCACCTTCGACCATACCAACTGGGGGCAGACCATATCGCACACCTACCAGCAGGGTACGGTGAACTGCGAGACCACCGTGCGCCTTACGGCCGAGAACACCTGCAACACGCTCCAGGGCGGCTCCAGCTTCGCCACCTTCAACCCGATCCGGATCTGGGATATCGATGATGCCAGCATCGCGCCGAGCGCAACGCTTCTCTGCTGGCCCGACCGTACGGTGACCTTCGCCAATACCACCGACCGGAACTGTTTCAATCAAGGGAACATCTACCAACGCTACGAGTACTGGAACTTCGGTGACTACTGGGGGGCGGGTCATGATAGCATCATCAATTGGACCCCGTGGCCGCCCACCTTTCCGCGCACGATCCAGTACCCCGGTATCGGTAGTTACCAAGTGATGCTGTTGGACAGCAATTACTGTGGTATCGATACGGCGTATGTGACCATCAATATCGTTCCGCCTCCTTCGGTTTCATTGACCGCCACCCCGGACCCGGTATGTGCCGGCGAAACAGTGTACTTCAATGAGACCACCACGGGTGGTGCGAACTATTTCCAATGGGACTTCGGCACGGGCAGTGGATTCCAATGGACGGGGGCGGGCGATCAGGCCCAGACGTACAATGCCGCAGGTACGTATACCGTGCTGTACGCCGCCAGCATCCAGGGGGCCACCGCGGGCTGTGCCGATACCGCATCGGTGGTGGTGAATGTACTTCCCAGCCCTACAGCGGCATTCGTCGTGGACAACGATGCGGCATGCAACGATCTCACGGTGGCCTTCACCAACCAAAGCGTGAACGGGGTCACCTATCAATGGGATCTCGGCGATGGCACCACCAGTACCGATCAGGATCCACCGCCGCACTACTACGGTGCCCCTGGTGCGTACACCATCACCTTGCGGGTATTGAACGGGCAGGGCTGCGCGGACATCGCCACCAGGGTAGTGCATGTGTATGAACCGCCGCAGGTGCAGATCGGTGCGCAGAACGTGTGCGAGGGTGTGGCGGCGCAGTTCGCGGACCTCACGGTGACCGAGCCTGGGAACCCGATCACCGGCTGGGCTTGGGACTTCGGCGATGGTAACACCTCTGCCGTGCAAGCTCCGGATCACCTGTACGCCACACCGGCGGGGTACGTGGTCTCCCTGGTGGTGACCACACCCTACTGCAGCGGAACGGGGACTTTGCCCGTGGTGGTGGAACCCAGGCCCCAAGCTGCGTTCGTGCCCGATGATGTGCTGGGATGTTCCCCGCACACGGTGAATTTCTCCAACACGAGCGTGGGTGGTGTCAATGCCATTTGGACGTTCGGGGATGGGGGCGCTTCCAACGATCATGCCCCGACCCACACCTACCTCAACCTGGGAACAACGGATACTGTGTACACCGTGCATTTGGTCATGACGTCGGCCTTCGGATGCGCGGATACGACCACCTCGCAGGTCACGGTGGCGCCGGGGGTGCAGGCGATGTTCGCGCACAATGCAACACCGGGCTGTGCGCCCTTGGCCGTGGACTTCACCAATACCAGCACGGGCGCCGATGCCTATGCCTGGGACTTCGGCGATGGCACCACGAGCACGGCCATGTCGCCATCGCACGTGTTCGTGAACACCAGTCTCTTCCTGGCCACCTATCAGGTCCGATTGATCGCGACTTCCAACGCGGGATGTGCCGACACCCTGGTGCAACAGATCATGGCATACCCCACGCCGGACTTCACTTTCGTGGCACAGCCGGACAGTGGATGTAGCCCGCATACAGTGACGTTCCCTGCCGTGGTGGGAGCGGTTGCCTATCAATGGGATTTCGGTGATGGATCCATCGGAAGTGGCCCTTCGCCAGTGCACATTTACTTCAATACGACCGATGCTGACGTGGTGTATCCGATCACCCTCGTCGGGACCAATGCCTTCGGATGTACGGACACCACCTATGATCAGGTGACGGTGTTCCCCTTGCCAACGGCCCAGTTCACGTTGGCCCCGGTCAGCGGTTGCCATCCCTTGGTAGCCACGCTGACGAACACATCCACAGGGGGCGACCACATGCACTGGAACTATGGCGATGGCATCAGTGGCGACACCGCGGCTTTCCAACACACCCATACCTGGTACAACTACGCGGGACCTGGATCCGTGACCTACCCGGTGAACTTGTCGGTGACCACGGACCATGGTTGTGTCGCTACTGCGAGCACGCAGCTGCAGGTGTTCCCGGCGGTGACGGCCGCTTTCGTCTCGGACACTTCAGGTTGTGCGCCGCTGCCGGTCGCGTTCACCAACGTGAGCAGCGGGGCGGGTACGTACACCTGGGACTTCGGTGATGGCCAGTCCTCCACGGCCACGGCGCCAACGCATACGTACATGAACCAAGGCTTGTCCGATGGGTCGTTCGATGTGACCATGGTGGCCACTTCGCCCTACGGCTGTTCCGATACCGCGGTGGCCACGATCCACGTGCATCCACAACCGATCGCCCAGTTCGTCCCGGGTGTGCAGGCAGGATGCCAGCCGTTGACCGTGACGTTCCAGGACCTGAGCCTCGGTGCATCCACCTTGGATTGGGTCTTCGGTGATGGCACCAGTACCAGTGCGGGTCCGGGGAACACGGCGCATACCTATACGAACACCACAGGAGCTCCCGTGGTCATGGATCCGCTGCTCATCGCCACATCGGATCACGGTTGCACGGACACCGCCTCCACACAGATACAGGTCTATCCGGCCATCGAAGCGGCCTTTGTGGTGGATAGCGTCGTTTGCTCGCCCTTCGCTGTGGATCTGGAGAACCTGAGCATCGGTGCAGCGGCCTACCAGTGGGACATGGGCGATGGGACCATCCTTGTTGGGAATGAGCCACCATACACCTATGTGAACAACACCACGGCGGACATGCTCCGGACGATCACGCTCACCGCAACGTCGGCGTTCGGATGCACCAGCACGGTCTCACACACGGTCATCATCGCACCAGTGCCCTCGGCGGCGTTCCAGGCCACGCCGAACATGCAGCAGTTCCCGGCGGCCGATGTCCTGGTGCTCAACAATAGCTCGCCGGGCCCTTGGTCCCATGCGTGGTCGTACGGCGATGGCGAGGTGTCCACAGTGGCTGCACCGGGAACGCACACCTACAGCACCTGGGGTACGTACACCATCACGTTGGTGGTGAGTGGTTCCCATTGTGCGGATACGGCGACCCAGGTGGTCACCATCACCCCGCCACTGCCAACGGCAAGCTTCCTGGGTCAAGGCCGTGGTTGCGCCCCCCTTTCCGTAAGCTTCACCAATACGAGCCTGCAGGGGGTGAGCTACCACTGGAGCTTTGGCGATGGGGGCACCAGTACCGCGGATAACCCCACCTACATCTTCAACGTACCAGGGACCTACACGGTGACCTTGGTGGCCACTGGGATAGGCGGGATGACGAATACGTTCACCAAAGTGGATTCCGTGGTGGTGCATCCGCGTGCCATGGCCTTCTTCACCTTACAGCCGACGGAAGTGGTCGTTCCATCGCAACCGGTGTTCACCTATAACCTGTCCGCCAATGCGACCACCTATACCTGGGATTTCGGTGATGGCACCACCTCCGCTGAGTTGAACCCGGTGCACTATTACCAGGGGGCAGGGACCTACGACGTGAGCTTGATCGCGAACAATGCATGGAACTGCCCGGATACCTTCCTGATCGAGGAGTTGGTCACGGCCACGGCCGCTGGTGAGATCCAGTTCCCGAACGCGTTCACCCCGAACAGCACGGGGCCGAACGATGGGATCTACGATCCCCGGAGTTTCACGAACGACCATTTCTTCCCCCTGTATCAAGGGGTGGAGGATTACAAGCTGGAGGTCTTCAACCGTTGGGGCGAACTGTTGTTCGTGACCGAGGATGTGAAGGTCGGTTGGGATGGCTACTACCGAGGCCAGCCCGCCAAGCAGGATGTCTATGTCTGGAAAGCCTACGCCAAGTTCAGCGACGGTCGCGAGACCACGATGAAAGGCGATGTCACACTACTCCGTTGAGATCATGAATCGATCCTACACCACTGCCTTCGTGTTGTTCCTGTGCTCTTGTGCCATGGCGCAGAAGGGCTACAAGAAAGTGCACTATCAAATGCTCGATGAGGCTAAGATGTTGCTGGCCTCGGAGGACCATGAGGAAGCTGCGAAGCTTTATAAGCGACTGTTGCCGGTCGATCCACTCTTCACCGAGGTCCAACATGATCTGGGTGTCTGTTATGCCAATATCCCTGGCAAGAAGGATCGGGCTGTGGAGTATTTCGAGCGTGGTGTGGAGGGGGGGTATACCGAATCCTTCTTCGAACTGGCGGTGGCTCGTCATCGCCAGCAGCGTTTCGAAGAGGCGTTGAGCCTTCTTGATCGCTATGTGCAGAAGAGCGGACGAATGGTGGAGGATGCGGAGGTCGAGCGGCGGCGAAGGATGATCCACACAGCGCAAGAGCGTATCGGTGCACCGGTCGAACTGGAGATCCGGAACATGGGTGCCATGGTGAATTCGCCCGCGCATGACTACTGCCCGTTGGTCACTGCGGATGGGAATACGATGTATTTCACCTCACGACGCGAAGGCACCACCGGGAACATGAAGGATCCGTACGGGCAGTGGTTCGAGGATATCTACATGGCCAGACGGATCGACGAAGTGTGGACCAACGCGGTGAACGCAGGGGCTCCGCTGAACACCTTGGTGCATGATGCGACCGTCGGCCTCAGCCCGGACGGTAGCTCGATGATCGTGTACCGCACCCAGCAGAACTTGGTGAGCGGCGACCTGTACGAAGCACGGATGCATGCCAGGAAATGGCAACAGCCCGAGTTGATGACCGCTCGGATCAACTCCGAGCATCATGAACCCAGTGCCAGCATCGCCCCAGGATCCCAGGAGATCTATTTCACCAGCGACAGACCCGGTGGCTTTGGTGGCCGCGACCTGTACCGCATTCGGAGGCTTCCGAGCGGTGAATGGAGCCTGCCGTTGAACCTCGGCCCCACCGTGAATACGCCGTATGATGAGGATGCACCATTCATGCACAGCGACGGGACCACCTTGTTCTTCTCGTCCAATGGCCATGGGACCATGGGGGGGTACGACATCTTCAAGACCGTGCTCACCGATGCCGATATGAACGGCTGGTCGGAACCGGAGAACATGGGTTACCCGCTGAACACGGTGAACGACGACATCTATTTCAGTCTAAGCGAGGATGGTCGGACCGGTTACTTCAGCAGTGAACGATCGGAAGGGATGGGGATGCAGGACATCTACCAGGTCACGTTCCCCAACACTCAGCTGGACCATATGGTCGTGCATGGTGTGGTGGCCGATGCGAGCGATGAGCCCATCAAGGCGCGCATCATACTTACGGACAGCTCGGGAGAAGAGATCGTCGGTATCTACAACTCGAACGAGCGCACAGGCCGTTTCCTGATGATCCTGAAGCCACAGCAGGAGTACCAGATGAGTGTGGAGGCTGCTGGATTCACGGCCCTGTCGAGCGTGGTGAAGGCGGTGGCACAAGATGGTTCGCGGGAGATGAGCCTGGACATCACCATGCAACCGGTACACGATGTCCATGGTTTGACACGGAATGAGAAGTAGGGGCGTAGCATCCGTCTTGCTGGGTTGGGCGTTGTTGTCGCGGGTCGCCGCACAGGACGCTCAGCTCACGCAATTCTATGCGACACCCACCTATGTGAATCCTGCTTTCGCGGGGACAGGACTGCAGACGCGGTTCGGTCTCGTGGCCCGTGATCAATGGCCCGCGATCCCAGGTGCCTTCATGACCGCCAACTTCGCGGTGGACCACAATCTGAGCGGCCTGAACAGTGGTCTTGGACTGATGGTGCACCATGACCGTGCAGGCACCGGAGCATTGCGGTACACCAGCATCACCGGGCAGTACGCCTATGAGTTCCAGTTGAAGCGTAAGGTGTTCCTGCGGCCTGCACTACAGTTGGGTTGGGTGCAGCATGCCGTGGACTATTCCCGGCTTGTGTTCGGTGATCAACTGGCAAGGGGCGGTACGGTGGGTACCTACGAGAACATGGATGGAACGAACGTCGGCTATGCGGATATCGGATCGGGCCTTCTGTTCTTCACGCCCAAGCTCTGGCTGGGTGCTGCACTGCATCACATGAACAGGCCGAACCAATCATTGCTCCTTAACGAGGCACGCGTTCCGATGAAGTTCAGCATGCATGGCGGTTATCGGGTGACCGTACGTACCCCCGTGGTGCGGAAGAACCCACAAAGCTTCGTCTTCGCCTTCAACTACAAGGCCCAACAGAAGTACGATCAGTTGGATCTCGGCATGTACTTCGAGCGGGAACCGGTGTTCTTCGGCCTGTGGTACCGTGGTCTGCCTTTGTTCAAGCGTTATGCCCCAGGGTATGCGAACAACGATGCGGTGGCCATCCTGGTCGGCACGATCATCGAGGACATGCGGATCGGGTATAGCTATGATGTGACGGTCTCGCGCTTGGCCGCGCATTCCGGCGGTGCCCACGAGCTCACCATTGGATACGAGATCGTATCCAGGCATAGGAAGCGGGCCGCGAGCAAACGGCGGATCGTGCCTTGTGCGAAGTTCTGAGGGGTGCGGTTGGCTGCGGATCACCCGTTGCCGGATCGCACTCAAGACCGCTCGCTCAACTCCAACCAGCGATCGGTCATGCGGTCAAGGTCCTTGATGGCCCGTTCCAATTCGATGGAATGCTCCATCATCTTGTGGTGGTCCGTGCCGCCGGCGGCCATGATGATCAGAAGTTCCTCCTTTCGCGCTTCAAGCAGCGGCATCTCCTTGTCTATTCGCTGCAGCTCCAGCCGTTCCGCATAGGTGAGTTTCTTCTTCGCCCCGGTCGCCGTTGGATCCACGGCTGCCACTGTCGGGTCCGTGGGGCTGTCGCTGGTGGTACGGGATGCGGATGTCTTGGTAGGTCGCGCTCGCTCGGCCTCCTCTTTCTGCTTCTCGCGAAGTTCGGTATACGATCCCACCCATTCCTTGATCTTCCCCTGGCCCTCGAACACCAGTAGTTTGGTACAGAGCTTGTCCATGAAGAAGCGATCGTGGCTCACGATCAACAAGCACACGTCCAGGTCGACCAGGAATTGCTCCAGCGCGTTCAGGGTGGGGATGTCCAGGTCGTTCGTAGGCTCGTCGAGGATGAGGACGTTGGGGTTCTTCATCAATACGGTGCACAGGTGCAGTCGCCGCTTCTCCCCGCCGCTCAACGTGCTCACGTATTGATACTGTTTCTCCTTGTCGAAGAGGAAACGTTCAAGCAAGGCCGATGCTGTGAGCGTACGCCCCTTGTTCAGGGGGATCATCTCGGCGATGTCGCGCACCACCTCGATGATCCGCTTGTCCTCGCCCTGTTGCAGACCGAGTTGGTCGAAGGTGCCCAGGATCACCGTGTCCCCGATGCTCACGGTGCCTTGGTCTGGTTTCAAGCGGCCCACGAGCAGGTCGATGAAGGTGCTCTTGCCGATGCCGTTCGGTCCTACGATGCCGATGCGGTCGCCGCGTTTGAGGGAGTAGCTGAAGTGCGCTACGATGGGCTTGTAGCTCTCCGGTGCCTCGGGCGAACCGAACGCCTTGGTGAGGTTGCGCGCCTCGATCACCTTGCCGCCGAGCCGTTCGGTCTTCACCTCGATGCGCACATCGTCGCGATCGAACTTCCGGGTGGCCTGGGCCTTGATCTCCTCGAACTTGTCCAGCCTGCTTTTGCTCTTGGTGCCTCGCGCACGCGGCATCTTGCGCACCCATTCCAATTCGCTCCGCATCAGGCCGCGCAGGTGCTGTTGCGTGGCGTCGCGCACCTCATCGAGTTGCGCCTTCTTCTCCACGTAATAGCTGTAGTTGCCCTTGAACCGGGTGAACTCCCCGAACTCCATCTCGATGATCTCGTCGCACACGTTGTCCAGGAAGTACCGGTCGTGCGTGACCAGCAACAAGGTCATGTTCGGCGTGTTCAGCTCCTCCTCCAGCTGCTCGATCATATTCAGGTCGAGGTGGTTGGTGGGCTCGTCGAGGATGAGGACATCGGGTTTGTTGATGAGCACCTTGGCCATGGCCAGGCGCTTCTGCTGCCCGCCACTGAGGGTGTTCACGGGTTGCTCCATGTCGCGCAGGCCGAAGCGGAAGAGCAGGCTTTTCACCCGTGCTTCGTGGTCCCACGCGTTCAGCTCGGTCATCCGGTCCACGGCCTGCTGCATGGTACGGTCGTCCACCTGTCGGGCCACGGCGTGTTCATAGGCGCGGATCGCATTGGTCACGGGTTCGTCCTGGTCCAGCATCTCATCCACCATGGAGTGGGTGCCGGTCATGGACACGTTCTGGTCCAGGTAACCGATACGCAGCCCCTTGTTGAAGGTGATGGTGCCTTCGTCGGGTGTTTCCACGCCGGCGATGCATTTCAATAGGGTGCTCTTGCCGGTGCCGTTGCGGGCCACGATGGCGGTCTTCTGGCCCTTTTCGAGGCCGAAGGAGATGTCTTTGAAGAGTTGGCGGGGGCCGTAGCGCTTGGAGACGCGCTCAACGGAGAGGCAGTTCATCGGGTTGGCGAAGGTAGGGAACCGTAGCGGCCGAGTCGTGCGGGAACGGGTGTGGGCGGTGGCCCCTCCGTTGTGGTCCGTTGACGGCGGTGGATCGGGATGGTTGATCCCCCGTGGAGGTGTGGAGCATTGGGCAGGAGCGGGTTGATCTCGCATGGGATGTTCCATTGATCACCGTCGTATGGCCCGAGGACGGCGTATTTTGCGGTCATGCGATGGTGGTTCCCCTATTCGTTCCTGGTTTTCGCCTGGATCATGGGCTGCTCGGCGGCACGGGAGGTGGGTGCGGTGAGCGAGCGCACCACGGTCTATGTGGTTCGGCATGCGGAGAAGGCGTCGAACGATCTCGATGCACCGCTATCACCATCGGGGGTGGTGCGTGCCGATGCGCTGGCCGAACGGCTTTCCGATGCCGGCGTACAGCGGGTCTATGCCTCGGAAGTGCAACGCACCCAGCGCACGGTAGCGCCACTGGCCGAGCGGAACGGCTTGTCCGTGGAAGTGGTGCCCGCCTTGGCCATCGATGATCTGGTAGGAAGGATCCTGCGCGAGGATAGAGGCCGTGTCGTGTTGGTGGCCGGTCATGACCATACGGTTCCGGCCATCGTGCAGAAGTTATCGGGTCAGGCGGTGGAGGCCATACCGGCGCAGGTGTTCGACAGGCTGTACAAGGTGGTGATCACGGCGGATGGGACGGCGGAAGTCACCGTTTCGCAGTACGGTGCGATCACGCCATGAGGCGATCAGGTCGGCTTCTGCTCTTTCAATAGCGTGCCGATATCCCGGATCAAGCGGTCCACATCCGTTGGCGAAGTGCCGTCGTAGAAGCCACGTATCCGACGTAGCGGATCCACGAGAACGAAGTTCTCGGTGTGAACGAAGTCGTCCGGGCCACCATCGCCTTCGTCCATGGCGGCGAAATAGCTCTGGCGGGCCAGCATGTAGATCTGCTTGCGGTCTCCGGTGAGGAAACGCCAACGCTTCGGGTCTGCGCGGTGCAGTTCGGCGTAGGTGGCGAGCACGGGAACGGAGTCCATTTCCGGGGTCACCGAATGGGAGAGCAGGAGCAAGCGGTCCTCGTCCCTGTACGCTTCCTGTACCCGTTCCATTTGTACGGTCATCTTCGGGCAGATCGTAGGGCAGGTGGTGAAGAAGAAGTCGGCCACGATGATGCGTTCACCCACGTCGTTCAGGGTGAAGTGCCCGCCGAACTGATCGATCAGGTCGAAATCGCGGATGTGGTGTTCGCCCTTGGCACCCTTGATGGCAGGATCCACCAATCGTTGGTCCAATTGGTTCGGGTGGTAGATGGGCAGGGTATCGGAAGGTTTGATGATGAAGTAGCCGATGGCGATGCCGACCACGACGATGAGGAGGAACAAGGCGGAGCGAAGGCCGAGCGATCGATTACGTACCTGATCCATCTTTGGCTTTGCGCAGCTTGATGCTGTAGTCGACCGCAAGGATCATCCGGTGCTCCGGGGCGAACACCATGCGCTCGCGGTCATGCACCACCCCGAAGCCCAAGGCGTGAATCTTGTTGAAGTTCCATTCGGTGCCCAGCTTATAGCGGATGCCGATGTATGCTAAGCCCGAAGGCCCGACCCAGGTGAAGGTCTCCGCGCTGAACTGAGGGTCCAGTTTCCATTTGGGGAGGTCATAGGCCGCGATCAGCTTGTTACGCAACACTTCGCGCACCTCGCCCGGAAGTCTGAAGTTGTGCTGGTAGGTGAAGCGGTACGCGAGCTCGAGCCGGTTCCACTGGGTCTTGTATTGGATCATTCCACCCAGGCGTTGGCGGTCCGTACGTCCGGTGCGGACGGCATAGCGGAATTCACCCCCTGCGCTGATCTTTTCCGAGATCTTGTATGTGGCACCAAGGTCCAGGTAGTACTGGCGCCCGGCGAAGAAGCTGTCCGAGGAGCGGTAGCCCAGCTCGGCGGAGGTCTTCAGGCGCTTCACGGTCTCCTTGCCCAGGACCCCTGCCAGGATGGCCGGGCGCCCCTGGATCGCTACACTGGTCCAAAGTTCCTGCCGGGTGATGGGCCGCAACCGGTCCTGTGCCAGCAGGCCCAATGGCAGCAGCGTCAGAATGGCGAGCAGGATGCCGTGGGGCCGCATCAGTACTTGCGGATGGCGATGGTACCAAGGTCCAGCACCTGTTTGTTCCCGGTCACCTCCACGGTGCGGGTCACCGCGTTCACGCCACCTTCGCAGTCGTTGCAGTCGGATACCGCGAAGATGGTGTAGGTGCCCTTGCGCAGCCAGGTGAAGCGGAATTCGCCATTGGGGCCAGAATCCACGTTGTCGTCGGGGAAAGCACCATCGCCGCTGCCGTACACGATGTACACGTTCTCACCAGGCAAGGGATAGGGGTCGGTGATCGGGTTGTTGCTCGCACTGAACCGCTGTTCGGTGAGGACTCCGCGGATCTCGGCTTTGCCACCTTCGCCGGGCTCCTTGTTGCAAGCCAGGAGGGGAAGTGCGATCAGGGCGAACCGGAGCGTGCGGATCATGTTAACGCGTTGTTGATAGGGCGTAAAAATAGGTTGAAGCGTGGCCGGATCAACTGTAGATGCGTTCCACCTTGGCCACGTATTTCGCCAGGATGGGTTTCCGCCGCAGTTTCAGCGAGGGGGTGAGTTCTCCGCCATCGATGGTGAGCTCGGTGGGAAGGAGCTCGATCTTCTTGATCTGTTCCCAGTGCCCCAGGCCGGCGTTCACTTTCTGCACCTCAGCGAAGATGCGGTCCACGATGCGTGGTTCGGCGATGATCTGTTGTGGGCTTTCGTAGGGGATGCCTTTGAGCATGCAATAGTCCTTCAGGAAAGCGAAGCTGGGCACGATCAGGGCGGCCGGGAACTTTCGATTCTCCCCGATCACCATGGCCTGTTCAATGAATCGCGAGGCCTTCAACTGGTTCTCGATGGGTTGGGGAGCCACGTATTTGCCACCACTGGTCTTGAACATCTCCTTCTTCCGGTCGGTGATGTACAGGAACCCATCGCGCAGTTCACCGATGTCGCCGGTGTGGAACCATCCATCGGCCGTAAGCACTTCGCGCGTCAGTTCGGGTTCCTTGTAATACCCCATCATCACATTGGGCCCCTTGATCAGGATCTCGCCATCATCGGCGATACGGACCTGTACACCGTAGATCGGCCGACCCACCGATCCGAAGCGCAGGCCATCGTTCCGAGCGTCGTTCACGCTCACCACGGGGCTTGTCTCGGTGAGGCCATAGCCTTCCATCAGGGGTACGCCCGCGGCATTGAAGATGCGGGCCAGTCGTGGTTGGAGGGCCGCACTGCCACTGGCCACGCACTTCACGCGGCCGCCGAGGGCCTCGCGCCATTTGCTGAAGACCAGCTTGCGGGCGATGCCCAGTTGCACATCGTACCACCAGCTGCGACCATGCACCTCGTATCGCTCGCCCAACGCCAACGACCAGAAGAACAGAGCGCGTTTGGCTCCTTTCAGGGCTTCGCCCTTGGTGAGGATGGCGTCGTAGATCTTCTCCAACAGGCGCGGAACGGCGGTGAACACGTCCGGCTGGGCCTCTTTGATCCGGGCTCCGAGCTCTTCCAAGGTCTCCTGGAACCTCACCTGCATGCCAGCCCGTTGGTAGAGGTACAGGAGCATGCGCTCGTAGATGTGGCACAGCGGCAGGAAGCTGATGGCGCGTGCACCGCGTGCAACGGGGAGGCGAGGCGCGCTGCTCTCCACATTGCTCAGGATGTTCCCGTGCGTGAGCATGACCCCTTTGGGCTTCCCGGTGGTGCCGCTGGTGTAGATGATCGTGGCCAGATCCTCCTTCCGGACCGCGGCTTTGTAGCGTTCGAGCTCCGGGGCGAGCGCATGGCCCTTGTCGAGCAGTTCTTTCCAGCGGCGGGCACCGGGCACCTGGTCGAAGGTGAAGAGATGCGCAACGGTGGGTACCTGGTTTTGTGCGGTATGGGCTTTGGCCAGGATGTCGGCATTGCTCACGAAGAACACCTTGCTCTCGCTATGCTCCAGGATGTAAGCATAGTCCTCGGCGCTCATCGTGGGGTAGATGGGGATCCCGATGGCCCCGATCCGCAGCACAGCCTGGTCCACGATGGCCCATTCGGCGCGATTGCCACTGGCCAGGGCCACCTTGTCGCCTGGCTTGATCCCCAGATCCATCAACCCCAACGCGAGCTTTTCGGCGGTCTCAATGAATTCCTGGGTACTGTAGTTGCGCAGTTTACCATCTTCGAGGGATCCAATACAGGTGGTCTGTGGGAACTCGGCGAGCTGTAGGTCGGCGATGTCGAATAGACGGGATACGAGCATGGGGACAAGATAACAGTAGAAGCAACGGGATGAAATGACCGCGGTAGCCGGACCGGGTGGTCGCGATGGACGACCGGTATGGCCGCAGCTGCCCGTCGACGGACGCAAGGTCGGTCGTGCTCAGGCTGCTGTGCGGTGCTGTCGGGAATGGGTGTCCGCGAGGTCGATCCGGATCGGACCGGTGTCTGCCCAGGACGTGTTTAAGGCCGCATGGGCCTATGCCATGGCCGGGAGCGCGGCGTTGGTAGGTCTGTTGCGACGACCGATCTACCGATCGTCGTCCTCAACCCCTCGTGACCTGTTCCTGCCAGCGCTCCCGGATGTATGGATCGCCCCCGTACCGGTGGTGAGCAGTTCCAATGGTCCATCACAATACACCGATGCGTCACCGGAACCTGTTACGATGACCTTGCCTCCCTGTGCCTTCAGTTCTTTGGCCATCACATCACCGGAACCGATCAAGGTCACCTCGATGCGGTCCGTTCTTCCGGTGGTGTTCACTTGCCCGCTGCCGGTGATGTTCAACGCGGTTTTCCCGGTCACGTTCACCTGCCTACAGTTGGCGATGCCGGATCCTGCGACCAGGATGTACAGGCCGTCGGCTTCACCGATCCGGCTGATATCCGCCACGCCGGAACCCATCACGTTCACCAGGGTCCGTTCCGTTCGTACCACGTCCTCTACGTCGATGCCGCCGGATCCCTTCACCGACAGGTTCAGGTTGGTGGCATCCAGGAGCCGTGCCAGGATGATGCTTCCCGAGCCCAGTACGTTCAGGTCCAAATGCGCCGTAGGCGGGAGCTCGGGACCATTGACCGAGCCGGATCCCATTACGGTAAGGGTGCGTACCACAGGCAGGCGCACGGTGAATTGGACAGGTCCATGGGTGCGGTGTGAGCGACCGGAGGAGGCGAAGTCCAGTTCCAGCACATGGTCCTTCACCCGTACATCCAAGTTCGCCAGGGCATCTTCATCGCCGTTCGCGGTCACCGCGAAATCACCGACCTCCAAGATCACATCCATGCTCGATGCCACTTTGATGCCGATGAAGTCGCGCAGTTCGAACGTGCGTTCCACGTTCTTCTGTTGTCCCACCGGCCCTTCCGGTGCACTGGGCGACATGGGCTTTTCACCGGTATTTGCGGGTGCGGTCCCCTCGTTGGTCCTTTCATCGCGGGGCTGCTGCTGATCCGTGTTGGCGACCGTGCAGGCCATGGGGGGCTTTTCTTGAGGTGGCGGCGGTGTGGCTTTTTTCGGAGCTGGCTGCTCGAATACCACGGCCGGTACGGGTTCGGGAAGTGCTTCGGCAGCGGGTAGCTCCAAGGCCACGGTGGGTAGGTCACTGGTTGTGGCGGGCCGTTCGGCGGGCATACGGCCGGTGGTCAGTATGGCGCTGGCGCCGATGATGAGGATGGCGGAGCTGGACATGAGGATGGTGTTGAGGTTGAACTTGATGGCACTGATCAGCCAGGACAGGACACCTACGGCGAGCGGAAATGTGGCCACCATGCTGCGCACCTGTTCCAGGCTCACCTCGGTGGGGGCTTCGCGCAGTGCGGCGAGCGTGGCCTTGTCGTCTTCCTGGTGGTTCATAGCAGCAGGGTGGTGAATGTGTGGAGCAGTTCCGCCGGTACGGGTCGTGCGCGGCCATTGAGCCATTCGCGTAATGCGGAACGGGCGCGGCTCACGCGGGTCTTCACGGCGTTCTCGTTCGTGCCTTGGATAGTGGCGATCTCCGCCATGCTGAGGCCGGAAACCTCGTACAGTACAAGTGCATCGCGCTGTAGATGGGGTAGCTTATCCATGGCCTTGTAGAGGATGGCCACGTCCACCAGCAGGTCGGCACTTGCACCTTTTTCCTTCAGGCGGGCGGCCTGTTTCTCGTTGAGGGCCTCGTTACGCTGGCCGATGCGCCAGACGCTTGTGGCCCTGTTACGTGCAGCGCGGATCAGGTAGTGCAGCAGCTGGTCTTTCTTCTGGATCCGTTCAAAATGCTGGAAGGCGCTCAACAGCACGTCCTGCATCAGGTCCTGTGCATCCATGCGGCCATAGGCGAGGGCGGAGCAATACCGTGCGAACGGCTCATGGCATGCCTGGTAGGCCTGCATGAACTCGGTGCGCTTGTCGTTGGTCACGGGTCGTGGGGGGCGTTCAAGGGTAGAGTCGCGGAAGGGCGCGAAAGGTTACACCCATGGGATGAACTGTTCGGAGGGTCGGTGGGGGGGATCGCTGCTTTCGTCCAACGGGTCCAGCTTCCACCTATCCGATCCCGGCCTCCTTCAGCGCACCCAGGTACTTGTCCACATAGCGGTCCAGCTGTTTCGCCTTGTATTGCATCACGTAGCGCGGATGCTCCAGCGCCACGATCCGGTTGAAGAGTCGCAGGCGGTCGTTCAGTGTCTGGAAGTACGCGGCGTTCTTCCCAGTGCCGATGCAAAGTGCCACATCGGTGCGCATGCCACAGCCTACCAACGTCTTCATCCAGTTCTCTACGAAGGGGGTCACGGCTTTCTCGAGGGCCCTGTCGTCGTAGTAGTTCAAGTTCACCGCCGTACTGTTCCCCTGTTGATGCACGAAGCCGAGCGGGCAAACGGCATGTACGTACACCTTGCGGTAGAAGCGATCGGCACCGCCTGCCGCCCGGATCATGCGGTAGAAGAAATCGCTGCTGGGTTCATGGGTGCGCAAGCCATTCACCGGGATGTGGAGGTCGCTCTCGCAGCGTTTGGTGTCGGTGAAGCTGAGTCCGGTGCTGCCAGCCCCCAATCTGCCGGGGTTGATGCCGAGCATCAACAACCGCGGAGCGTCGTCGTTGTAATGGGCGTGATGGAATGTTGTGACGATACGGCGCACCTCTTCGGCATGTTCGCCGTGGAACGGGTCGAGCACGCTCACGCCTGGTGGCAGCTTCACGCCATCCAAGGAGAAGTGGAGCACATGCTGGAGCAACCGATCCGCGAGCATGGTACGAAGTTCGGGACTCCGGCGGGGATCGAATGATCGGCCGACCGCTACTTCGGCGCGTTCCGGTAGAGCAACACGCCCACAAGGGCGAACGCGGCGTTCGGCAGCCACACGGCCAACAACGGGTTCATGCCGGCATTGGTGGCGGCCACGGTGGACAGCTTCATGGCGAAGATGTACAGCAGGATCAGCCCAACGCCAGCGGCCAGGTGCAGGCCAGTGCCACCCCGCACCTTGCGGCTGGCGATGCTCACGCCGATCAAGGTGAACACGTAGGTGGCGAAGGGGTAGGAGGTGCGTTGATGCTTCTCGATCAGGTACGGTGCCGTGCTGTCGTCACCCTGTGCTTGCTTCGCCGCGATGTAATCGTTCAGTTCGCGCCAGCTCATGGCCATGCTCGTTTCCCAGCGTTGGCCCATGTCCGAAGGTTTCAATGCGATGGTGGTGTCCAGGATGTCGCCACGGCGGATGCTTTCAGCGGACCCGTGCATGTCGCGGATCAGGTAATCGTAGACCCGCCACGATCCGTGTAGGCTGTCATACTCAGCGCGGTCGCTGGTGAGTTTGCTGGTCAGGCTGCCATCCTCCCACTGCTCCAGGCTGAAGCGGAAGCCCTTCCGGTGCTCGGCGTTCCACGATTCGAAATAGGCGATGGTGCCTGGAGCGATCTCGCGGTGGAGGTTCTTCTCATCCACGTGGTAGGTGGCTCGGATGTGCTCCTCCTCGAAAGCCAGCCGCACCTTGTTGGCCGCGGGCAGGATGTTGTGGTTCACGAAGAGCGACATGGCCGTGAGCACGGTGGCGGCCACGAAATAGGGCCACATGATCCGGGGGAAGCTCACCCCACTGCTGAGCATGGCCACGATCTCCGTGCGGTGGGCCAGGCGGCTGGTGAAGAGCAGCACGGCGATGAAGATGAGCAGCCCGCTGAACAGGTTGCTGTAATAGATCACGAAGTTGACGTAGAAATCGAGGACGATCTCCTTGAAGCTGGCGGACATCTTGGCGAAATCCTCGGTCTTCTCGCTGATGTCGAAGACCACGGCGATGAGCATGATCACCACCAGGATGAAGAAGAAGGTGCCCAGGAACTGGCGGATGATGTATCGGTCCAGTGTGGTCAGCATGGGGGGGAGGGGATATCAGTTGAGGGTCGTCCCATGTCCCATGCGGAATGCCACATGGATGGGCATTTCGCATGGGACGCGAGACATCGGACAACCAATGGTCCTGGTCATAGTCTCACCTTCAATTTCGGCAACAACGCGTTCTTCCAGCTGGTGAAGCTACCGTCCAGGATCCGTTCCCGGGCCTCGCGCATCAGGGCAAGGTAGAAGCCCAGGTTGTGGAGGCTGGCGATCTGCTGGCCCAGCATCTCGTTGCTCTGGAAGAGGTGGCGTACGAAGGCGCGGGAGTAGGTGGTGTCCACCCAGCTGTGCGCCCCGGGATCCAACGGGGTGTGGTCATCGGCCCACTGCCGGTTCTTGATGTTCACCACGCCCTCTCGGGTGAAGAGCATGCCGTTACGGCCGTTGCGGGTGGGCATCACACAGTCGAACATGTCCACGCCACGGGCCATGTTCTCCAACAGGTTCCACGGGGTGCCCACGCCCATCAGGTAGCGGGGCCTGTCCTTGGGCAGGATGTCGCAGCACAGCTCGGCCATGGCGTACATCTCCTCTTCGGGCTCGCCCACGCTGAGGCCACCGATGGCGTTGCCCACGGCACCCTTTCCGGCGATGTATTCGCTGCTTCGCTTCCGCAGCTCGGGGAAGGTGCTGCCCTGTACGATGGGGAAGAGCGCCTGCTCGTGGCCGTACTTGGGTTCGGTGCCGTTGAACCGGGCGATGCAACGGTCCAACCAACGATGGGTCAGGTGCATGCTCTTCTCGGCGTAGGCGGGCTCGCAGGGCCACGGCGTGCATTCGTCGAAGGCCATGCAGATGTCGGCACCGATGGTGCGCTGCGTATCCATCACGCTCTCCGGGGTGAAGAGGTGCTTGCTGCCGTCGATGTGGCTGCTGAAGCGCACGCCTTCTTCGGTGATCTTGCGGATGTCGCTGAGCGAGTGCACCTGGAAACCTCCGCTATCGGTGAGGATGGGGCGATCCCATCCGTTGAAGCGGTGCAGACCTCCGGCGTGCTCCAGGACCTCCAAGCCGGGCCGCAGGTACAGGTGGTAGGTGTTGCTCAGCATGATCGGCGCATCCAGGTCGTTGCGCAGTTCCCGGGGATGAACGGCTTTCACGGCGCCCAGGGTGCCCACGGGCATGAATACCGGCGTGGGGATATCGCCGTGGTCGGTGTGCAGTACGCCGGCGCGGGCGTTGGAGGCCGGGTCGTTGGCCAGGAGGTCGAAGTGCATGGCGGACAAGGGCGCGAAAATAGGTGCTATCCGAACGGCGGTGCGCCATCGTCGAAGGGGTCTGGTGTGGTGCCCCTCTGTGCCTTGACCATCGCCGACCTTCTTTCGCCTTCTGGCCGCGTTGGATCGTTTCGCCATAGCGCCCGCTACGCCGCGCATGTTCCGCCGTGCCAGAAGACCCGATCGGTACGGATCTTCGGTTCACCAACCTCGGGGACGATACACAAGGCACGGATCCGTGTATTTTTCCGTTCCACAACAGCCATGCGCACCATTCCATACCCGTTCATCGCCCTGTTGGTCGTTTGTCTTGCTGCTTGTAAGAAGGACGATCCCGAAGCGGACCCCGCGCCGACCCCTTCGCCCAGCGTGCCCGCTTACCAGGCCTCGTTCACCGCCACACGCTCCTTCTTGGATACGGGCAACGGCAACACCAGCACGGGGGTGCTGGCCACGTTGTCGCTGCGGAGTTCTTCCAGCACCCCGGTGACCGTGGACAGCGTGAAGGTGAATGGTGTCCGGGCCGTACAGGCGCTCACCGGCTACTATGTGGTGGACGGGAGCATGGGCCTCGATCTCTCCAACGAGGACCTGGTCTGGCAGGTCACGGATCAAGCCACCGGCATGGCCCTGGACCGATCGTTGTCCGACATGGCCTATCCAACGGTAGCGCCCATCACGAGCGCCAGCGTGGTCGCCGAGGGTTCGGATCACACCTTAGCTTGCGAGGGGGTGGTCGGGGCCGATTCGGTGATCTTCGTGCTCGGCCCGTTACAGAAGCGGTTCGCGGGCAATGTGTCCAGCTGCACCTTCACCGCCGCAGAGTTGCAGGGCCTGGTCACGGAGCTCTATCAGGCCACCATCACCGCGGTGCGCTCCCGCACCACCGACGTAGGCGATGTGCGTTGCCGGTCCGCCAAGGCCGATTCCCGTGCGTTGATGGTGCTGGTGGAGTGAGCCACGTCCGGTGTTCGGTGAGCTACCCGGCGCATTGCGCGTGGCAGCGGGGGCGGCACGACATGCGGGTGCTTACAGGTCGGTGCCGTGAACCTTGGAAGCGGCGCCTGTCAATCGATGGTGAACGAATGCTGCGCGCGGTGCTCCGTGGGCCATGTCCTTTCTTCGAAGTACACCGCGCCATGGTGGTCCACGATGATCACCGTGCTGCATCGGGTGCCATAGGGACCGCCGGGTATGAAGATGGAGGAGACGGCGCGTTCCGTGGATCGCGGTAGGCCGGTATCGGGCAGTTCGGCATCGGGGGCCACGGTAACGTCGGCCAGCAGGCCGAAGAGGGCATCGATACGTTCCTCGTCCGCGCCATCCAGGGCCCGGAGCATGGACGCCTTGGCCCGTTCCACCTTGGGCCACGGCGTGTCCAGGAAGGCATTGCTCAGGCCATGCACGCCAGGGGGCAACGGCTGGTCGGTGGGTTCGATGTTGTTCGCATAATGCAACCGGTCCAAAGGACCATGGATCAGGTTGAACCCCTGGGACCCGCTCCACGCCGTCGTGTCAGCAACGCCATCGAGGGCTTGCCTAACCAGTATGCCACGCGAAGGGCCTGGTTCGGCAGGTGCGCGCCGCAGGTCGCGATGGTTGGTCACCGCGGCGAACCGGCCCCCTCGGGTGATGCCCATCCAGGTACCTCCGGCGCGCAGGTCCCGACCCGCCAGGATCCACGGCGCATCTTCCCAGAAATGGGCGGTGCGTGCCGGGCGCTCACGGAACTCGTCGCGGTTCGCGGCCACGATGAGCGGGTAACGGGGGTGTACCTGATGGGCCAGGACGATCAAGCACATGGGGCGAAGTTAGGCTGGCCGATAGGCGGGCTTCGGTGTGCGATGTGAGCCACGCATCGCAACTTCGCCGAAGGATGCCCACCGCCTACACCGTGTACGTGATCGAACTGGCGCGCAAGGTCTATACCGAGGACCGGCGCTTCAGGGAGGCCAACCCGCAGTTCAATGGCGTGTTGGAATGCCTGTACGTGGGCATGACGAGCAAGACCCCGCAAGAACGCCTGATGCAGCATCGGACCGGTGCCCGCAGCACCAAGGGCCACAAGCTGAGCAGCGACATCGTACGGAAGTACGGCCGCTACCTCCGCCCCAGCCTGTATCAGCACATCGGCCCGCTATCCCGTGAAGAGGCGCTTGCCGTGGAAAAGGGGCTTGCCCTGGAACTCAGGCGGAAGGGGTACGCGGTGTGGACGAACTAACGGGCATTCCTTGCGGCTTGTTCATAACTGCCCAAGAGGTGTACGGAAGAAGAAGGGGCACCCGGATAGCTTCGCCCTCGTAGCTGGCGCAAAAGCGTGTGGCCGTTCCGATGTGGTCCGTTGAGTTCTATGTGATGGCAGGTGCGCTCGTCGTACTCCTGTTCTTCCATGTGGTGATGTTCGCCCGGTTGGCCTTCCGCAAGCCCCAGGTGCAGCCTGTGCGCGACCTGCCCGTGAGCGTGGTGATCTGCGCGCGCAGCGAAGCGCGCCGCTTGGAACACCTGATCCCGCTATTGATGCAGCAGGACCACCGGGAGTTCGAAGTGGTGGTGGTGAACGACCGCAGCGAGGACGATACCTGGGAGGTGCTGCAGTGGATGAAACCGGAGCATCCTCGGCTGCGCCCGGTGAACATCCAGGCCGACGAGAAGTTCAACTATGGCAAGAAGCTGGCACTTGGGGTGGGCATGCGTGCCGCGAAGTATCCCCATGTGCTGCTCACCGACGCGGACTGCCTGCCCGCCGGTAACGATTGGCTCAGCACCATGGCGGCCGGGTTCGGCAAGGAGAAGAGGATCGTGGTGGGGCATAGCCCGTATGCGTATCAGCCCGGTGTGGCCAACGTGCTGGAGCGCTACGATGGAACCATGAAGGCCATGCAGTACATGTCCTTCGCCCTCGCGGGGTTCCCGTACATGGGGGTGGGCCGCAACCTGGGCTACACCACCGAACTCTTCTTCCAGGCCAAAGGCCCGCGCAAGCACAACCACCTGATGAGCGGCGACGACGACCTCTTCATCAACGAAGTGGCCCGTGCCAAGAACACCGGTGTGGTGGCCGACCCACGCTCGTTCATGACCACCCTGCCCACGCGCGACCTCGCCACCTGGCTGCGCCGCAAACGGCGGCACTACACCACGGCCGCGCACTACCGCTTCGGGCACCAGGTGTTGCTGATGTTGCTGCCCTTGGCGCGAACGGCCTTCTGGGCCCTGCTCCTGTGGTTCGCCCTGCGCATGCAGTGGCGCGAGGTGGCCATCGGACTCGGCGTGGAGCTCGGCATCCTCCTGCCCATCACCATGCTCGCCATGCACCGCCTGAAGGCCGGCGCGCTGGTGTGGTTCGCAATACCCCTGGAATGGTTGTTCCTGATCCTGGATCCACTGCTGTACACCAGCACGATCCTCGTAAAGCCCAAGCGATGGAAGTGAACGAGAACCTCAGCGAGAAGGCGCGCTACGACTTCATCCTCGTACAACGCGCCGTTCAGAAAGGCGACCAGAAGGCCTACGCCGAACTGATGAGCCGCTACCGCGACTCCATCTACTTCATGTTGTTGAAGATGATCAACAACAAGGACGATGCCGAGGACCTCACCATCGAAGCCTTCGGCAAGGCCTTCCACCGGCTGAAGCAGTACACGCCCAACTACGCCTTCAGCACCTGGTTGTTCAAGATCGCCTCGAACAACTGCATCGACTGGATCCGGAAACAGAAGAAGAAGACCTTCAGCATCGACAACCCCATCGGTACCGAGGATGGCGATGAGATGACCATCGAACTGAAAGGTAGCGGCTTGGACCCGGCCGAGATCGCCATCAAGGAGCAGAAGAACCTGATCATGCGCGAGGTGGTGGAGAAGCTGAAGCCGCGCTACCGCACGCTCGTTGAACTGCGGTATTACAAGGAGTACAGCTACGAGGAGATCGCCGAAGAGCTCGATCTGCCGCTGGGCACGGTGAAGGCCCAGCTGTTCCGTGCCCGCGAGTTCCTCCTCAACCTGATGGAGAACCACAAGGATCACATTTGAACGCGACCGGCGGAACGCGCGCGCAACATGTGAGCGCGAACCAGGTTCATGGAAGGCCCTCATGGGATGATGCAAGGTCTGGACCTCCTACTGGCGTACTTCCCCGCGCTGTCCGACGAACAACGCACATTGTTCGAGCGGTTGGGCACGCTCTATCCGGAATGGAACGAGCGGATCAACCTGATCTCGCGGAAGGACATGGAGAACCTCTACGAGCGGCACATCCTGCATTCGTTGGGCATCGCCAAGGTGGTCACGTTCAAGAAGGGTGCACGCATCATCGACGTTGGCACGGGGGGGGGATTCCCCTTGGTACCACTGGCCATCCTGTTCCCGGAATGCACGTTCCACGGGATCGATGGCATCGGCAAGAAGATCACGGCGGTGAAGGGCGTGGTGGAAGGCTTGAGCATCGCCAACTGCACCGCCGAGCAGGTCCGCAGCACGGATCACAAGCAGCGCTACGATGTGATCGTGAGCCGCGCGGTGACCACGCTGCCCGAATTCATACGGGATACGAAGCACCTCGTCACGAAAGGGCAGGGGATGATGTACTACCTCAAAGGCGGCGAACTGGCGGATGAGATCCTTCCCGTGCGTTATCCGGTGAAGGTACACGAGCTGAAGGATCACTTCCACGAGGCGTTCTTCGAGACGAAGAAGGTGGTGGAGGTGCGGTTGTAGCTGCTCAGGAGGCCAGGACGGCTCAACGCTCCGTATCCCCCTGGCGGCTCATGCGTTCACGATATGCTTCGAACAACGCTTTCTGCCGTTCGGCCATCGATCGGGTGTGTTCGAGGTCCCACTCGTAGTTGCCTGTTGTTCGGTTGAACCGGCTTATCCCGAGCGGTTCCCTCAGCACACCGTAGTCCACACCGGGCAGGCTATCGAATAGCGTGATGTCAATGTTCATGCCGGATCCATTGGACCAGTCCTCGGCATTGGGGCCTTGAAGCTCCAACCGCGTGCACTTGGTAACCATGCCCGGAGCGCCATAGCGGATCAGGTATGTCTTCTGTTCGGTCAACACCACCTTGTACCTGCCCCGTGCGGTGCTCACGATCGGCCAGGGCGGCTCATTCGATCCCACTTCCTCAACGTGCACAACGGGAAAGGGGATCGAATCTCTTGTCGTCATATCGCGGACCGTCCCGTACACCACCACCCCTGGATGTTGCGCCTGCACGGCCACCGTGGAGGCCATCGCCAGGATGACCAGTAGTGGATGGAGGCTAAGGACGTTACGGGTCATGCTTCGGGCGAGCTTTGCAGGATATGCAAGCCATGGTAGAGCCCTTCGGTGTTGGCGATCAGCTCATCGTGCGTACCGCTCTCTAACACGCGGCCCTTGTCGAGAACCAGGATGCGGTCGGCATCGCGCACGGTGCTCAGCCGGTGGGCGATCACGATGCTGGTGCGCCCCTTCATCAGCTTGTCCAGGGCGTCCTGCACCAGTTTCTCCCCGGCCGTGTCCAGCGCGCTGGTGGCCTCGTCCAATATCAGTATCGCGGGATCTTTCAATACGGCCCGGGCGATGGCGATGCGCTGTCGCTGTCCGCCGCTCAGTTGGATGCCACGCTCGCCCACCACGGTCCCGTACCCCTCTGGGAAGGAGGTGATGAAGTCGTGCGCATTGGCCTTGCGCGCCGCTTCCTCGATCTCCGCCTGCCCCGCTCCGGGCTTGCCGTACGCGATGTTCTCCCGGATGCTGCCACCGAAGAGCAGTACTTCCTGCGGCACGATGGCCATGCGGTCCCGAAGGGCGCTCAGATCGTACCCGAGCGCATCCCGGCCGTCGATGAATATCGCCCCCGTCACGGGATCATAAAAGCGCAGCAGGAGGGAGGCGATCGTGCTTTTGCCCGCACCGCTGGGGCCCACCAGTGCGATGCGCTGCCCGGGTTCTGCCGTGAAGCTCACGTTCTGCAGCACCGGCACATCGGGTCGCGAAGCGTAGTGGAATCCCACGTGCCGGAATTCGATGCGGCCCTGCAACGCCAGCGGTTCGCGCTTCGCCACGAGGCTCACCGCTTCGGCCGGCTCGTCGTGCAGGTCCATCAGGCGTTCGGTGGCGCCTACGGCCTTCAACAGACTCGTCACCTGCTCGGGGATCCCGGCGATGCTCGCGCCGATCATGATGCTGAAGGCCACGAAGGAGGTGATCTCGCCCACGGTCATCAGGCCCGCGTCCTTCAACAGTGCAGCGCGGTACACCAGGAACACCACCACGCCGAACATGCAGAAGATGATGAAGCTGACGAAGGCGCCGCGCCACCGGATGCTCTTGAGCGCCAACGATCGCGCGCTTCCGACGCTCATTCCATAGCGACCGGTCTCGTACACCTCATTGCTGAAGGCCTTCACGTTCTGGATCCCCTGCAGCGTTTCCTCCACGATCACGTTGCTCTCGGCGATGCGGTCCTGTACCTGCTTGCTCAGCTTGCGGATGTAGCGCCCGAAGAACACGGCCACCAGCATCACCACGGGCAGGGTGGCCAGCATGGTGAGCATCAATTGCGAACTCAGGTAGGTGAGGGCCGCGATGCACACGGTGATCACCACGAACTGCCGCAGGAACTCCGCCAGTACGGTGGTGAACGTTTCCTGCAACAAGGCCACATCCGCGCTGATCCGGCTGTTCAGCTCGCCCACGCGCCGGGCCGCGAAGAAGGTCATCGGCAGCCGCAACAGGTGTGCGTAGGTGTCGCGGCGCAGGTTCATCAGTGCATTCTCGGTGACCGAGCCGAACGACCAGATGCGCCAGAAACCGAAGAAGGCCTGCATGGCGAAGACCAGCAGCAACAGCTTCAGGATGGAATGGACGTTGGAGAAGTCGAGCAGCGGCGCCTGCCAGAAGGTGGTGTTCGCGCGTGCATCGATCAGCTGCCCGATCAGCCACGGGAAGGCCGCGCTGAGCAAACTGGTGAGCAGCAGGCACAGCATGCCGAAGGCGAACAAGCCGCTCTGCCCGCGCATGTACCGGAACACGCGCAAGAATTTCCGCAGCCCGGCTTTGGAGAGCTTGGCCGGTTTGGCGTCGTCATCACTACGGCGGGGTCTGCGTGCAGCCATCGGGGGGCACTGATGGTCGTTACGGGCGTGTGGTCATACCTCCAGGGCATGCACCTCGTGGTCGAAGCTCGGTCGGTGATAGGACCACAGGATCCGGTCGTGTGAGTGGTCACCCATGCACCGCCTTCATCTTGTCGGCGATGTGGTCGAACAGATTCTTCAGCGGTTTCTCCACCATCATCTTGATGAAGGGGTTGATCTCGCCATTGAACACTTGCCAGGCTTCGGTGGTCCCCTCGGTCTCCTTCAGGTGCACATCCAGCGAGAAAGGGAACGGACTGCGGTCTGTCGCTTTCAAACGCACGTGCTCCGGGGCCGTACCGCCATCCAATTCCAATCCGATGGTGGCCGCGCCTTGCACCTTGAACGAGCAGCTCCGGCCATCGCTCTTCCACTCGCTGATGCGCTCCTGGGGCAACAGCTGTTGGAAGTTGTTCATGTCCTGTAGGAAGGTGTATAGTTCCTGCGCACCCTTGCCGATGTGCACGTGTTTGCTTTCGATGGTCGTCATGTCCTGTTCACTTGTTCTGCCGATGCGGCCGTTCGTCCGGACCAGCGCGCGTTACTCCCAATTCGATGGATCCTATCCTCCTTTCCTTTCAACGTGACTTTTTCACATCCTCACATCCTCACATCCTCACTTCTTCTCTTCTTCCCTTCTTCACTTCTTCACTTCTTCACTTCTTCTCTTCTTCTCTTCTTCACCTCCTTTCTTCACGCCTTCACCGCATCCCAAGCGGCCGGATCCTTCCGCCATTCGTTCAGGGGGATCACATCCTTCTCGGTGATGTAGTCGCTGCGCAGTGCTTGGTCCAACAGGATGCTGTAGTTGGTCAGCGCGTGTAGTTTCACTTTGGCCTCGGCGAACGCATCGCGTGCCTGGTCGAATCCATAGGAGAAGATGGACACCATGCCCTTCACTTCGAGGCCTGCATCGCGCAAGGCCTGCACGGCGTTGAGGCTGCTCCCGCCGGTGCTCACCAGGTCCTCCACCACCACCACGCTGCGCCCCACGGTGATGTCGCCTTCCACCTGATTCCTCAGGCCGTGCTCCTTGTTCCCGCTCCGCACGTAGATGAAGGGCAACCCGAGGTCGTGTGCAACGAGCGCGCCGTGTGCGATACCGCCCGTGGCCACCCCGGCGATCATGTCCGGCCTGCCGAACTCGCTGTTGATCACATGCACGAATTGTTGGCGGATGTAGGTGCGGACCGCGGGGTAGGAGAGCGTCTTGCGGTTGTCGCAATAGATCGGGCTCTTCCAGCCGCTGGCCCATTGGAACGGTTGCTTCGGACTAAGTTTGACGGCTTTGATCTGGAGCAGGAACTCCGCGACCTTGAGCGCTGGATCGAGCTGAGAGGGCATGCCGCGAATTTACGACGTTTACATCGGAGGGCGCTCTGCGCGCTTCGTTCAAGGAGGTACGGAAGAACACGGTGACGACACGCGCCGTGTTGTGGAGGTGCGTTCGGACCAGGAGCTGAGCGCATTGGTGCAACGGCTGGGCACCGGAGAGGAACCCGGTCCGGTCCTGGTGGTGGGCCATGGCTTCGATCCATGGCAGGCTTTCCAACGGCAGCACGAGTTCGTATTGGCGGCCGGTGGACTGGTCGTGGACGAACAGGGGCGCCTGCTGGCGATCCGGCGTTTAGGGAAATGGGACCTGCCCAAAGGCAAGGTGGAGCGAGGCGAGGCCGTGGAGCTTGGCGCAGTGCGCGAGGTGCAGGAGGAGTGTGGGTTGAAGGAGGTGGAGCTGGTGCGTCCGCTGATGAGCACCTGGCACACCTATGAACGGAAGGGACGTCAGCACCTGAAGCGCACCGATTGGTTCCTGATGCGTGGTTCCGCCGCCGAGGTGCTCACCGCACAGGTGGAGGAGGATATCGAAGAGGTGCGCTGGCTCGATGCCGAAGGCTTGCGGAGGATGGAAGCCGACACCTACCCATCGCTGTTGCCCGTGCTGGCGGCGTTCCGCGCCATGGGCGCATGAGGCGTGTGCTCAGTCGTCCCATACCTTCAGCCGCTGTCCATGCTCCATCTCGGTCTTCGCCTTGAAGAAGAGCTCCCCCAGCCCTCGGCTCGGGAGCGGTGCCGGTGAACGTGCCAGGATCGCGTCGTTCAACAGATAGAACATGGGGAGGCTGCGCAGGCGCAGATCTTCGCGCAGTTGCTGCTCGGCCACGGCATGCGACCAGGTCACGTGTGGCGAGGTCGGCATGTTCTTCTTCGCCGCTTTGAAGGCTTCCAACGTATGATCCAGTCCGATCACCACCACCTTGATCGCCCCTTTGTGCTCTTCGGCAAGTTTGATCACACTGCCGATCTCCGCGACGCAGTACGTGCACCAACCTGCGGTGAATGCCACGCACACCGGTCCCTTCAACAGGTCTGCCTGTTCCACGGTCCGGCCGTGTTCATCCTCCAGCCGCATAGCCGGTAGCGAAGTGCCTACGCGCATGGCCGTGAGATCCCACGACATGTTCGCTGCGATCGTTCGGTGTTCAGGATAGGCCGAGTTTCCCGCCACCGCGGCAAGGATGCCTTCCACGGCGCTGCGATCCACCAAGCGGCTGGCGTGGTTCAGGTAGAGTTGGTCCATCATGACCAGTTCGGCGAGGCGGTCATCGGTGCGCAGGAAGTCGTTCCCTTGAAAGAGGTGTCGCAGTGCTCCGGCATCGCCGCCGGACAATGCCGTGTTCAGGCTGTCGGCCTTGTCGCGGTGAAGGCGGTCCAGGCTTTCGCCGAACAGGGTTCGGATCAGGCGGATGTACTCAGGGTCGTCGTACTGAACGGGTCTCCCTTGCACGTAGGTTTCGAACAAGGTGCGTTCGTTGACGCGTGGCCCCACTTGTAGCCCGGCGATACTGTTGTTCAGGTAGTGGGCGAACCAAGGGTCCTCCACATCGGCGTAGAAGCGCCGCAGTTTCTGGGCGAACGGATCCACGCGGGCCTTGGACAGCATCGGGGTCACGAACAAGGTGGGTGGCCTGGTGGTGCTATCGGGCTTGGCGGCGCCGGACTCCCGATGGATGTCGAGGGCCTGCATGCCTGCGGCCTGGTCGGTGGCGAGGTCTTCGGCGATGAAGGCGTCGATGCGTTCGTTCAGGTCGCCGACCAGGATGTTCACGTCCAGCAAGCTCACCTCGCTGAACTCGATGCCCATGCGCGTGGTGCCGTTCAGGCTGCGTGCGGTGCCCAGGTCGTACGGGGTCACATGGAGTACACTTCCCCGGCGTACATACAGGTCGGCGTGTCGTTCGCCGATGCGCAATTGAACTTTCTGGGTGCCCTCCGCTTCGCCCTCCAGTGTGGCCTTTCCGGTGCTGTCAACGATGCCCCGCGCGACCAGGACCATGCGGTTGGAGAAGAGGTCGGCGTAGCGGTACAACGAAACGATATCGCTGTCGAAGCCACGCGCGTTGACGATGATCGTGTACGGACCGGCATGGAGCCAGAGGGCCGAAAGGAGTACGAGACCGGTCAGCAGGTTTTTCATCGAAGGTGCCCGGAAAGATCCATGGGTACCAACGCGGAAACATCGGCCTTATTGGCGAGCAGCTCGCGTACGATGGTGCTGCTGATGTGGGCGTGTTCTGGGATGGAGGGCAGGAAGATGGTCTCCACACCGGAGATCTGCCGGTTCATCAGGGCGATGCTACGCTCGTAACCATGGTCGGTGCTGTTGCGCAGGCCACGTACGATGAATCCCGCACCCACCCTTCGGCACAGGTCCACGGTAAGCCCCTGGAAGGCCACCACCTCCACCTTCTCGTGTGCCTTGAACGCGTCCCGGATCCATTGCAACCGCTGTTCCTGTTCGAACATGGTCTTCTTCGTGTTGTTCACCCCCATTCCGATCACCAGGCGGTCGAATAGCGGCAACGCACGTTCCACGATGCTCACATGGCCGATGGTGATCGGATCGAAGGTCCCGGGGAATACGGCGATGGGTCTGCTCATCTGTAGGGTGCCGGTGGTCGTTGCGAAGGTACTTCAGACACGTGTTCGCATCAGCTCCACGCGCGGTCCTTGGGCGATCATGCACCGAAGAAGCTGAAGTGGATCAGCCCGTAACGCCTCGTCCGCAGGTAGCCGGGTAGTGCGCTGAGGTCGGTCTTCTCATGGTGTTCCACGATCAGCAGGCCATCCTCCTCCAGCAGCCCTCCGTTCCGCACCAGATCAGGGATCCGCTCGATGCCTTCCATATCGAACGGTGGGTCGGCGAAGACCACGTCGTACCGGCCGCGATGGCTGTTCAGGAAGGTGAACACGTCTGCTTTCACCATGCGCCATCCGGGCTCGTTCAGCTCACGCGCCGTGCGCTGCATGAACGCATGGAGCTGGCGGTCCTGGTCCACGGAGATCACCTCTGCGGCTCCGCGTGAAAGGAATTCCAACGAGATGTTGCCCGTGCCTGCGAACAGGTCGAGCACGCGGATGCCTTCCAGGGGAATGCTGTGGTGCAGGACATTGAAGAGGCCCTCCTTGGCGAAGTCGGTGGTGGGGCGTGCCTCCATCTCGTGGGGGGGATGGAGCCTTCGGTTGCGGTACTTGCCGCCTACGATACGCATGTGAATTGGTCGAATGCCGCCAGCCAGCGCTCCGGCTCCATCCCCGCTGGGAACAGTTGGCTCTGGGGCCAAGGCCACGCCGGAGCCGCATCGCTGAAATAGCGGGAGAGCAGGTCGCGATCCGCCCGGGTGATGTGTGTTCCGCCCATGCGCACGGCCATGGTGGTGGGAGAATGTTCGGTTTGTTCCGTGGCCAAGAGACAGAAGTAGAGCACGTCCGAAGGGGTGCGTGCCGGATAGGAAGCGCTTAACAGCAGCGCATTGCGGTCCGCAATGGCCACATCGATGCGTTCTTCGCCGCGGTGTACCACCAGCACGGGGCCGTTCTCCGATCGCTCGCGCGCACTGTTCACCAGTACGGCTTGGAGGGGGAGGCTGCGCGCGAAGGCATAGCGGTCCAGGATCCTCCGCTCGTGTTCCGCTTCGTTCACATACAGGCATTGGGCGCCCAAGGGCTCCACGGGCTGCTCCCGAACGGCCACAGCGGGGATCCTGCCGTGGACCAGCTTCAGGTGGTCGGCCGATGTCCCCGGCTCTATCGCACCATCGGGCACCAGGGTGCTCAACTGGGGCAACGATACATAGGTCACCGACCGTGGATGTTGTGGAAGGTCCGGATGGTGGAGCGCTTCGGCACCTGCTCCCCACGCCAGTGCCAGCACCTGCGGATCATGCATGTCCCGTGCCACCCATGCGGATACCTCCGGGCCGATCACGATGCTCACATGGTAGGTGCGCTCCCTTTCCGGCGCATAGTCTCGCGCACGGTGCGCACCGGAAGAAGGTCCTTCAACGGGCATGATCGGGGAGGGATGAGGATCGCTCTTGCGGTAGTGCCGGATGCCGGTCGCGATAGTTGCGGTAGGCCAGGAACAGTGCGGTGATGGCGAACAGGATGCCCAGGATGGTGCCGACCCGCTGGCTGAAGAAACCATTCTGCATCAACAAGGCCACCAGACCGGCCAGCAAGGCCAGGGCCGCTCCCATCATCATCTGCAGGCCCTGACCCTCCATGGCGCCGATCACCAGCAGGGATCCCCCGGCGAGCATCAGGAATACGGCGATCAGGTTGAAGAATACCTTTTTCATGTGGCCCGAAGGCGATCAAAAGTAGGTTTTCCTCGAAGTTACCCCCGGGTCGGCTTCATGACCGATGCGTTCCACGCACTGGCGGACCGCGCACGGAGAACGGGTAGAAGGCCGGTCCAATGTACTTTTCGGCCCATGGTCCTGGGTGGAAGGGGAAGAGCCTTCGCCCCTCCACTGATCCACGATGTCCACGTCCGCACCGGGTACCGCCTTCCGCGAGCGGTTGATCGAAGTGCTGGGGCATGCGCCTACCGCTGGCCAACAGCGTGCGGCCATGGCCCTGGAACGGCTGCTGGGCACCACCAAGGAACGTACGGCCTTGGTGCTGAAGGGATATGCCGGAACGGGCAAGACCACCTTGGTGGGGGCCTTGGTCAAAGTCCTTGCCTCAGCCGGAAGGCCGGTGGTGCTGTTGGCCCCTACCGGCCGTGCGGCGAAGGTGCTCTCGGCCTACGCCGGTCGTCCGGCCTCCACGATCCATCGGCGCATCTACCGTGCTGCGGACGAGGAGGATGGATACTTCGGTATGCAGGTGGCCGCACACCGCGACCGTGAGGCGCTGTTCATTGTGGACGAAGCTTCCATGATCGGCCGCCAGGGTGGGGGTGATGGCGCCTTCGGTGGTCGTGATCTGTTGCATGATCTCTTCGAACATATCTTCTCCGTGGAGGGTACCCGGGTGTTGTTGATCGGGGATCCGGCGCAGTTGCCTCCGGTGGGCAGCGATCAAAGTCCTGCGCTGGATCAGAAGGAACTACAGGCGTTCGGTGTGGTGGCTGGTGTGGTGGAGCTCACCGAGGTGGTGCGCCAGGCGACGGGCTCGGGCATCCTCACCAACGCCACGGCGTTGCGCGCGATCCTGGCCGAAGAACGACCGCAGCCGAGGTTCGTCACCGGGTTCGATGATGTGATCCGCACCGATGGTCATGATCTGCAGGATGCGCTGGAGACCGCCTATGCGCAGGATGGTGATGATGAGGTATGCCTGATCTGCCGGAGCAACAAGCGCGCTTACCAATACAGCCAGCAGGTGCGGGCCCGGATCCATGGCTACGAAGAGGAGTTGTGCTCAGGGGACCGGTTGATGGTGGTGAAGAATGATTACTTCTGGGCAGGGCAGAACGGGAAGCCGGAGTTGATCGCGAACGGGGAGCAGTTCGTGGTGAGCCGTGTGCATGCCGTGGAGGAGCGGTACGGACTTCGGTTCGCGGATATCACCGTGCGCTGGTGGAACGGTGCCGAGGAGCGCGAGCTGGAGGTGAAAGTGATGCTCGATGTGCTTTCCATCGATGCGCCATCCTTGCCCATGCCCCGGTTGCGGTTGCTTCGTGAGAGCATCTTCAACAGTTACTCCGCACCGACCAAGGGTGCGCGGATGAAGCAGTTGAAGAAGGATGCCTTCGCGCAGGCGTTGCAGGTGAAGTACGCCTACGCGGTCACCGCGCACAAGGCGCAAGGCGGACAATGGAACACGGTCTTCGTGGACCAGGGATATGTGACCGAGGAGATGATCGATCGGGAGTATGTCCGGTGGTTGTACACGGCCATCACACGGGCGAGCCAACGCCTGTTCCTGCTCAATTTCCACCCGCGATTCTGGGGCGGGGAGGATTGATCAAGCGTGCAGGATCTCCACGCGGTCCACTGGGGTTGGCGTGGCCAGGCTGAGGAGCAGTGTCTCCCCCACATGCCAGGTGCGCACATGGTAGGCGGGGCCGCTCATCGTCATGAATTCGGGATGTTGGATCAGCAGGTCGTTGGTCTCCTGGTCCACCCGCAAGGACCGCAGGTCGTCCATGATCCCCACCCCACTGGCCTTCAGCACGGCTTCCTTCCGGGTCCAGAGCTCCAGGAAACGGCGCTTGTCGTCCACGGCCTTGGCGATGTCGTCCTGCTCCTCCGGGGTGAAGTAGTGTTGGCTAACGGCCTGGTGATCCACCCGGCGGGTCATGGTCTCCAGGTCGAGACCCAGTTCCATGTCCAGGGTAACGGCCACGGCCACGGCATCCTTGGTGTCGCTCAGGTTGAAGTGGACCGGGGAATGTTCCAGGTAGGGTTTGCCGTACCGCCCGCGCCGGAAGGGGATGGTGGCCGGATCGATCCGCAGTGCGCTACCCAGGATCTCGCGAAGCAGTCCATGCCCGAGAAGGAAGCGCTGGCGGTCCGCCTCGAACCGGAACCGCTCGAGCCGGTCTATCTCCGCCGTGTCCAGGAGGCCCTGGTAGCGCGCCCCTCGATCGGCGAGCGCATCGAGTGTTGCCACGTGGATCCGCACCATGCCGGAACGCAACGGGGTGTCCGTGGCCCTGTCGATGTTCGCAGCACATGGCCCTTGGCAATGGATGGTCAAAGGCTTGGTGGTGTGCACCATCAGAATGCCCTCATCCTACCCACATCCGATCCGCCGATGATGCCGTTGACCACCTTCGCCAGTTCCGCCACGAGCGGCTCCTTGATCATGGAGTAGTGGTCACCAGGGCACGAACGTTGGATCAGTTCGCCTTGCACCAGTTCGTTCCATCCCATGTCGCTCGTGCCGGGCGAATCCGTGGCTTTGATGATCGCCGTACGACCGTTGTAGGTCTTCGACGAATAAGCGGCCGTGGCGCGATCGTACGTGTTGATGATGGCGAAGTTCCGCAGCTTCAACGGTAGCCGCTCCTTGAACATCCGGATCATGCTGATCGCGCCGCGGAGCACAATGGCCTTGAACGGCTCGTGGAACTTCCGCTCGCGCAGCATCGCTGCCTTGAACGGATCGGGCGGGAAGGTGTCCAGCAGGATCAACATGGGTACCTGCTTGCCGGCGGCGGTGAGCTGCCGGGCCATCTCAAAGGCCACCAACCCACCGAAGGAGTAGCCGCAGAGCTGGTAGGTACGGTTCGGTAGGGCCTTCTCCAGTTCAGCGATGTAATACGCGGCGATGGTCTCCACGGTCTTGTACCGGATCCGGTAGCCGTCCTCGCCTTGGTGGGTTATCGCGTAGAAGGGTTGGTCCATGCCGAGGTGCTTGGGAAGAAGCGCGTTCGCCTCATCACCATGGATGCACACCAGTGGCGTGTGCTGTCCTTTCGGTTGTAGCGCAAGCACGATGGAAGAGGTGGTGGCCTGTTCCGTGGGATCGATCAGCAGCGCCATCTGCGCGATCGTCGGTGCCATGAAGAGCTGCTTGAATTCGATCGCCTTGCCGAAATGCTGCTCCACCTTCCCCAGCAATTGGATCCCGGTCAGGGAGTGTCCTCCGATCTCGAAGAAGTTGTCGTGGATGCCGACGTTGTCCACGCCGAGCGCCTTACTCCAGATGGAGCAGAGCTCTTGTTCCACCACGTTGCGCGGGGCCACGTGTTCCGCACGCATCATCGGTCGGTCCGGCATCGGAGCGGGTAGCGCTTTGCGATCCACTTTGCCATTCGCGGTGAGCGGCATGGCGGCGAGGACCACGAAGGCACCAGGCACCATGTGCGCGGGCAACTTCGCCGTGATATGGTCGCGCACCAGTTGGGTCAGGGCCTTCTTGCGCTCGTGGTCATCATGGTCCTTGGGGTCCGCAGGTACCACGTAGCACACCAGTTGTTTATCGCCTGGGGTGTCCTGGCGCACGGTCACGGCGGTGTCCTTCACCGCGGGCATGTCGCTCAAGGCCGTCTCCACTTCACCCAGCTCGATCCGGAAGCCGCGCAGTTTCACCTGCGTATCCGCACGGCCCAGGAATTCGATCGTGCCGTCCTCACGCCAGCGACCCAGATCGCCGGTGCGGTACAGCTTGGCGTTGGGGCGTCCGCTGAAGGGGTCGGCGACGAATTTCTCGTTCGTGAGTTCGGGCCGCTGCCAGTAGCCCAGTGCTACGCCATCACCTCCGGCGTACAACTCGCCGTTGGTACCAATGGGGACCGGCCGCAGTGCTTCGTCCAGGATGTACACTTCGGTGTTGGCGATGGGCTTGCCGATGGGTACGGTGGTGGCCAGCTGGTTTTCGTTGGTGATCACCTGGCAGGTCACGATCACGCTGTTCTCCGTAGGACCATAGGCATTCACCAGGACACCGGGGCCGAGTTCGCGGAGCACCTTCCGTGCATGGGCAGGGCTCATCGTATCACCACCGGTCACCAGGTGTTTCAGACCGCGGAGGGCGTCCATCTGCTCATCCACCAGCATGTTGAACAGGCCCGTTGGGAAGAGCACGGTGGTCACCTGGTGGGCTTTCAGCACATCGGCCACCTCACGCATGATGGGTTTCACTTGGGGCTGGATCACCAGTTTGGCACCGTTCAGCAAGGCCCCCCAGATCTCGAAGGTGCTGGCATCGAAGCAGAGGTTGCCCATCTGCAGGTACACCTGGTCCGGGGAGAATGTCATGTAGTTCTGGTCGCGCACCAACCGTACCACGCCGCGGTGGGGCACCACCACGCCTTTGGGTTCTCCGGTGCTACCGCTGGTGTACATGATGTACGCCGCACTGTCCACGCCATGTTTACGCGTGGGCAGGGTCCGGATGGGGAACGACCCATCTTCTGCCGCGCCCACCCCATCCAGGAGGATGGCGCGATCGGACATGCCGGGAAGCTGGGGCAGGAGGTGCCGGTGGGTCAGCATGAAGCGCGGTCGAGCATCGTTCAGCATGTACCGCACACGTTCCTCGGGGTAGGAGAGGTCGAAGGGTACATAGCAGCCACCGGCTTTCAGGATGGCCAGCATCGCGGTCTGGGTGGCGATGGAGCGGTCCAGGCAGATCCCGACGGGCTCGCCGGGTTCCAATCCGCGCTGCACGAGTTCTGCGGCCAACGCATCGGTGAGGCGGCGTAGTTCCGCATACGACACGCGCCGATCCCCGATCTCTACGGCTGTACGGTCGGGGTACAGGTCGCATTGATGGTCGAACAACGCGTCGATCGTCAGCTTCGGGTAGGCCGAGGAGCCACCGTTCCAAGCCTTGGGGGGGCGCGGTGCATTGGTGTCGGTGGGTGGGGCCAGCAGGGTGGCGATACGCTGGGTGGGTGCGGCGTGGGCCCGCTCGATGATGCCTTTCAGCTCGTCCATCCAGCCACGCACCGTACCCTCGTTGAAGAGGTCGGTGTTGTAGCTCCACTCCAGGGTGAGGTGTTTCTCCGAGCCGGTGGCGTTGAGGAAGACCTCGAAGTTCTCGTAGCGCCGCGCGTTGCTGATGAAACGATGCGTGAGGCCGGTGAACGCCACCCCATCGTCCATGTTCATATCGATGTTGAAGACCACGGGCACCAACGGGATGCGTCCCGGTTCACGCGGTACGTTGAGCTTGCGTACGAGCGTACCGAAGGTGTACTTCTGGTGGTCACTGGCATCGAGCACGGCCGTCCGTCGTTCCTTCAGGTGGTCGAGGAAGGGGCGCTCGTCGTCGATATGGCTGCGCAAAGCCATCAGGTTCACGCAGTGTCCGACGAGCTGCTTCATGCCAAAGTCGTTCTGCCCGGCAGCAGGCAGACCCACCACGATGTCGGATTGCCCCGTGATGTGGTGGATCAACATCTCATAGCACGTCAGGAGCGTCGTCACCAAGCTGGACCCACTTCGCGTGGCCAGCTCCTTCAATTTCAAGGTCAATGCGGCGTCAAGTTCGATATCGATCCGGTCGCCGCTGTATGTCTTCATCCGTGGACGTGGCTTGTCCGTAGGCATATCGAGGCGAGGTGTGCCGCTCTTGAACTGGTCGAGCCAGAACCGTTCGGTTTCCCGATGTTCGGGGCTCTTCATCTGGTCGATCACCGCGAGGGCGAATTCGCCGAAAGGAGTCGCTGGCTCCAGCGGGGTTCCGCTGTACAGTTTGCTGATGTCGGCCATCATGATGCCCAGGCTCCAGCCATCGACCAGGACATGGTGTCCGGTCAGTCGCAGAAGGTGATCCTCTGGGCCCCGCTTGATCAATGTGGTGCGGAAGATGGGGCCGTTCAGCAGGTCGAACGCCGTGGTCATGTCACGTTCCGCGAAGAGCGCAAGCTCCTTGGTGCGCTGAGCCGCGGACATGGACGAGAGGTCGAGGTGTTGAAGGCGGATGTCGGAATGTTCGTGGATGATCACGCGCAATCCGTCCGGGCTCATGCACCCGCGAAGGGCTTCGTGGCGGTCCACGAGCCGGGTGATCGCGTTCTCCAGCGCGCTCTCATCCAGCTTTCCACGCAGTTCGAGGGAGACCGATTCATTGTAGGCGCAGGACGCATCGGAGCCCATTTGCGATGCGATGAACACCTCGCGTTGTGCTTCCGTGCTCGGAATGGTGCTTTCGATGGCGCCTCCGGTGAACGGGTCGTGATCGACAGGGGCGAACTTGACTTCTGGAATGAACTTCTCCATGGGTAGGTGGTGGCCTAACAGTGATGGCAATAATGGTCAGTCCTCTTCGTAGCTGACTTGCAGGAATTTTCCTTTGCGTTCCGGGTCCGGTACGAACCAAGCGGGCTCGCCAGCCCTCGTTCGCCCCAATCGGGCGTGTGGCACCGGAGGATCGCTGGCTTTGATCACCCGCTCCTTCAATGTTCGGGTATGGCCCTGAAGTACCCGGTTCACGCGTTCGATCGGATAAGTGCGCTCCGGCATGAAGCCGCTCTCGCGCAACTCTTTGCATGTCTTCTCCACCGCGCCGATGATGAACTCCACGTCCGCAGTGGTGTGCGCGGTGGTGATGAAGTGCGGGAAGTCCAGCACGTGCACGCCGTGGTAGCGCATCAGCATGAAGAAGAGCTCGGTGTAGTTGACGCTCTCGTCGTACTTGGTCTTGAAGGCGCTGCCGAAGTTCACCCAGCGGTAGGGGAGCTGGTACTGGTCGAACAGGCCGTTCACGCGAGCGACCATGTCCTCGGTGATGGTGTTGAGGCGCTCCTGCAGGGCGGGGCCTTGCTCCTTCATGTAGACGAGCGAGGCCTTCATCGCGGCCATTGTGAGCGGATGGCGCACAAAGGTGCCAGCGAAGTAGGTCACGCCTGACGGCGGAACGCTCTCATCGCCATACTGCCAGTGCCCGCCGTCGAGGGCATCCATCCATTCGCTCTTGCCGATCATGGCGCCCACGGGCATGCCGCCGCCGATCACCTTGCCATAGGTGCCGATGTCGGCCTGGATGCCGAAGAGACCTTGTGTTCCGTTCTGGTGCGTGCGGAAACCGGTGATCACCTCATCGAAGATCAGCGCGGTGCCGTTCTCTTGCGTGATGCGGCGCACTTCGCGCAGGAAGTCCACCGGGCGGAATTCCATACGGCGGCTCTGCACGGGCTCCACCAGCACGGCCGCGGCCTCGTGGCAACGCTGCTTGATGATCTCCAGGCTCTCGGGCGTTCCGTAGTCGAGCACGAGCATGTTCTCCACGGCTTGTGGCATGATGCCGGGCGCGCCGGGATAACTCTTCTTGCTCTTGCTGCCGCGGATGATCACTTCGTCGTTGATGCCGTGGTAGCTGCCGCTGAAGGAGATGATCAGGCTGCGGCCGGTCACCGTGCGGGCCATGCGCATGGCGCCGAGCACCGCTTCGGAACCCGTGTTGCAGACCGCAGCACGTTCAGCTCCGGTCAATTCGCAGAGCAGCTTCGACACTTCCGCTGCGAGCGGATGCATCGGCCCGATCTCCACGCTGGTGTCGATCTGCTTGTGGCAGGCTTCTTTGATGAAGTCGGGCATGTAGCCGAACATCGAAGAGCCGAAGCCGCTGAGGATGTCCACGTACTCGTTGCCATCGATGTCCCACAAGTGACAGCCGGTGCTCTTGTCCACCACCACCTGGTAGATGAGCTCTTTCGTCTGTGGTTTGAATCCGGTGACCACGCGCGGATCGGCCATCGGCTTGCGGTTCTCCTGCGTGAAGGCCTTGCTCTTCGCCGTCTTCGCCACGTAGCGCTTCACGAAGGCGTCGAACCATGCGCGCTGCTGCGGCGTCATGTCGTCCACCTTCTCCTTGCTGATGCGGGCCTGCGCGCCGAAGGCCTTCTTCAGTTCCGGAGCATCCTCCAAGGCGTTCGTGGTCGGCGTGGCCTGTTGGGGTCGATGATCATCGACCCGTGCCACGGCCGCGCCACCATTCCAATGCGGCAGGATATGGTCCGCCAGCTTGTCCAGGTTCGGCAGCTCCTCGTTCAATTGCCGGAACGAGATTTTCACGCCGAACTTCTTGCTGAGCGATGTCGCTACTTGTGTGAGGAAGAGCGAGTCGAGGCCCATTTCGAGGAAGGTCTCCTCGTTACTCGCCTCGGCCAGTTCCAAGCCCGAGCTCTCTTCCAGCAGGTGTTTGATCTGCGCGATCAGCTGCTCCTTCGGGGAAAGGTTGCTGTCGGCCCCTGCCGCAGCCACTTTCTCACCACCCTCACTACTCTCACCCTTCTCACCCCTCACACTCACCATCGCCACCGGATCCACCCAATGCCTGATGCGCTCGAAGGCATACGTGGGCATGCTGATCCGCCTGCGTTCCTCCTTCTCGTAGAACTTGGCCCGGTCGATCACCACGCCGCTCTGCCACAGACCACCTACTGCCTTGAGCAGTTGGGTCAGTTCATTGCCATTGCCTGCGGAATCACCAAGGGACGGAACAGCAGCTTGCTTCTTGTTGTCGGTGCTCTGTTGGCGTGCCAGTGTGGTGGCCGTGGTGCGCGGGCCCACTTCCAACATCACACGATCGGCATCCGCCCACGCGAACTTCACGGCTTGCGCGAAACGCACCGTGGCGCGCAGGTGGTCGCTCCAGTACTTCGGGGAGGTGGCCTCGTCGTCCTTCAGCCATTCGGCGGTCACCGTGCTCACGATCGGGATGCGCGGCGCGCTCAGCTTCACGCTCTCCACCACCTTGCGGTAGGGCTCCACGATGGCGTCCATCATGGGGCTGTGGAAGGCGTGGCTGGTCACCAGCAGCTTGCAGGTGATGCCGTCCTTCTCCAGCTCGGCCTGCAGCGTGGCGATCGCCTCGTGCGGACCGCTGGCCACGCACAGCTGCGGACCGTTGTTCGCGGCGATGCTGCAACCGGCGGGGAGTTTCTTCAGCACGTCTTCTTCCGCAGCGCGCACGCTGAGCATGCTGCCGCCGGGCAGGTCCTGCATCATGCGGCCGCGGTTGGCCACGAGCTTCACGGCATCCTCCAGCGAGAACACACCGGCCAGGCAGGCCGCAGCGAACTCGCCGATGCTGTGGCCCATCATCGCATCGGGCGTGATGCCCCAGTGCATCCACAGCTTCGCCAGGCTGTAGTGCATGGTGAAGAGCGAGGCCTGGGTGTAGATGGTCTGCTTCAGTTGTTCGGCGGCCTTATCCTCTTCACCGGCTTTCGGGAAGATGATGTCGCGGAGCGAAGTGCCGAATTCCTTGCTGAACAGTTCGCAGCAACGATCGAAGTGCTGCTTGAACACCGGCTCGCTGGCGCACAGGTCGCGGCCCATGTTCACGTACTGCGAACCCTGGCCGGGGAACATGAACACCACGCCAGGCGCGGCCTCGTGCAACTCGCGCGTGCCGATCAGTTGTGCGTCCTTGTTGGCGATGGCGTCGATCACTTCGCCGTGGCTTCCGCCCACGATCAGGCGGCGGTGCTTGAAGGAACGGCGGCCCAGCTGCAGGGTGTAGGCGGCGTCGGCGAGGGAGCTGTCCGGATGCCCTTCGAGCCAGGCGCGGAGCTTCTCCGTCATGGCATCGAGGCTGGCCTTGCTCTTGGCGCTGAGCAGGAACAATTGCTTGGCGCGTGAAGCGCTGGAGGCCGCGGCCACCGGCGGTTCGGCGAGGATCACGTGCGCGTTGGTGCCGCCCACCCCGAAACTGCTCACGCCCGCGATGCGCGGCGCATTCGTCCGTGGCCAAGCGATGTTGTCCTGTGCTACGCGGAACGGTGAATTCGCGAAGTCGATCGCGGGGTTCGGTTTCTCGAACCCGATGCTCGCGGGGATCCTCTCCTGCTGCAGGGCCAACGCGGTCTTGATCACACCGGCGGCACCGGCGGCAGCCGTCAGGTGACCGATGTTGGATTTCACCGAGCCGAGGGCGCAGTGTTGTCCGTTCTTCTGTCCGCCGAACGCGAGCGTCAACGCCTCCACCTCGATAGGGTCACCGAGCGGTGTGGCGGTGCCGTGCGCTTCCACATAGCTGATCTGCTCCGGCG
>CAUJED010000128.1:0-19600 GCA_963169535.1 Bacteroidota bacterium | reverse complement strand
ATAGCAACCGCATCATACAAAAAGGAGATTTATGATAGTACACTATAGCAAGTCCGGCTTCGTCCAACTTGAAATTTTGATCGGCGTGTACAGGCGGGCAGATACTTGTAGTATAAAGCCAATCAATATTCCTTAGAGTTACCTGCAACCCTATGACGACACCCTACAAAATTAAGCAGACAGAAAATTGAAAGAAATCATTTACATATTTATTGGTAGTGGACTTGGCGGACTGACAAGGTTTGGACTTGGGAAATGGATTAACGCTTTATACTCTAGCATTTTTCCCCTTGGGACATTTACAGTTAACATTTTGGCTTGTATAGTTTTAGGGTTTATCGTTGGCTTAGCAGACAACAAACAAATCTTTTCACCACAATTGCGGCTATTTTGGGTTGTTGGCTTTTGTGGTGGATTTAGCACTTTCTCAACTTTCAGCAACGAAACACTTTTGTTATTGCAAGACGGCAAATATTTAACGAGTATTCTCTATATTTTTGGAAGCATTGTGTGTTGTCTAATGGTAACGTATTTTGGAATTTATTTGAGTAGTAAAATATGAGAGTAACAAAACTATTTAAGGACTTTTTTGACAGTGAGAAGGCTGGCGGACTGACTTTAATCGTTTGCACCATTTTATCTTTATTCATAGCCAACTCAACATTTGGGACAGACTATCACAATTTTTGGCAGACAAAATTTCAAGGACTTAGCATTGAACATTGGGTAAATGACGGCTTAATGACCATTTTCTTTTTGTTAATAGGTTTAGAACTTGAACGAGAAATTTACATTGGCGAACTTTCAAAACTTAAAGACGCTTTATTGCCAATTTTTGGAGCAATTGGTGGAATGTTTGTTCCAGCAGGACTTTTTTTAATGTTCAACTATGGAACGCAAACCCAATCAGGTGCAGGTATTCCTATGGCGACAGACATTGCTTTTGCATTGGGCATTTTATCCTTGTTGGGCAACAGAGTGCCAACTTCACTAAAAGTATTTTTAACAGCGTTAGCAGTAATTGACGACTTAGGAGCAATCATTATCATTGCAATTTTCTATACAAAAACATTGCTTTGGACAAACTTATTTATTGCGTTAGGAATTTTTGCTTTGCTTTTAGTATTCAATAGAATGAAAGTGCAAAACCTTATTCCATATTTAATTGGCGGTGTCGCAATGTGGTATTTTATGCTTCATTCAGGCGTTCACGCCACCATAACAGGAGTGCTTTTGGCTTTTGCAATTCCATTTGGCAACGGAGACGAAAAATCTACTTCATACATTTTGCAACACTTTTTACACAAGCCTGTTGCATTTATCATTTTACCCATTTTTGCATTGGCAAACACAGCCATTGCTTTTAGTGGTGACATTGCACAAACCTTGACAGAGAATAACAGTTTAGGTATTGCAGTTGGACTTATCGTAGGTAAGCCATTAGGTATTTTCCTATTGACACTTTTGGCTGTAACTTTTGGACTTTGCAAACTTCCGACAGACCTTAATTGGAAGAGTATTTTTGGCGTTGGACTTTTAGCAGGCATTGGTTTTACAATGTCTATTTTCATAACCTTACTTGCTTATGACAGCGAAACAATCATCAACAACTCAAAATTAGTAATCCTCATTTCCTCATTGACAGCAGGACTTTTGGGTTTTACAACTTTGCGACTAACACTTAAACCAACAACAAACTAAATGACGAAAGAAGGGCAGCAGGTAACATCGGTTTGGCAAAATGGGGGCAGAAGTCTAAACTCAACATTTGTAATTCTATTAGGCTTTTGTGCATAATCCAAGCTGACGTATTTCAAATGCCCCCACTTCGCCAAGCCGTAAACCGTTAGCGTCCACTCCATCAGCGCGCAGAATGGCCGATAACGCGGAATGACCACTCGGGCAAGGTGTACGCGTACTCCCGGAGGTCTCCTCATCTGCGCGGCACAGCGGTAGAGGTCACCCTGCACCGTAGCTTTGGGACATCATGACCGCCCCTGACATCCTTCAGGAGATCAAGCGTCGTGTGGCCTTCGTGGCGCCCAACGCGGCAGGTGTGCAGGGTATCCGGGTGCGAGGGGTGTGCAAGAGGGCGGTCAGAACGATCCTCCTGGTCCTCTTTAACCTTCATTCGTTGGCGTACGCTCAGGATCCGTCCCTCTTCGTATCGGATGCCAATGGAAAATATGGGGTAAGGAATGACAACGGTGAGACCATCATTCCGGAGAAGTACGCCTCGATCTCGATCCTACCCGATGGCAGCTTCTTGGTCTTTGAAGAAGACCCCGGTTGGCCCATGATCATGAACCGCCAAGGCGAGGTCCTGGTGAGCAAGACGAATCACATCGCGAAGGTGCTGGATGCCTTCGACGGTCATTTCATCTGCCAGTATTACAAGGACGGACAATTGGCCGACCTGGCCGTGCTCAAGGCCCGGGACATCGTGCTGTTCAACTTCCCTTCGAAGTACATTCATGCTGAATTCGTGAAGGATAGCTGCCACACCTTCGTGAGTGCGCAGACCTTGATACCGGGAGAGCGACTCGCCGTGGATCTCGATGGCACGCCCCTGACCGGACCCGAGAACGTCCATTTCGATCACATCAAGGGGTCCTTTAGACCATGCAATGGCTATGTGGTGGTGTTGAAGAACCACGGCCATGATGGAATCCTTTTCGGCGTGTACGACATCCGCAAGAAGAAGATGATCGTTCTTTGCGATTTCTCCGATGTCGTATTCGATAGGGAGAGCGGATACATCAAGGCATTCGACAAGGTCAAGACCTTGACCTATGACCTCTATGATATCCACGGGCATCGCGTGCGGACCTGGGAGCAGATCGACAGCTCCCGGTGATGTGTGCGATGGGACTTGGAGGGCCTTCCATTCCTAGCCCGGATGTCGCCCCGGATAGATGAAGTCGTACTTTGATGCCGCACCGAATGATCCGCACACATGGGCACGCTGATCGAGAAACGAATTGAGCTGGCAAGGCACGATCCGGACACCGTGGTCACCGGCAGGCTCGGCATGGTGAAAGAAGCTTTGGGCGGTTGGGCCGTGCAGGCATTCACCCCGGCACAGATCCGGGAGTTCAAGGCCATCCGCGACCGGATCAGGAGCGGTGCCGTGCCCACCTATTCGCTGCAGGATGTGAAACGCAGGGCGAAGAAGCATGTACCGGAGTGATCGTGCATACATCCCATTCCAATACGCCCACCGCGTAGCATTCGCAGCAAACCAAGGACCATGCCCACCCAAACCCGACTCCTCTCCCTCCTCCAGCACGTGAAGGACCCGGAGATCCCGGCGATCAGCGTGGTTGAGCTGGGCGTGGTGCGCAGCGTGGACGTGGACGCGGACGGCAAGGCGATCGTGACCATCACCCCCACCTACACCGGCTGCCCGGCCATGGACGTGATGGCCGCCGACATCAAAAAGGAACTGCTGGAGGGCGGTGTGCCCGCGGTGGAGGTGAAGTTGAGCCTGGCCCCCGCCTGGACCACCGACTGGATCACCGATGAGGGCAAACGCAAGCTGAAGGAGTACGGCATCGCCCCGCCGGAGAAGACCGCCGACATCCGCGCCTTGAAAGGCGAACTGCCGGTGGTGCCCTGCCCACAGTGCGGCTCCACGCGCACAGTGATGCTCTCCGCCTTCGGCAGCACAGCCTGCAAGGCGCTGTGGAAGTGCGAGGAGTGCCTGGAGCCCTTCGACCAGTTCAAGTGCTTGTGAGCGACACGTGGGTGATCCCCGCCGTGTGCTCGTGCAACCGTCCATTTCCACCAACCCGCTGATCGACCGATCTTCGCTCCATGTCCTACTCCAAGATCCTCTTCTCCGTTGCCGATGGCATCGCCACCATCGCCCTGAACCGCCCCGACAAGCTCAACAGCTTCGACCGCGAGATGTCGTTGGAAGTGATCCGCGCGCTGGATACCTGTGCGGAGGACAACGCCATCCGCGCCGTACTGCTCACCGGCGAAGGCCGGGCCTTCAGCGCCGGGCAGGACCTGGCCGAGGCCATCGCACCGGGCACCAAGCTGGAGGATATCCTCACCACGCAGTACAACCCCATCGTGCGCCGGATCCGCAAGTTGCCCAAGCCCGTGGTGTGCGCGGTGAACGGCGTGGCCGCCGGCGCCGGGGCCAACATCGCCCTGGCCTGCGACCTCACATTGGCCGCCGAGAACGCCAACTTCATCCAGAGCTTCATCAACATCGGCCTGATCCCCGACAGCGGCGGCACCTTCACCTTGCCCCGGTTGGTGGGCTTGCAGCAAGCCTTCGGACAGATGATCCTGGCCCCCAAGGTGAGCGCCAAGGAGGCCGAGGCCAAAGGCATGATCTGGCGTTGTGTGCCCGACAGCGAACTGCGGAACGAGGCCGAGAGCTTGGTAGCCCGTCTCGCGCAGATGCCCACCAAGGCCATCGCCCTGACCAAGGAAGCCCTGAACCGTAGCGAGAACAACACCCTGGACGGCCAGCTGGACGTGGAGAACGAACTACAGAGCCTCGCGGGCCGCAGCTACGACTACAACGAGGGCGTGAAGGCGTTCCTGGAGAAGAGGAAGCCGGTGTATAGGGGGGAATGAATCGGACCCGTTGCGTGTCACGTGTTGGCTGCACCGAACACGCAACGCGCGATGGCCTGTGCGAGGCTGAACCCGTAACACATTCCTTCAACCTTCCGATCTTCGCCCTCGCACCTTCAGCGAACGCTTCGGCGGACCAGGCATGAACAGCATAACCAAAGTCGCCGTGATCGGCGCCGGCACCATGGGCAGCGGCATCGCCCAGGTGGCCGCACAGGCGGGGCACCAGGTGGTCTTGTTCGATTCGCGCCGCGAAGCCGTGGACAGGGCACTTGCCGACCTGCGGCGCACCCTGGATAAACTGGTGGAGAAAGGCCGGTCGACGGCCGAACAAGCCCATGCCCTCCTTGGGCGGATCGCACCGGCCAACGACCTGAAGGAGCTGGCCGGTAGTGGCCTGGTCATCGAGGCCATCATCGAGGACCTGGGTATCAAGAAGAAGGTCTTCGCCGACCTGGAAGGGATCTTGGGTGCGGATGCCGTATTGGCCACCAACACATCGAGCCTTTCGGTGACGGCGATAGCGGCGGGATGCCTGAAGCCGGAGCGTGTGATCGGCCTGCACTTCTTCAACCCCGCGCCCCTGTTGCCGCTGGTGGAGGTGGTGCCCGGCCTGGCCACTGATGCTACGCTGGCCCCCCGGATGATGACCTTGATGCAGGCGTGGGGCAAGGTGCCCGTGGCCTGCAAGGACACCCCCGGCTTCATTGTGAACCGCGTGGCACGGCCCTTCTATGGCGAAGCCATCCGCATCTACGAAGAGGGTATCGCCGACATGCCCACCATCGATGCGGCCATGAAGAGCGCGGGGTTCCGCATGGGGCCCTTCGAGCTGATGGACCTCATCGGCAACGACATCAACTTCACGGTGACGAGGACCGTGTGGGAGGCCTTCTTCTACGACCCTCGTTACAAGCCCAGCTTCACCCAGCAGCGCCAGGTGGAGAGCGGCCGTCTGGGGCGTAAGACAAGGCAGGGCTATTACAGCTATGCGGATGGCGCGGTGCCCGAGCTCCCCGCCGTGGATGAGGCGGTGGCCTCCCCCATCGTGGATCGCATCCTCGCCATGCTGATCAATGAAGCGGCCGATGCCCTGTTCTGGCAGGTGGCCACGGCCAAGGACATCGACCTGGCCATGACCAAGGGAGTGAACTACCCCAAGGGCCTACTGGCCTGGGCCAACGAAAAAGGCGCGGCGCATTGGTCGGCCGTGCTGGAGCGCCTGCAGGCCACCTATGGTGAGGACCGCTACCGGCCTTCGCCCCTACTGCGAGCCGCCTCGAAGGATGGCAAACCACTGCCGGTGGGTTGAGTGATCCGGAAATGACTTTCGTCAGCCTTCGTTGACAAAAACGAGGCATTCGTCGAATATCGTCCGATCTATTTTCCATGGTGATAAAACCGATGTTCCTTTGCGCCCCTAAAACAACCCTTCAACCCAACATGAAATCCCCTGTTCTGTCCGTTGTCGCCCTGGCTGCTGTAGCCCTCGTTGCTTGTGGCCCAAGCGAAGCCGAGATCAAAGCCCAGAAGGAGAAAGCGACGGCCGACAGCCTCGCCGCCCTGGCCGCGATGGAGAAAAACTACACGGTCGATGTAGCTGGTAGCAAAGTGGCCTGGACCGGCACCATGCTGGGTGTGAAGAGCCACAACGGTACCGTGAACCTGACCGAAGGTTCCTTCGGTGTGAAAGGCGGCGCCCTGACCGGTGGGAAATTCGTGGTGGACATGAAGAGCGTGGCCGCGTTGGACACCAACTATGCCAAGGACGACGCCAAGCAAGGCACCCGCGCCATGCTGCTGGGCCACCTGGCCAGCCCTGATTTCTTCGCCGTGGACAGCTTCCCTACCGCCACCTTCGAGATCGGCGCCGTGGAAGGCAACACCGCCACCGGTAAATTCACCGTGCGTGGTGTGACCAGCGAAGAGAAAGTCACCGATATCGTGGTGACCGAGGAGAACGGCGTGGCCAAAGCCACCGGCAAACTCACCTTCGACCGCCAGAAGTACAGTGTGAAGTGGAAGGCTCCGATGAAGGATGTGGTACTGAACGATGCGATCGAGCTGACCGTGGAACTTACCGGGAACGCCCAGTAAGGTCCCTCTCGGTGAAAGTCGAGAAGCGCTCGCCGAAAGGCGGGCGCTTTTTCGTTCTACCGATCGGATTTGCCGCGACGGCCTACGCTGCCATTCACCACCGGTGGCTACCGGAGGATCGTTGCGCAGCGGGACTCCAGAAAAGGTCGCCCGATGAATGCTATACCGAGAAGGGCAAGCGCCCCGGCTGATATCGGGATCACGCCTGGACCATGGCCGCAGCGAGCCAGGCATTGAAGGGGCGCATGGCCCGGTAGTGCTCCAACAACACGTCCAGGAGCCGGGGATCGGCCACCCGCGATGGCGGAAGTTCGGCGGTGACGTAGAACTGTTTGTTCGCGATCAGGGGCTCCTGCTTGGCCGCCGCCTTGAACTCCGCCGGCAGCACTTTGTTCGCTTCGCCCCGAACCGTACCGAACAACTGTCTGAAGGCCGCCTGCCCTATCACCTTGTGGAAGCCCTTCGTATCGCGCATGATCGCTGTTCGGATACCGTGCAGCTGCGCTTTCTCCGGCATGTACGCTCCGCCGAAGAACCGTACGCTCTCCGGTCCCAGCTCGAAGTACAAACCCGGAACGGACAGGTCGCTGCGGCCTGCAGGCGAGATGATCGCGGAGGTGTACAGCTTGTACGGTGTCTTGTCCTTGCTGAACCGGATGTCGCGATGGATGCGGAAGATGGCGTCCTTCGGGTTGATCCGGATGGCCCGGTCCACCTTGGCACACCCCGTGATCGCCTCTGCCACGAAGGCCTCGAAGGGCTGCTTCACCTGGGTCTGGTACCGCTGCCGATGCTGATCGAACCACGCCTTGTCGTTGTGTTTCGCAAGGTCCTTGAAGAAACCATTGAACTCCGTGGTGAACCAGGCCATATGCGGTATTTTGCCCCAAGGTATCACCCCGGTAAGTAGGGAACACCCCGATGTCCATCTCCTCCCCACCGCTCGTGTCCGTCTCCGCCGCGCTCCATACCGCTCGGGTGGACAGTCCCCTGGGGCCGCTCTGGGTACAGTGCGATGGTGCGGTGATCACGGGCCTGTCGTTCCAGCCTTCTGGAGCGCCTGAGACGGCGGTGCCTGCGGTGTTGGACGAGGCCCGTCGCCAGCTGGACGCGTACTTCGCACGGCGGCTCCATCGGTTCCAGCTGCCCCTGGCACGATCGGGCTCCCGGTCGCAGCTGTTGGTGCGGGAGGCGCTGGAGCAGGTCCCGTACGGCACGGCGACCACCTATCAAGCCCTGGCCGACCGGCTCGGTGGCACCGTGGTCGCGCGTGCCGTGGGCAACGCCTGCGCCCGGAACCCGCTCCCCATCATCGTGCCCTGCCACCGGGTGCTGTCCAGCCGCGGGGAGCTTACCGGATACATCGGCGGGCTTGCGGCCAAGCAATGGTTGCTGGAACACGAAGGGGTGCTGGCCAAGGCGCTGTTCGAGGTAGGCTGAAAGGTACTTTTGCCGACCATGGATGCCACGGACCTCGCCCAGCGTGTCGTAGCCCGCATGTACGACAACGACCCCTTCAGCCTCTGGCTGGGGATCGAAAGAGTAACGATACAGCCCGGGGCTTGTGTACTGCGCATGACCGTGAGGAAGGAGATGTTGAACGGCTTCGCCATTGCCCATGGGGGTATCACCTACGCCCTGGCCGATAGCTGCCTGGCCTTCGCCTCCAACGCGCATGGCATACAAGCCGTGTCGGTGGAGACCTCCATCAGCCACACCAAGCCCGTGCAGGAAGGCGATGTGCTCACCGCCACCGCACAGGAGATGAGCCTTTCGCGCAGCATCGGCATCTACCACATCCAGGTTGCCGATCAACATGGACGGACCGTGGCCCTCTTCAAGGGGACCGTGTTCCGCACCGGAAAACCCTGGTTCCCCGAAGAACAACAGACCACATGAACGAAGCCTACATCGTCGACGCCATCCGCACCCCCATCGGCGGTTTCACCGGAAGCCTATCGCCCGTGCGGGCCGACGACCTCGCCGCGCACGTGATCCGCGAGCTCATGGCCCGACACCCCTCCTTGGACCCGGCCGCCGTGGACGACGTGATCATGGGCTGTGCCAACCAGGCCGGTGAGGACAACCGCAACGTGGCCCGTATGGCCGGCCTGCTCGCCGGACTTCCGGTGAACGTTCCGGGCGAGACGGTGAACCGGCTCTGCGCCTCGGGCATGAGCGCCGTGGTACAGGCCGGCCGCGCCATCGCGGCAGCCAGCGGCGACCTGTTCATCGCCGGCGGCGTTGAGCACATGACCCGCGGGCCTTGGGTGATGAGCAAGACCAGCACTCCATACGGACGGGATGCCCAGCTCTTCGACAGCAGCTTCGGTTGGCGCTTCGTGAACCCCTTGATGAAGGAACGGTACGGCGTGGACGCCATGGGGGAGACCGCGGAGAACCTGTTGGAGACCCATGTCATAAGCCGCGAAGAGCAGGACCGCTTCGCTCTTTGGAGCCAACAGAAGGCCGCTGCGGCCCAAGCCAATGGCCGCTTGGCCCTGGAGATCGCTCCGGTATCCATTCCACAGCGGAAGGGTGATCCGATCCGGTTCAGCGTGGATGAATTCGTGAAGCCCAAGACCACCATGGAGGGACTGGCCGCCCTGAAACCCGCCTTCCGCAAGAATGGATCGGTGACCGCCGGTAACGCCAGTGGTCTGAACGATGGTGCCGCAGCGGTGCTGGTGGCCAGCGCGCGCGCCTTGGACACACATGCCCTCAAACCCCTGGCCCGGATCGTGAGCAGTGCCGTGGTGGGTGTGGAACCGCGGATCATGGGCATCGGCCCTGTCAACGCGAGCAAGCTGGCCTTGGAGCGGGCCGGCCTCACCCTGGACCGGATCGACATCCTCGAACTGAACGAAGCCTTCGCCGCCCAGGTGCTGAGCTGTACCCGCAGCTTGGGCCTTGCCGACGACGATCCGCGGATCAACCCCAATGGTGGTGCCATCGCCTTGGGCCACCCCTTGGGCATGAGCGGCGCGCGGCTGCTACAGACCGCCGCCCTGGAATTGCGTGCCCGCAAGCAACGGTACGCGCTCTGTACCATGTGCATCGGTGTGGGCCAGGGATATGCCGTGGTGCTGGAAGCCTGCTGATCCACGGAGCATGGACCGACCCAAGGACATCAAGGACTTCTACGACGGCTTCGCGGCGCAGCAAGCCCGGACCGGGGTGAACGAACGCCACCAGCTGATCCACCGGTTGGCGCGGGCGCATGGCCTGGCCGACGGCCTCCGCGTGCTGGAGATGGGGTGTGGCATCGGAACGCTCACCAGCTTGATCGTGAAGGACCTGCCGAATGGTAGCCTGCTCGCCGTGGACCTGAGCCCGGTGAGCATCGATCGCGCGCGCGCCATGTTGGGCCACCAGCGCCAACTGGAACTCCGGGTGGCCGACGTGGTCACCGATCCGTTGCCGGGCCCCTTCGACCTCATCATCCTACCCGATATCCTGGAGCATATCCCCCTGCAACTCCACCCTGCGCTGTTCCGTCGGCTCCGGAACGACCTGGCCCCCGATGGACGGATCCTGATCCACTCCCCGGACCCTTGGTACAGTGAACACATCCGCGCCACACGACCGGAGCTGATGCAGGTGGTGGACCTGGCCTTGCACCTCCCCGAACTGGTCGGGAACATCTTCGGCGCCGGGTTGATCGTGCACCACTATCAGCGCCATGGCATTTGGACCAATGCACCGGACTACATGGCCTTGGTGCTCGCCCACCCGCCGGCCCCTGGCCGATACGATCCCTTGCCGGCTGCGGCGGGGGCACGTTCTCCACGGATCCTCGGAAGGTTGTCCCGGTGGCTGCACCGGTAGTGCTGCTGCGTAGCGGGTCGAACCGTTCCACTTCCATATTAGATTGGCCCCTTGAATCCGACGCTCTCCCGCATGCAACCCCAAGAACAGATCAATTCCTTCATCGCCGAGCATCCTGAATGGCAGCGCCGATTGATGGTGCGCTTCCGGCAACTGATCCGCACGGTGGATCCCGAGGTCATTGGCCTGATGCGTGGGGGGGCGGTGGCCTTTGATCACGACGGCCCGATGGTGAGCATGCATGCCTTCAAAACCTGTGTGAGCGTTTGGTTCCACAAGGGGGCGCTCCTAAAAGATCCGCAGAGCCTGTTCAAGCTGACCGAGAAGGATGATGAACGTGCCGTGCGGAAGTACAAAGTGAGCGAGGGCGAGTCCATTGATGAAAAAGCCTTCTGCGATCTTGTAAAGCATGCCCTGAAGCTGAACGCCGGGGCAATGACGGCTGAGCCGAAGGGCAGCAAGAAGGGGGTATCGCTACCGGCTGAAATGGAGTCGTGCCTAAAGCGCGACGAAGAGGTGTGGGAGCATTGGGAAAGTCTCAGTGCCTCGCACCGCAAGGAGTACCTGGAGTGGATCACCGATGCCAAGCAGGACGAGACCAGGAAGCGCCGGATCGCCCAGGCCTTGGAGATGATCCGTGAGGGCTCTGGACGCAAGCAGTGAAGCATAGGTTCCAGAAGCGATACTCACTATCCTGATATCCAGCTTCCAATGCCGGGCTATTTGCCCGGCTTTTCTTTTCATCGACCCACGAACGATCGACCTAACCTACTGATATTCAGCGGCGAATACAATTATATCGCAAGCTTGGGTCCGATCAAAGCGTCCCCTTCAATGATCACAAATAACAACCTGAGATCCAATGCATTCACCTCAGCTTGATCAAAGGCGATCAAGAAGCGCGGATCTCGCGTAGAAGATCACGTGCCACCTCCAAGCTTTGCCTGAGCTTGGTACCGCCTTGGGGGGAAATGAAAAAGGGCTGCCTCGGATCGAGACAGCCCCAAGAATGGCTGAGGATCGCCTTTACTTCTTCGCGTGGCGAGCAAAGCGCTTGTTGAACTTGTCCACCCGGCCGGCGGTATCCACCAGCATCATCTTACCGGTGTAGAACGGGTGCGAGGTGTGGCTGATATCCAGCTTCACCAGCGGGTATTCGTTGCCGTCCTCCCACTTGATGGTGTCCTTGGTGTTGGCGCAACTCTTCCCCATGAACATGTACTCGTTGGACATGTCCTTGAAGATCACAAGGCGGTAGTTGGAGGGATGGATCTCGGGCTTCATGACGTTAATCTTCCGTTGGGGCGGCAAATGTAGGGATAATCCCTCGAACCACGATCTCTTTCCATCCAAGATCCCACAGGCTCCCGTTGGATCGGACAATGATCGCCCCCCTGGCCGCGTAGAATACCCTCGATCGGCCATCTTTGCACACCTTGAAGAACCTCGCCCTTCTCCCCTTCCTCCTACTGGTCATCAGCCTGCTCGCTCCGGGCTGTCGAAAGGATGCCAAATTCACGGACGAGGCCGGTATCGAGCTGGATATCAGTAAAGATACGGTGATGTTCGACACCCTATTCACCACCGTGGGCTCGGTGACCAAGCGGTTCGTGGCACGCAACCCGAACCAGAACGCAGTGCGGGTGAACATCGCCTTGGAAGGTGGAAGCCCCTCCCCGTTCCGGATCAACGTGGACGGTGCCACAGGAACCTCCTTCACCGGAGTGGAGATCCTCGGCGGCGACAGCATCTTCATCTTCGTGGAGGCCACCTTGGACCATACCTCCGCGACCAACCCCTTCGTGATCGAGGACCACATCCGCTTCAGTACCAATGGGACCGAACAGGAGGTCTTGCTCGTGGCCTGGGGGCGGAATGCCCACTTCTACCGACCGAACCAGGCCATCCAAGGGCTGCCACCGTTCAGTTACATCGCTGGCGGTTACGATGAGAACGGGAACCAGATCTGCGAGACCGTGACCTGGGGCGGTGACCTACCCTATGTGATCTATGGCTACGGTGTGGTGGATTCCTGTTGCACCCTGATCATCGAACCGGGCGTTGATGTGTATGTGCACAATGGCGGTGGGCTTTGGGTGTACCGGCACGGGCAGATCAAGGCCAACGGTGACATTGGCCAGCCCATCACCTTCCAAGGGGACCGGTTGGAGCCCTACTATGCCGAAGTGCCAGGCCAGTGGGATCGCATCTGGCTGAATGAAGGTCCAGAAGGCCATTCCAATGAGTTCACCCACGTCCTGATCAAGAACGCCCTGGTGGGGATCCAATGCGAGAACGTACCATGGCTGCCCGATGAAGCCACCAGCGCGCAAAAACTGGTGCTGAACAGTGTGCGGATCCGCAATTGCAGCGCGGCGGGCATCCTAAGTCGGAACTACACCATCGAGGCCAGCAACCTGCTCGTGGGCGACTGCGGGCAGTACGGTGTGGCGCTCACGGGTGGTGGCAACTACACCTTCGAGCACTTCACCATCGCCAACTACTGGAATTACGAGATCCGGCAGACCCCGGCGTTCTACATGAACAACGTATATGCCGATATCAACAGCACCCTCCAGGTGCGCGAGGTGGCGGGCAGGTTCCAGAACGGGATCGTTCACGGGGCGAACGCGAACGAGTTCCAATTGGAGTTCAACAACTTGTCGCTCCCCACGGCACTCACCTTCGACCATAGCCTGTTGCGAACGGAGATGAGCACCTCGAACTCCCCCTACTTCCCCAACCCCGGCACGGTCTACCGCAACCAGAGTCCGGCCTTCGTGGATGTGGCCGGGCGCAACATGCACATCGGACAGGGTTCCTACGCTCGTGGTCGGGCCACGCCGAGCTTCATCCTGCCGCTCTTCTCACCTTGGGACCTCGACGGTGTGGCCCGGGGCGACAATGGCGCCTACGACCTCGGGTGCTACCAGTATGTGCCGTAGTTGACACCAGAGGTGCCGCGGCCATCGACCTTGGTCAGCCTATGCCCAGTAGGAACGCCATCGTGTCCACGCCGTCGGCATAATCGCCCAGGCCGGGCAGTTGCGCGGTACCGAAGGGCAGATGCCCATGTCCCACCACGCATTGAATGCCCTCCCTTGCTGCTTCGAGGGCGGCATTGACCAAGGCTCCATCGGTATACCGCTCGTAGTGCACCGCAGAGACCGGGCTGGCCAGCGCCGCATCCTCGCGCAACAGCATGAATCCGTTATCCAGGAACTTCACCCCATCCAGCAGCCAAAGCGCGCGCGTGTAATCGTAGTTGTTCCCGTACTTGTTGTGGTTCACGATCTCGTTCCACGGAAAAATGGCTTCGAAGAAGCGGTCCAGTTCGAAGTCTTGCGACACGTACAGCTTGGAGACGTTGCGGCAACCCAGGCCGAAGTGGCGGAAGATGTCCTCGCCCAGAGCGGCCAGTTCGTTGGCGGTCTCGTGGCCATCGAGCACGGCCACGCTCACCCGGCTCTTGCGGACGATCCGGGGTAAATGGCCGAAATAATGCTCGAAGTAGCGGGCGGTGTTGTTGCTTCCTGTGGCGATCACGGCATCCACACGTCCCAGTTCGTCGCGTAAGAACTCCACCTGCCGGGCCGTGCCCGGATGGAACTTGTCCAAGGCCTGGAACAGTGCGGGGATCAGCATGGGGTCCTGCGAGGAACACTTCACCCTGGCCTTGTGGCCGGCAAGCCAGACGCAGAGCACATCGTGCAAACCCACCAATGGGATGTTGCCCGCCAGCACCAGACCAACGGTACGCACCATGGCACTAGGCTGGTCCAGCTCCGGATACTTCGCGAGCCACTGCGCGATCGCCGTAGGCTCCAACGCCTGGGCCCATGCACCGAAAGCATGGCGTACGTTGGCCTCGGTGAACCATCCGTTGGCCCGATGTGCCGTGCGAACGAGGTCGTCCAGTCGACCATACTCGTCCTCCAACAGCCCACAGCCATGGCCAGGCCATGGCCGTCCCTCGGCCAACGCTCCCATCACCCTGCCCAGCTGGGCAAGTGCGGCTGTCCGCTCCGATCGTTCGGTCCCCTGCATCGTCCGTTCCATGTGCATCCTATTGGTGCCGCCTATCTTTGCGGCCATCCGCGCAGGGGGCATCCCCAAGCGGGCACAAAAGTAGACCGTACCGCCATGGCGATCATGATCACCGACGAATGCATCAACTGTGGTGCATGCGAACCCGAATGCCCGAACAATGCCATCTATGAAGGTGGGGCGGAATGGCGGCTGTCCGATGGTACCTCCCTGAAGGGGACCCAGACCACGCCCATGGGCAACACCTACGATGCCGAAGCCGCCAATGCGCCCAAAGCGATGGACACCTATTTCATCGTGACCGACAAGTGCACCGAGTGCACCGGCTTCCATGATGAGCCACAGTGCGCCGCCGTATGCCCGGTGGACTGCTGCGTGGACGACCCCGACTTCCGCGAGACCAAGGAACAGCTCCTGGCCAAGAAGGAGTTCATGCACCTGTAGGCCGATGGCCACCGCCTGGCGCAATGGATGGACGACCTTGATCGTTTGATGATACCATGCGCCACCTGCGTACCTTCTGTCTGCTGACCGGCCTGGTGACCGGAACCTGGCTGAACGCACAAAGCGATGGCATGGCCCATATCGGCGCCTTGTTGAAGCTGCTCCCTACCGCCACGGATGTGCGGCAGGACAGTCTGAATAAGGCCATCAAGGCCGAACTGCGCACCCTGCTCGATCGCGAAGACGCCTTCTCCATCCCCTTCTCCGAACTGCCCATGACCCGGGTGGACGCTCCCGACGGCATGTTCCGCCTGTTCACCTGGAACCTACCAAGGAGCGACGGGCACCACGATTTCGAGGGGTTCCTTCTATCCCGCACCGGGCGTGGAAGGACACTCCATGAGCTCCGCGATATGACCGCCAGGATCCCCACGCCCGAAGTGCCCGTGCTGGGGCCGGAGCGCTGGTACGGCGCACTGTACTACGAAGTGGTACCGGTGAAGAAGGGCGGGCAGACCTACTATACGCTGCTGGGCTGGAAAGGCCATAGCAAAGCCGAAACCAGAAAGGTGATCGAGGTCCTGAGCTTCAAAGGTGGCAGCCCTCGTTTCGGGGCGCCGCTGTTCGGCAAAGGGAAGCTCAAGCCCATGCGTCGTGTCTTCGGCTATGCGTTCAACGCGACCATGACCCTGCGCTACGACCCCGCCTTGGAGGCCATCATCATGGACCACCTCTCCCCATTGCGCCCCGACCTGAAGGACCAATGGGCGTTCTACGGACCGGACATGACCCACGATGGCTACTTCTGGCATAAAGGCGAATGGTGGTTCGGTCCGGAGATCGACCTGCGAGCGCCTCAGGACATCAAGCCCGGCAAAGGGGGGCGGTGAACCTCTCGATCGAACCGAGCGCTGTTCAACGTTCGGCATCGCAGACACGATCCTCTTTGACAGGAAGGCTACTTTTGCCACGCCGGTCCAACCGGCATTCCGATCCCGCCATGAGCACAACGACGAACGTGAAGGTCCACAACTTCAGCCCTGGTCCATGCATCCTTCCTCAGGAGGTTCTGCAACAGGCCGCTGCTTCCATCATTGAATTCGAGGGTACCGGCCTCTCGATCATCGAAATGAGCCACCGGAGCAAGCCTTTCGAGGGTGTTATGGCCAAGGCGCAGACACTGGTGAAGGAGTTACTCGGTGCGCCGGACCACTACCAGGTGGTGTTCCTCGGAGGTGGGGCCAGCATGGGGTTCCACATGATCCCGCAGAACTATATGCGGGTAGGTGGCAAGGCGGCCTACGCCAACACCGGCGAATGGGCCACCCGTGCCATCAAGGAGAGCAAGATGGCCGGTGACACCATGGTGGTGGCCAGCAGTGAGGACAAGAACTTCAGCTACATCCCCAAAGGCTACGCGGTGCCCACGGATGTGGACTACTTCCACTTCACCAGCAACAACACCATCTTCGGTACGCAGTACAGGCAGTTCCCCAAGTCGCCGGTGCCGTTGATCTGCGATATGAGCAGCGACATCTTCAGCCGTCCGGTGACGGTGAGCGACTTCGCCCTGATCTATGGCGGTGCCCAGAAGAACATGGGCCCTGCGGGCGCTACGGTGTACCTCTTCGACAACGCTTACCTGGGGAAGACCGGCCGCACCTTGAGCCCCATGATGGACCTGAAGAACCATGCCGCCAAGGAGAGCATGTACAACACGCCACCGGTCTATGCCGTGTACGTGAGCATGCTCACCATGCAGTGGATCAAGGAACAGGGTGGCGTGGTGGAGATGGAGCGCCGGAACGCCGCCAAGGCGAAGCTGCTCTACGATGCCATCGACCGCCTGCCCCTGTTCAAAGGCACCACGGCCGTGGAGGACAGAAGTGTGATGAACGCCACCTTCGTGATGACCGATACGGCCCTGGAGCCCGCCTTCGACGCCCTGTGGAAGGAAGCCGGCATCAGTGGCATCCGCGGCCATCGCAGCGTGGGCGGCTACCGGGCCAGCATGTACAACGCACTGCCCTTGGAAAGCGTACAAGCGCTGGTGGAGGTGATGGAGGAATTCGCCAAGAAGAACGGATAACACGAACAACCTTCGCCGGGGACACCGGCTTCGATGATGAGGGTACACGCCAACGACGGGATCACAGCACAGGCCAAGGATAGCCTGGCAGAAGAGGGATTCAAGGTGACCACGGACCACGTGCCACAGGACCAACTGATCGAATACATCAACCGTGAACAAGTGGAGGTGTTGCTGGTGCGCAGCGCCACCAAGGTGCGGCGCGACCTGATCGACGCTTGTCCCTCCCTGAAGCTGATCGGGCGGGGCGGTGTGGGATTGGACAACATCGATGTGGCCCATGCCAAGGAGAAGGGCATTCCGGTGATCAACACCCCGGCCTCGTCCAGCATCAGCGTGGCCGAGCTGGTGATGGCCCACCTTTTCAGCCTCATGCGCAACCTGCACAAAGCGAACCGCCGCATGCCGGCCGAGGGCCGCACGAAATTCAAGGAGCTGAAGAAGGAGTATGAAAAGGGCTTCGAGCTTCGCGGCAAGACACTGGGTGTGGTGGGCTTCGGGCGCATTGGCCAATGGACGGCTCGCTATGCGCTGGGTTGCGGCATGCGCGTGATCTATCACGACAGCTTCGTGACCGCAGAGGCCATCGAGGTGGAGATCGGCGGTGAAACCGTGCGGGTACCGGTGAAGCTGGTGACCATGAACGAATTGCTGAAGCAATCCGATGCCATCAGCCTGCACGTGCCATCGCAGAAAGATGGCCGCCCCGTTCTGGGTGCGGTTGAATTAGCCGCCGTGAAACCCGGCGTGGTGATCGTGAACACCGCTCGTGGAGGCAGCGTGGATGAGGATGCCCTGATGAACGCCTTGAAGAACGGCCTGGTCCGTGCGGCGGCCCTCGATGTGTTCGTGGGTGAGCCGGAACCACGGGAAGACTTGCTCACCGAAGCGGGCTTGAGCCTTTCGCCACATATCGGGGCGGCCACCGCCGAAGCGCAGGGTCGAGTAGGTGCAGAACTCGCCGACCAGATCATCTCCTGGCGTTCCACGGTGGACGTGGGCTGATGGTACGCATTCGCCCTTTCCGCGCTTGGCGCCCGACGCAGGACAAGGTCCACCTGGTGGGCTCGCGCTCTTACGTGTCCTACACCGATGAGCAACTTCACGAGAAGCTGCTCGGCAACCCATACTCCTTCCTGCACGTGATCCACCCCGATCACGGGAACAATGCGCACCTGAGCCGCGAAGAGCGTTTCGCCAACGTGCGACACAAGTGGAATGAGGTGGTGACCGAAGGGTGGTTCGAGCGGGACGAGCGCCCCTGCATCTACCTCTACGAACAAAGCCGCAAGGGCCTGTTGTCGCGCGGGATCATCGCGGCGGTGGACGTGAACGATTACCGCCATGGCCGAGTGAAGGTGCATGAGCACACGTTGAAGGCCCGTGAAGAGCTCTTCAAGGATTACCTGAACGTGACGGGAGTGAACGCCGAACCGGTGCTGCTGGCCGCTCCGGAAGGGAACGGCCTCGAAGCGATCCTGGGGCGTGCTTGGGACACGCGTCCCACGTATGATTTCAGCACCACCGACCGCGTGCGCCATCGCTTCTGGGCGGTGGACGACGTTGCGGTGATCACTGCGGTGAGCGAGCAATTCCTGAGGATCGACGCGCTGTACATAGCCGATGGGCACCACCGCATGGCCAGCAGCGCGCGCCTGGCGGAAAGCTCCGGATCCCACGCCGATGCACCGAAGGCTTGGTGCCTGGCCTTCGTGGTGCCACAGGAGCACCTGCACATCCACAACTTCGATCGTGCGGTCACGAGCTTGGGCGGCATGGACACTGAAGAATTCATCGCTGCGGTGCGTGCGGTCGGTTCTCTGGAAGAGCTTCCGGAAGCTCCGACCGAAGTACCTGCGCATGGTTCGGTCCACATCTGTACGCGGAAAGGATGGTTCACCCTCACGCTGCCGCCTCCCGCTGATGGAACGGACGCTGCAGGCAGCCTCGACGCATCCCTGTTGAGCGATGCGGTACTGGCTCCCGTGCTGGGCATCCACGATCTGCGTACGGACCCACACGTGAGATTCGTTCCCGGGACTTCAGGGATCGCCGAGCTGGAGCGCTTGGTGAGGTCCGGCGAAGCGGCGGTGGCCTTCAACCTAAGGCCAGTGAGCTTCGACGAGCTCAAGCGCGTAGCCGATACCGGGGGATGCATGCCTCCGAAGAGCACCTATATCGAACCCAAGCTGCGCAGCGGGATCACCGTGTACAGCCTGGAGGATGAATAACCCCATGGATGCCTTGGATCGCTCGGCTCTGGCGACGCGCTATCACCAGGTGAGGTCCTCCCTCCCACCGCACGTTGCGTTGGTGGCCGTAAGCAAGACCCGGACCGTGGAGGAGATCCAGGCCCTCTACGATCTGGGGCATCGTGCCTTCGGCGAGAACTACCCCCAGGAGCTCCGCGAAAAGCATCCTCTCCTGCCTCGGGACATCGAATGGCACTTCATCGGACACCTGCAACGCAGCAACGTGAAGCATGTGCTTCCGCTCGTG
>CAUJED010000127.1:0-20295 GCA_963169535.1 Bacteroidota bacterium | reverse complement strand
ATGGGCCAGGACGCGCCCCTGCTCTCAGGTGTGACCGCAATGCGCATGGCCGACCCTAGCAGCGCTACCGTGGCCTTGGACATGGCCGTGGCCGACGCTCCAGCGAACGGTCGCACCTGGTACTACCGCGCCATGAACCGCATGGCACTGGGCGACAACGACGGCGCCATGCTGGACCTGGACCAGGTGCTGCGGCTGGACCCCAGGGATGTCCATGCCCTCTTGCGCCGTGCGGAGGTGCACCAGGTACGCGGCGACATGGACCTGGCCTCCACCGACCTGTACCGCGTGATCGGTACCACCCCTACCGGGCCGGCAGCGGAACACGCCCTCTTCGAACTGGGGCGCATGGCCGTTCTGCGCAACGACCTTCCCGCCGCATTGGGCCACTACGACCGGCTGGTGGAATTGGCCGCGGACAATGCTTCGGCATGGTGCGAGCGAGGGATCGTGCGCAGCTTCGTGCACGACGATGACAACGCTGTGGCTGACCTGGAGAAGGCCCTGGAACTCGACCCCGACACCGACAAAGCCTACGGTGCGCTTGCCGTGGTCTATTTCCGCCAAGGACGCGAACAAGAAGGGTGCTATGCCCTGCATCGCGCCCACGACCTCGGCGACCGTTCCGTGGAGGAACTGCTGCTGTTGCGTTGCGACCGATGATATCGGCTTTGCCGTGGCCCGAACGACCCCTCGGGCCAAGTGGAAGGGCTTCCCGTTAGGTGGAAGCCTTTCTGCATTCGGGATCACTTCCTGCACGGAATGCTACTTTTGACGTCCTCTTGCCCACCGCTCGTAGGGTGGCGAGCTGAAACGATGAAGATCAATGTGACCCTCCCGGACGGCTCCGTCCGGAGCTACGACCAAGGCGCTACCGCCATGGACGTGGCCAAGAGCATCAGCGAAGGCCTGGCCCGCAACGTGCTCTCCGCGAAAGTGAACGGCGAAGTACGCGACGCCAACCGCCCCCTGCCCGGCGACTGCACCCTGGCCCTGCTCACCTGGAACGATCCCGAGGGCAAGGCCACCTTGTGGCACAGCAGCGCCCACGTGATGGCTGAAGCGGTGGAAGCCCTCTACCCCGGCGCCAAATTCGGTATCGGCCCGGCCATCGAGAACGGCTTCTATTACGACATCGATTTCGGCGACCGCAGCGTGGGCGAACACGACTTCGCCGCCATCGAAGCGAAGTTCAAGGAGCTGGCCGCGAAGAAGATGGCCTTCACCCGTACCGAAGTTCCCAAAGCCGACGCCATCAAGTACTTCAACGAGAAGGGTGATGAGTACAAGTTGGAGCTGATCGATGGGTTGAACGACGGCGAGATCACCTTCTACCAGCAAGGGAACTTCACTGACCTGTGCCGGGGACCGCATATCCCGGACACCTCGTTCATCAAGGCCTTCAAGATCCTGAACGTGGCCGGGGCCTACTGGCGCGGCGACGAGAAGCGCAAGCAGCTCACCCGCCTCTATGGCATCACCTTCCCCAAACAGAAGGAACTGGACGAGTACCTGGTGATGCTCGAAGAGGCCAAGAAACGCGATCACCGCAAGCTGGGGCGTGAACTGGAGCTGTTCACCTTCAGCGAGAAGGTGGGCGCGGGCCTGCCGCTGTGGCTACCCAAAGGCACTGCCCTGCGCGAGCGCCTGGTGAATTTCCTGAAAGTGGCCCAGGAGCGCGATGGTTACGACCAGGTGGTCACTCCGCACATCGGCGGCAAGGCCCTGTACGAGACCAGCGGCCACTGGGAGAAGTACGGCAAGGACAGCTTCCAACCGATCAGCACCCCGCAGGAGGGCGAACAGTTCATGCTGAAACCCATGAACTGCCCCCACCACTGCGAGATCTTCGCCAGCCGACCGCGCAGCTACAAGGACCTGCCCGTGCGTTTCGCCGAGTTCGGTACGGTATACCGGTACGAACAGAGCGGCGAACTACACGGCCTTACCCGGGTGCGCGGCTTCACACAGGACGATGCCCACCTCTTCTGCCGCCCGGACCAGGTGAAGGAGGAGTTCATGAAGGTGATCGACCTGGTGCTCATGGTGCTCAACGCCCTGAAGTTCGAGAACTACGAAGCCCAGATCTCCCTGCGCGACAAGGAGGACCGCAGCAAGTACATCGGATCCGACGAGAATTGGACCAAGGCCGAGCAGGCCATCATCGAGGCCGCCGCCGAGAAGGGGCTGAAGACCGTGGTGGAGTACGGTGAAGCGGCCTTCTATGGACCGAAGCTCGACTTCATGGTGAAGGATGCCCTGGGCCGCCGCTGGCAGCTCGGGACGATCCAGGTGGACTACAACCTGCCCGAGCGTTTCGAGCTGGAATATGTGGGTAGCGACAACCAGCGCCACCGGCCGGTGATGATCCACCGGGCGCCCTTCGGCAGCTTGGAGCGCTTCATCGCTGTACTGATCGAGCATACCGGTGGCCGCTTCCCGCTCTGGCTGGCTCCGGAACAGGCCATCCTGCTCCCGGTGAGCGATAAGTACATGCAGGTCTGCACCGATCTGCAGCGGGAGCTGGCCGCCTTGGACATCCGAAGCACCGTGGACACACGGAATGAAAAGGTAGGGCGCAAGATCCGCGATGCGGAGCTGACCAAGGTGCCCTTCATGCTCGTGGTGGGTGAAAAGGAAGCTGCGGACGGTACCCTTTCGGTGCGCGAGCACGGCCAGGGCGACCTGGGAACCCTATCTCCGAAGGCCTTCGCCGGGCTGGTCCAGGAGCGGATCCAGGCCCAACTTGGAACCGCTTGAAAGCGTTGATGGGCGGGCGATCGTTGAACCGATCGGAAAACTCCCGATATTCGCGCCCCATTGACGGGATGATCGTCCCCGAAAGCAGGAACCAATAACCCCTAAGTGGCAGGCCCTCCCTTCCGTCCCAGTGGTCCGCGCCCTCCCGGTGGAGGTGGCGGCCGTCGTCCGTTCCGTGGTCGTGTGATCAAAGAGGATCCACACCGGATCAACAACAAGATCTACGGGGTGAACGAGGTACGCCTCGTGGGCGATAACGTGGAACAAGGGATCTACCCCTTCAGCCAAGCTCTGCGCATGGCCGAGGATATGGGCCTGGATCTGGTGGAGATCAGTCCGACGGCCGTACCGGTGGTGTGCCGCATCATCGAGTACAAGAAGTTCCTCTACGACCTCAAGAAGAAGCAGAAGGAGATCAAGGCCAAGGCCGCGACCGTGGAGATGAAGGAGATCCGGTTCGGCCCCAATACGGACGAACACGACGTCAACTTCAAGGTGAAGCATGCCCGGAACTTCCTTGAAGAAGGCCATAAGGTGAAGGCATTCGTGTTCTTCCGGGGGCGTAGCATCGTGTTCAAGGAAAGGGGCGAGATCCTCCTGTTGAAATTCGCGCAGGAGTTGGAGGATGTGGGCGTGGTGGAAAGCATGCCCAAGTTGGAAGGCAAGCGCATGACCATGTTCTTGGTACCCAAGAAAAAGAAGTGATCATAGGGCCTTGGCCCACGAGCAACACAACCCAAAGCCATCGACCGACGAGGTCGGCACGATGTCCAAACGATAACAACGCGAGTCCGGGTCAGACCGGAACATCAACACGACGAGGCCATGCCCAAGATGAAGACCAAGTCCGGTGCGAAGAAGCGGTTCAAACTGACCGGCACCGGCGAGATCAAACGCAAGAGCGCGTTCAAGCGACACATCCTCACCAAGAAGGAGACCAAGCGCAAACGCGACCTGACCAGGAGCACCTTGGTCCACGCCAGCGATAAGAAAGCGATCCTGGACCTCCTCCAAGGGTAGCTTGTGATGAACCCAACCGCACCGGGTATATAGGTAGCGTTAACCAGGACGTGTAGCCCCCAAGAGCCCGAGCATATCGGGCCGCTCACGCCCAAAAACCAAAGTGGAACATGCCACGCAGTAAGAATAAAGTAGCCAGCCGTGCCAAGCGCAAGAAGGTACTGGATATGGCGAAAGGCAACTTCGGTCGCCGGAAGAACGTGTACACCGTTGCCAAGAACACGGTGGAGAAAGGCCTGCAGCACGCCTATGTGGGCCGTAAGCTGAAGAAGCGCGAATTCCGCGGCCTTTGGATCCAGCGTATCAATGCCGCCGCCCGCCTCAACGGGATCAGCTATAGCGTGCTGATGAGCAGCTTGAAGAAGGCCAACATCACCCTTGATCGCAAGGCCCTGGCCGAGATCGCCTATTCCGATGCCGCCGCCTTCACGGCCATCGTGAACAAGGTGAAGTGATCACGGACACCGATCCATGGAAGGGAGGCCCAGTGCCTCCCTTCTTCGTTCTGGCCACTCGCTTCCGGAATGATCCGCTCCCGGCCACCGATCCCCGTACCTGGCCAAGAAGTGTGCCGATCGGCCATCCACCGGCGGTGCTACACGATACCTTTACCCCATGCGCCCGTTCCTCCTCACCATTCTATTCGGCTCTTCCAGCATCCTGTTCGCACAACCCCCCGCAGGGTATTACGACACCGCCGAGGGGCTTACCGGAGAGCCGTTGCGTCAGGCGCTCCGCGATATCATCGATGGTCATACGGTGCTCACCAATAGCGCTCTGTGGAACGCTTTTGCGCAGATCGACCGCAAACCGAACGGCAAGGTGTGGGACATCTATTCCGATGTACCTGGCGGCACGCCTCCCTATCAGTTCGATTTCGGCACCCATCAGTGCAGTGGCACGTTGACCTACGATGGTGAAGGCGACTGCTTCAACCGGGAGCATACCTTCCCGAGCAGTTGGTTCAATGATGCCGCGCCCCCCAGCACCGACCTGTTCCATATCTACCCCACCGACGCCTGGGTGAACCAGAAACGGGCCAATTGGCCCTATGGCACCGTGGGCAGTAGCGTCACCTACCAGGCGGACAACGGGGGGAAGTTGGGGCAGTGCACCTATTCGGGTTGTAGCGGCCTGGCGTTCGAGCCGATCGATACGTATAAAGGGGACCTGGCCCGGGGGTACTTCTACATACTGACCCGCTACATGGATGATGCGCCGAATTGGACCGACGCTCCGGTGCTTGACCAGGGCGAGTTCCTTCCCTGGGTGGAGAGCTTGTTGCTGGCCTGGCACCAGGCCGATCCGGTAAGCCAGAAGGAGGTGGATCGCAACAATGCGATCTACGGCGGTTTGCAGCACAATCGTAACCCATACATCGACCATCCGGAATGGGTGTATCGGATCTGGGGTCCCACCGCTTCGATGGAGGATCACCAGGCCGCCACCACCAGGGCCTGGTTGGATGATGACGTGATCCGGTATGACCGCATGGGACGGAGCGGAAAAGCTACGTTGAACGTATACAACGCCATGGGAACCTTGGTCCGGACAACGACCCTACGCGCTGGAACGGGCACGATCCCATTCGATCTGCCCGCAGGTGCGTACATCATCGTGCTGGACGATGGCGCGCGTTCGGTGCACCGCGTGGTGCGCTGATGAACGGTTTTGTCACGCTATCGACCGCCCGGCGATATGGCCCGTGGTCCATGCGGCTTGGAAGTTGAACCCACCGGTGATACCGTCGATGTCCAACACCTCGCCGGCGAAGTATAGCCCTGGGCAGCGCCTGCTCTGCATGGTGAGCGGATCCACCTCGTCGAGGGCCACGCCTCCCGCCGTTACGAACTCCTCTTTGAAGGTGGTCTTTCCCTTCACCTCGTAACGGTCGTTGGTGAGCAGGTCGATCAGCCGGTTCCGTTCCTTCTTCCTCACCGCGCCCCAGGGTGTGTCCGGTGCGATCCCGGCTTTGTGCAGCTGGTGATCCCAGAACCGTTTGGGCAAGTGGAACGGGTCGGCGTTGTGGGCCTGTTTCCGGTCCAGCGCCTCGGCTTCTTCAGCGAACAAGCGGCGTACCTCTTCCTCGCTCCGGCCTTCGAGCCAATTCACCTGTACCACGAACTGGTAGTCACGCGCATGCAATAGCCTTGCGCCCCATGCGCTCAGCCTGAGGATCGCCGGGCCGCTCAGCCCCCAATGGGTGATCAGGACCGGCCCTGTGCTCTCCAGGTCCGTGCCGGCGATACGTACCCGTGCGGGCAGGGCCACGCCCATCAGGTCCCGAATGGGGTCGTTGGGGATGTTGAAGGTGAAGAGCGAGGGCACGGGCTCCACGATCGTGTGGCCCAGCGCTTGCAACCAGGCATAGGATGTCACCTGGGGATGTCCGCCCGTGCTCACGATCACGCGGTCGGCGTGGATGGGGGGGCCATGGTTCGTTATGGTGAACCCGTTCCCCGTTCGGGTGAGGCCTTGGATGCCCGTACGAAGGCGCACGACAACACCCGCGCGGCGTGCGGCCTCCTGCAGCGCATGAACAATGGTGGCCGAGTCGTTGGTTGCCGGGAACATGCGTCCATCGCTCTCGGTGCGCAGGGATACACCCTCGGCGGCGAACCAGGCGATGGTGTCCTCCACCGCGAATCGCTCGAACGCTTTGCGCAAGAATCGCTCGCCTCGCGGGTAGTGCTTGCTCAGTCGGCGCGGGTCACGTTGGTCGTGTGTCACATTGCAACGGCCGCCTCCGCTGATCCGGACCTTCGAGAGCACCTTGTCGCTCTTCTCATAGAGCGTGACCTCCGCAGCCGGATGATGACGTGCGGCACTGATCGCCGCGAAGAAACCTCCCGCACCTGCCCCGAATACCGCCACCCGCATGGAGAATGAACGCTTCAGTGCATCATCGCACGATCGCTACGAGCCGTGGCGACCATCCTTCGGCATGCATGATGTACACGCCTTCCGGCAACCCGCCGAGTTCCAGCGCATGGTGGTCGGTGCTGATCCGTGTGCGCAGTACGGTCTGTCCAGCACTGTTCACCAACCGTACCCAGGCGCCATCGGCACCATCGATCCAAAGGACGTCGTGGGCGGGATTCGGGTAGCACCGGAGCACTTCTCCGTGTTCCACTCCGGTAACGGTGGCCACCACATTGCCGCAGGCCACCTCGGCTCCACAGACCAGGTCGGCACAGAAGTCCATCACGAACGCCATGGAGCTCTCCAGGTCCGTGGTGAAATAGCCGACATGCCCGGTCCCAGGATAGCTCAGCAGGCAGTTCGACAACCCCAAGGCCGTGGTTCGCGCATGGATGTCATGACTCCCGGAAGCGATAAGCCCAGTGGGGAAACCGAACACGTTCACCTCCTGGGTGTAATAGGGTACCACGTCATCCCCCACTTCATGGACGCTGCAAACGGGTACGTCGTCGGGCGCTATCCAGGTGGTATCGCCCAAGGCACCACTGAAGCTGAACACCCCGAGCACGTCGTTGGGAACGCCCGGGGTTCCGCTGTTGCCTTCGATCCCACCGAGCGTGGCGTACTGGCTGGCAAGCACCGAGGGCCATTCGCTTTCATCGTCCAAGTAGGCGGCGTGCAGTGCGCTGATCGCGCCTGCCGATACCCCGCCGATGAGGATCCGCTCCGGGTCGATGGCATAGGGGTTCTCCCCTTGCTCCACCGAGTTCCGGAGGAAGCGAACGCAGGCTTTCATGTCGTGCGCCCCGCGAAGCACTGCCATGGTGGTGGCCAGTTCGTTGGGAAGGAAGAAACCGATCCTGTAGTCGGGGGCCACGGCCACGAAGCCGCGTTGTGCGAAAGCGCGGCAAATGGGCGCCACATCGGCACGGGAGCCGCCGACGAAGGATCCTCCGAAGGCCACGAGGACCACCGGGCGAGTGCTCAGTTCGTCGCCCACGGGTTCGTAGACATCCATGTACAAGGTCTGTGCACCACCCGTGACCGCCGTGTTATTCCCGAACGGGACGGTCGAGGTCACGCTCACCTCGTTGAACATCTGTGTGCGGTACCGGCCATCGCTGCATTCCTGTGCCAGGGTGATGCTGGCCGAAAGGAGCGAAATGGTGGTCAGCGAAAGGCTACGGAGGGTATGTTCCATGGGTGGTGTATTGCGGAGGCTCAATATTAACAGCCGTTCGGATCGGCCCAAGGCTGGGGCCATGGTATAATTTGGCACGCCGATTGAATGCCATAGGATACTGAAAGTCCCGATGACCATGAAAAAGACACTGATCACGCTCACGTTGTTGAGCTCGCTGGCGGCCACCGCACAAGTGCAGTTGAACCCGCAGGCAGGCGTTATGTTCCAAAGCCTCACCCAAGCTCCCGACGGTGTCAATTACAAGGCACAACTCGGCTGGCAGGTGGGCCTCGATGCCCGCTTCGGGGATAAGCTGTTCTTTCAACCGGGTGCCTTCCTGGGCCGAAGTGTCACCGCCATCACCCAGACCGTGTCCACGCCCAACGGCAGCTCTGGCTCCATCCAGTACGAGGACGATCTGGTGAACACCAACCTGAAGTTGCGCACCCTGCTCGGCTATCGTGTCCTCGATACCTACCAGTTCGATATCCGACTGATGGTAGGACCAAGCTTCGATGTGTTGATGAGCTCCGATCTCCGCGACGACAAGATCAGCTGGGATAAGGGCGACTTCAACAGTGGGCTGTGGAACTTGGAAGCGGGCGTGGGTTTCGACATGGGCCTTTTCACCCTCTCTCCCATGGCGAGCTTCGGCCTTACCCGTGCCTTCAAGGACAACCCGACGCTCAGCGACGTGAACTCGAAGTACATGAGCTATGGTCTGACCATCGGGGTGAATCTGGGCAACGACGATAATTGATCCTCCTACGGATGGTAGCGAAGCCCTTGCCCGGTGCAAGGGCTTCGCGCGTTCGTGGCAATACCAGACTTGTGAAACCGCTATCTTCCCGACCCTGATCCCTTCTCCATGCCGAGACCATCCACACTGGCTTTGTTCCTGACCCCGATCATGTGGTGGGCGGCATGGCCCGCCATGGCTGGTGTCCATGAAGCAGCGGAGGTGCATCGGCCATATGCCGGCCGGTGTGGTTCTACCGTTGGCGACGAAGCTCCAGGAGGGGTTTCCGAGGATGCAGCCATCACCTCCATCCAGAACATTCCCGCCTTGGCCTGTGGGGTGGACAGCGTAGCGCCCGTGATCACGCTAAAGAACAATGGACAGCAGGTGCTGACCAGCGCTACGATCGAGTACAGTGTGAACGCGGGTACCGTGCTCACCCAGCCTTGGGCCGGAAGCCTTCAAAGCGGACAGACCACCACGGTGGAACTGGCGCGTATCGCGGCCGATCCAGGGAGTAACACGTTGGTGGTAAGGGTGACCGCACCGAACGGCTTATCCGACGAAGTGCCGGAGAACGATGCCTGGACCCACGAATTCTATACAAGCGCTCCGGGTGGTCTGGTGAGCCTGATCCTTACGCTGGACGATTTCGGGTCGGATGTGCGGTGGAAGCTCCTGTCCTCCGATTCCACCATGCTGTATAGCGGCGGTCCGTATTCCGATGGACATAACGGCGATACGGATAGCGTGGCCTTCTGCCTTACGAACGACTGCTACACCTTCATCATCACCGATGCTTTCGGCAATGGCATCTGTTGTGCGGATGGCGAGGGAGGCCTTGTGATCCGGGATACGATGGGTGTGGTCCATGCGGAGAGCGATGGACAGTACGGAGACCAGTACGCGGCGGAGTTCTGCCTGACGGCGGTCCACGTTCCCGAGCGAACGCATGCACCGTTCGGTGTTTTCCCGAACCCCAATCAAGGGGCATTCACCGTGCGCGGTGGGCCCGCGTATGCCATCCGGCGCATCGCGGTGATCGATGCTTTGGGGCGAACGGTGGCCAAGGTGCAGGGGCAAGGAGGGGCTGCTCAGTTCCTTGCGCTCGATCTACCCAATGGTTCGTACTTGCTTCTTGTCGACGGCGCCACAGGTGCTGCACCGGCTCGGATGGTCGTGGCTCGTTGATCCAGACCATCGCACTGCATTGTGGGCCTGACTCCAAGTCGCAATCCCCGCGAGGCGGACAGAAGCAGGTCGGAGATGGCCCATGAACGCAGGGGATGGCACGCGCGCTTGTCTGTGCTCGGCCGCTTCAACCATTTGAATCTCCTATACCAGCAGATCCGCATGCTCATTCTTCGCATGCCTTCTTCGAGAGACCTATTCCGTACACACGTCTTGCAACTGGTCCCTCGTATCGGCCTTTGAAAGAACAGCCGGGCATCTTCGGCCGATATAGCTTGCCCCAATGGGATCACTCCCTGCGTTCCACGCCCTCCTGGCTCAACCGGCAGCCCATGGGCGAATGTTACGGACCGGCCTTTGCCGGGTCGGAGCACGGAATGGGTTAATACTTGAGCGCGTAGAACAACGTCTTCACGTACTCGTTGTTCACCATCAACAAGCCTTGTTCGCTGGTCCACCAGTACACGGGGTCGTACTCGCTCGCCGGGGCGCTGGCCACCAGCACATGGATGCCACTGCCCCGGAAGCGCTTCCGGAATACCTGCCCCACTCGTCTGGTATGGAAGTCGGTGGTGAGCACCAGGATGGTGTCCAGCTGGTTCTGCCGGGCGTGGTGAAGTACCCCTTTGGCTTCTTCGTAGGTGCTTGTACCGTAAGGGTACGGCAATATCCGCCGAGGGTCGGCACCGGAACGTAGCGCCGCCGAACGGGTCACCTCGGCCTCGGTCACTAAGCGTCCTTCGGCTTTCAGGATGGACGAGTGGTTGGATCCGGTGGTAAAGGCGATCGGTGCGGTGCCGTGGGCCAGTAGTTCGGCGGCGTGTGTGCCACGGTCGAACGGGGCGCCTCCCAGCACGTATATGGCATCGGCATGGCCGGGGGCGTCCTCTTCGATCAGGAATGCTCCCAGACCTTGCAGCAACGGTTTGCGACAGGCCCAGCCGAGACAAACGAACAGAATGCCGAGGGTGGCCCCGGTGATCCACTTTCGCCAGGACCGTTTCCTCGCATCGTGTTCCATGGGGTCAGTATTGTCCATTCCTGCGGCGCAAGACCCACTCACAGGTGAGCAGGCCAAGGATCACGAAGAAGAGCCAGCGGAGACCGATGAGGTCACTGTAGCTGGGGTGCGCATAGGATCGTGCCACCAGACCCGGCCTTGCTTCGAGGGCTTGTGCGATGGCGTCGGTGCCACCCGGTGCCACCACCAGTCCATCGGTGCGCGCCGCCATATCGTGCCATACCCCATGATCGGCCACGGTGGAGAGTTGTTCCGCCACCTGGGCTTCCACATGGAGCTCGCCGGTGACCGTGTGTTCCACACCATCGATCCGGGTCCGGGCCTTCCAGGTGTACACGCCTGCCGGCAGCCGCCCCAGATCGGCACGGTAGCTGGAACCACTGGGGCTGAACGCATATTGGTGGTCGAGACCCGCTTCATCTTTCAATACCAGGGACACCTCGGCCGTGTTCACGGGTTCGAACGTGGCGTTGTACGATTCGGCCGTGAAGACCACCCGTTCGTTCTCGGACGTACGGGGGGGATGTGCCACGCGGAAGCGCTCCTTGTTCACCTTGAGCGCGAGGAATTGTACCAGTTTGTGTACCAGCCGGTCGAAACGGGCATGGTCGCCCTGTTGCTGGAGGTCGTTGATACGCCAGCGCCAGAGGCCTTCCCCGGCGATCACCGCCGAGCGCCGTTCCTGCTGTTGGGCGAGGGCGATCAGCGGGTACGGGGTTTGTACCATGCCGATGCGCTGGGTGGCCAGTGCGGTGGCCGATCGCCCCAGTTCGAACTGGCCGAAGGGCACCTGTAGCGGAGGGAAACGCTCCAAGGCACGGGCCTGGTCCGCGTCGAGGGTGAAGTAGGTGAAGTCCTTGTTCAGGGTGGCTTGTGCGTCGGTGGCGTTGCCCCGGGACGAGGTCACCTGCACCCCGGCCCCACGCGTGTTGAACCCACCGAAGTCCGTTCCGTTGGTGAGTATGTAGCAGATGGGCACACCGGCGGCATCGGCCTTCTTGAACAGGGGTTGGATGCCGTGCTTCTGCGATGGTAGGCCGTGCAGGATCAGCAGGTCGTAACGGGAGGCATCGCCCGCGAAGTCGGCGGCGAAGGCCAGTTCGGTCTCGTAGCCTTCCAGCCCGGCCAGGGCCTGGCGCAATGCACCGAGGTCCGGATGGGGCGCGGCACCGAGCAGGAGGATCTTCTGGCGGTCGTCCAACACGTCGATGAGGATGTCCATCCGGTTGTTCAACTCAGTGGCCTCACCCGGCACGGGGCGCACCAACACGGTGTACCGTATCATCCCCGCACGTTCCGGTTTCACGGTGAATGGCAACTCAACGAATGCCGATCGGCCGTGCAAGGTCGTTTCCTTGCTGGCCACCTCTTTGCCTTCCTGTAGGATGGAGATCCGGGCGCTGGTGCCGGCCATCCTCCGCCCTTCCACCTTCACCAGGAGCGGAAGTTCGTTCCCCAGGTAGCCGATGCGGTTGTGCTCCACGCCGCGCAACACCAGATCGGGCCGTACGGTGGTGTCGCCCAGTGCTATGGCGAACACGGGGACTCCCAGCTTGTCCGCGATGCTGCGTGGGTCGCGGCCGCGGTTGTAGATGCCGTCGCCATCGATGATCACCGCACCCAGGTCCGCGCCGTTGAAGCGGTCGTACACCTCGCGCAAGGCACCGTCCACATTGGTCAGGGCGTCGGTCTGTGCGAAGGAGTGCCCCTCGACCACCGTTTCGCCGTAGGTGAGGGTGCGCACATCGAAGCGTTCGCCGAGCTTTTCTTGCAGCTCTTGCAGCTCTTGCGGATAGCGGGTACGAAGAGTGGCGGTATCGCCTGCGGCCAACAGCGAGGCGGAGCCATCGTGCAGCAGGACCACCACCGGCTTGCGTACCTCGCGCACCAGGATCCGCACCATGGGCTCCAGCAGGAAGAACGCGATCAGGGCCACCGCCAACGCACGGCATGCTGCCAGTACCAGGGTGAGTTCGCGCGATGGTCCTTCACCTTCCCGTGTACGACGATACAGCCACCAGGCGAGTCCGATGCCGAGCAGCAGGCATAATGGTGCCAGCCAAAGGCTATGGGTCGTGGTCAGGTTCATGGCGTGATGGCCCGTTCGTGATCGATCCTGCGCGGCCCCAAGCGATTACGGCGCACACCGGTGCCGAACGACCATGGGCCCAAGGCCCGGTTCAGGACAACATGCCACCGCACACGCTCAGGGTCTGCCCGGTGATGTAGGCGCTGAGGTCGCTGCCCAGGAACACGCAGGCGTTGGCCACATCGGCGGGGGTGCCGCCACGTTTCAGCGGGATGGCTTCGCGCCAGCCTTCCACCACCTTGGGGTCCAGGGCGCCGGTCATCTCCGTTTCGATGAAGCCTGGGGCGATGGCGTTGCTGCGGATGTTGCGGCTGCCCAGTTCCTTGGCCACGCTCTTGGTGAACCCCAGGATGGCGGCCTTGCTGGCGGCGTAGTTGGCCTGTCCGGCATTGCCTTGCACGCCCACCACGCTGCTCATGTTGATGATGCTCCCGCTGCGTTGCTTCAGCATGGTGCGCAACACGGCTTTGGTCATGTTGAACACGCTCTTCATGTTGGTGTTCATCACCGCATCGAAGTCGGCCTCGCTCATGCGCATGAGCAACTGGTCCTTCGTGATCCCGGCGTTGTTCACCAGGATGTCGAGCTTGCCCCATTCGGCCACCACCTTGTCCACCGTGGCCTGTGCGGCGTTGAAGTCGCCGGCATCGCTCTGGATGGCGAGCACCTTGCGGCCGGTCTTCGCGGCCAGCTCGGCTGCCACGGCGTTGGCCCTTTCCGGGCTGCTCACGTAGGTGAAGGCCACGTCTGCGCCTTCTTCCAGGAACCGTTCCACGATGCCTTTGCCGATACCGCGCGTTCCGCCGGTGACCAGGGCGACTTTGTCTTGTAGGAGTGCCATGCGGGCGAAGATACAGGTGCCCCGCATACTTCACCGGGGCGTGTGATGCAACACCAGCAGAGGTTGAGCCGGGGGGCCAACGCTGCGCACAGCCCCCTTCCCTTGCCGTACGCTCAGGGTATCAGCCCAGCACCTCCTTCACCTTGGCGCCGATGGCGGCCGGGCTGTCCACCACGTGGATCCCGCTCTCGCGCATCACCTTCTTCTTGGCCGCCGCGCTCTCGTCGGCGCCGGAAACGATGGCACCGGCGTGGCCCATGGTGCGACCTTTCGGCGCGGTCTCGCCGGCGATGAAGCCGATCACGGGTTTCTTGCAGTTCTCCTTGATCCATTTGGCCGCCTGGATCTCCAGGTCGCCGCCGATCTCGCCGATCATCACGATGGCCTTGGTCTCCGGGTCGTTGGCGAAGAGCTGTACCGCCTCGAGGGTGGTGGTGCCGATGATGGGGTCGCCTCCGATGCCGATGGCCGAGGTGATGCCCAGACCCGCCTTCACCGTCTGGTCCGCCGCCTCGTAGGTCAGCGTGCCGCTCTTGCTCACGATGCCCACCGGGCCTTTCTTGAACACGAAGCCGGGCATGATGCCCACCTTGCACTCATCGGCCGTGATCACACCGGGGCAGTTGGGGCCGATCAACGTGCACCCTTTCCCGCGGATGTATTCACGGGCGGCCACCATGTCCTTCACCGGAATGCCTTCGGTGATGCAGACGATCACCTTGATGCCTGCTTCGGCGGCTTCCATGATGGCGTCGGCCGCGAAGGGAGGAGGTACGAAGATGATGCTGACATCGGCACCGGTGGCCTTCACCGCATCGCTCACCGTTTCGAACACGGGGCGGTCCAGGTGTTTCTGCCCGCCTTTGCCAGGGGTGACACCGCCCACCACATTGGTGCCGTACTCGATCATCTGCGTGGCGTGGAACGTGCCTTCGCTACCGGTGAAACCTTGGACGATGACCTTGCTGTTCTTGTTGACGAGTACGCTCATGGTGTGCTGTGGTATGTGCAGTGCGGCGCGAAAGTAACCCCTGTGCGCTTATGCTGGAACCCGGTCCTTGGCCCGTTGGTAGGTGTACACGTAGAACAGGGCACCGAGCATGATGAGCCCGGAGCCGATATAGGGCAGTGCATGGTGCCAGCCGTACAGGCGCCCACCGAGGGCCGGGCCCACGATCCGCGCCAAGGAGCCGAAGCTCTGGTTGAGGCCCAGCACCTCCCCTTGTTCGCGCTGTTCGGCGTTCTTGCTCAATTGGCTTAGGATGGTGGGGTTCAGGCAGCCGTTGCCCAGGGCCAGGAGGGCGATGGACACGATGTTCAGCGGCAGGAAGAGCGACTGCGGGATGAATGCGATCATGCCCAATCCCACTGCCAGGCTCAGGCATCCGAAGATCATCAACCTCCGCTCGCCGAAGGTCTTCTGCAACCAGCCGATCATGCCCCCTTGGACGATGGCGGAGGCCAGGCCCACCGCGGCGAACATCCAGCCGATCTGTTCCTTGTCCAGGCCGTAGTCGTCGGTCCAGAACAGGGCTATGGTCATCTGCATCATGCTGAAGGCGGTGATGAAGATGAAGCTGATCAGGTACAGGTCGCGGAAACGTTGGTCCTTCAATGCCCGGATGGCCCCCCCCACCGGTTTCACGGTGATGGCGCGGCCGTGTACCTTCTCCTTCAACGATTCGGGGAGGTACAGCCATACGGCGATGAGGTTGAGCGCGCAGATGATGGCCGCGCTGTATCCCACCCACTCGATGCCGAAGTGCATGTAGATGAAGCTGCCCATCGGCGGACCGAAGATGAAGCCCAGACCGAAAGCGGCACCGATCAGCCCCATGGCCTTCGCTCGGCCTTCGGGCGGGGTGATGTCGGTGATGTAGGCCTGTGCCGCGGTGATGTTGCCCGACCCGATGCCCGTGAGCATCCGGCTGGCGATCAACAGGAAGAGCGTGGTGGCATGGGCGAACATCACATAGCTCAAGGCGGAGAGGCCGATGGCCGCCAGGATGATCGGTCGCCGGCCGTACCGGTCGCTCATCACCCCCCATACCGGGGTGAAGATGAACATCATCAGCGAGAACAGGGCGCCGGTATCTCCCACCAAGGCGTCGGAGGCATTCAGCTCCCGGGCATAGATGGGCACCACCGGGATGAAGATCCCGAAGCCCATCAGGTCGATGAAGATGGTGAGGAATAGGATGAGTAGACGGCGGTCCATGGAAGGGCGCGGGGATCGGGATGGAAGGTGTGCGCGGTAGGGAGCCGCGTAGCGGTGTACGCCGAAGCGTCACACCACGGATGGTCGTTGAGGTACGGCTATTGCCCGAGCTTCTTCAGCAGGTGGGCGGGTACGGCCTTTTTGTTCACCATGAAGGCCGTCATCTTGAACGCGGCGTAGGCCTTGCTCATGTACAGGTAGCCCTTCTGGTCGTTGCTGGTACCCCAACTGTTCTTCACGATGTACCACTCCGCACCGTTCTGGTCCTTGGCCATGCCGGTGATGTGCATGCCGTGGTCGTCGGTGGTGCTGAAGTCGTCGAATGCCGCTTGGCGCATCTCCGCGGTGATCACCGGCTCGGGCTGCGGGCCGTGGAACAGCGTGGCCTTCTGCTCCTTGGTGAGCGCGGCGGCCGGGGTCATGGTAACGAAGGCCACACCGTTGCGCCAGCTGAAGGAGGGCTCGCTCACGTCTCCGCCCCAAGCCACGGAGTAGCCGTTCTTCAACGCGTTGTCGATGATGGTGGTGATGTCTTCCACCGGAATGTTCCACGCCTGTGCCAGTGCCCAGTTGTCGGGCACCATCAGGGTGCTCTGGGTATAGTAGGGCACATCGGTCACGCTCTGGAATTCCAGGTAGTCCGCACCGTCGAGCTTCACCACTTCCTTGGCGAAGGTCTGTGGGGTGTAGCTCTTGCCGTTATAGGTGAAGGTCTCCGGTACCTTGCCCAGGTAGGTGTCCATTACCGCGTTCACGGCCTGCGGCCATACGGGCGTTAGCGTGCCTTTGTTCGGTGCCTTCACGATGGCATCGAGCATGGCCTTGATCACCGCCTGCATTTCATTCGTCTGGTTCTTGGTGTTGCCGAAGTTGAGGCCGGTGTACGCTTCATAGGGCATGATGCCGTGCTTGACGTACATGTTCACCACGTCGTGGGCGATGCCGCCATCGCCGTAGTTGAGCGAACCGTGCATGCGCACATAGCTGCGGGCTTTCTCTTCGTAGCTCTTACGGGCGATGTAGATCTTGCTCAGGGGAATGCTGGGCCCACCCTTCTTGATCATCTCCGATTCGAGGAACGAGCCGGTGCTGTAGCTCCAGCAGGTGCCGGATGAACCTTGGTCTTCCACGGGCGTGCCGGGTGTGGTGAGCACCTGGGTGAATTTGAACCCGGTGGAATCCGCGCTGTTGAGGCTGATCTTCTTGATCAGGTCGTCCTGGGCATGGGCTTGGAGGGCAAGGGTCGCACCAAGGATGGTGATGGCGATGGAGGGCAGCGTGCGGTTCATGCGTAGAGGTCCCGATGGATCGGGGTGCAAAGGAAACACTTCACGGACTTGTCGCCTTCACCGGTCGGGGACGAACGGGTGGGAACGCGTTCGTTTATTTTCCATGGCAAATAATTGAATATCTTTGCGTTGTGGAACGCCGAAACGCTCTTCGCCTGCTTGCATTGACCCCATTGGCCGCCATGACGCTTCGAGAACTCGCCCGCACTGCCGATGGTTTCGCCCCGACGCCGCCGATGCCCGTGCTCTTCTTGGGGCACGGCAGTCCGATGAACGCCATCGAGGACAATCCTTTCACCCAAGGTTGGCAACGCGTAGGTAAAGACCTCCCCCGCCCCAACGCCATCCTGTGCATCAGTGCGCATTGGGAAACGCGCGGCACCTACGTTACCGGCATGGCGAAGCCGCGCACCATCCACGACTTCGGTGGTTTCCCGCAGGCCTTGTTCGATGTGCAGTATCCGGCTCCGGGCAGCCCGAAACTGGCGCAGAATATCCAACAGGCCATCACCAGTGCCCATGTGGGTGTGGACCATGCTTGGGGCTTGGACCACGGGGCCTGGAGCGTGATCATGCACCTCTTCCCCAAGGCGGACATCCCGGTCGTCCAATTGAGCCTGGACCGTGGGCTTTCGCCAGCGCAGCACTATGCACTGGGGCGCGAGCTGGCGTTCCTGCGGAAGAAGGGCATCCTCATCATCGGCAGCGGCAACATGGTGCACAACCTGGGCATGATCGACTGGCACAACCCGGATGGTGGTTACGACTGGGCGCAGGAGGCCAGCTCACGGATGAACAACATGGTGCGACAGGGCGACCATGGCGGTCTACTGAACTACGCCGCCCAAGGACGTGCGTTCCAACTGAGCATACCCACGCCGGAGCATTACCTGCCGCTCCTCTATACCCTTGCGCTGAAGGAGGAGGACGAGGACCTCACGCTCTTCAATGACAAGTTGATGATGGGATCGATCGCCATGACGAGCGTGCGGATCGGGTGAGGTCTAGTGCTTCGCGAAGCGTTGCACCTGCCGGGTTCCGGTTCCTTTCAACTGCACCGTGTACAGCCCATCAGACCAGGCCTCCACGTTCAACTGATGTTGTCGCTGGCCAGCAGGGAGGCGATCCACGTTGGCCACCAGCCTCCCCTGTGCATCGTGAACGGTAATGGACCTCGCATCACTCTCCCAAGTGATGCTCAACTGGTCCGTTGCTGGATTTGGGAAGAGATCCAGACCGATCGTGAAACCTGCATCTTGAACACCGACATCCTCAGGTTCCAGTTTCACCACCCATACATCGGAGAGGCCGAAGTTTCCCGACAGGTCAACATCATTGGATAGTGAATAACCTCCAATGACCAAGCCACCATCAGGGGCCAAACACAAGGAATTCCCCCCATCACCTTGACCGCCGCCGTAAGACTTTTCCCACACCATGTCAAGATCTAAGTTCAGACAGAGGGTCCAGCAGTCCGTGGCGCCGTGCGGGGCCGACACCATGCCATCCTCGGAGCTGGAACGGCCAGAAACATAAAGCATATTTGGTGAAGCGCTAGGAACTATGGCGCCAGGAACGTCTTGGCCGCTACCGCCTAAGGATCGCTGATCAAGCATGGAGCCATCTGGACCGAGTTTCACGATCCAATAGTCTACGTCGCCCCAGGGATCAGTGATATCTCCGTCTTGGGATTCCGTTGAGGCCACGGCGAAAATTGTATCACCCGGTGTCCTTAGTAAGCCACGGACCTGATCGTCCCCCAAGCCACCCAGCGCAGTTTGCCAAGTGATGTCCCATCCATTGGCCAGGTACACCACCCAAGCATCATTCCACTCTTCCGGATTATCGGTCACGTCCCCATCATTCGAGTTGGTGACCCCACCCATGACCAAGCCACCGTCGGCGCCGAAGTACATATCTCGAAGATGATCGAAGCGAGAACCGCCATAACATCGGCTTTGCAGCAGGATACCATCTTCCGAAATATGGCCCAACCAGAAATCAGAGGCCCCATGGTTATCACCAGCATCACCATCCATGGAAAATGTGAAGGCCCCGACCAGGAAAGTGCCGTCCTGTCGAACGGCGACACGTTCACCCGAATCAACATCGGACCCTCCAAAGCTCTGTTCCCAAAGTAGATCTCCCGAGGCCGAAAGGCGTACGAGCCATATATCTGACCCACCCAAGCTCTCGCCTACATCGCCATCCAGCGATGCCGTACTACCGACCAAAATATACCCTCCATCAAGGGTTTGTGCGATCTCACCTGCGGTCTCAGGGCCAGAACCGCCCAAGCAACGCTGCCATTCGATTACCCCAGCATCGTCCAACTTCAACACCCAAAGGTCATAGGTGACTCCACCATGGAAACCAACAACCATCCCATCTGAGGATCGTGTTTCGCCCAGCACGATGTAGCCGCCATCGCTGGTTGGGGCTATGCTATACCCTCGGTCTTGTAAACTGCCACCGTAGTTATGCTGCCAATCGATGGCGGGCTGGGCCGCAGCAACCATGGTACACAGCAACGCGACGGAAAGGAAAGGAGCTCGGCACCACATGGCCTCAGTGCTTGGCGAACCGTTGCACTTGTCGCTTACCCGTACCGTTCAACTGAACGGTATACAAGCCATCGGCCCAGGCTTCCACGTTCAACTGATGTTGGCGCTGGCCAGCAGGGAGGCGATTCAAGCTGGCCACAAGTTTACCCTGTGCATCGTGTACGGCAAAGGACTTCGCTTCCTCCTCCCAGGCGATGATCAATTGGTTGGCGGCCGGATTGGGATAGAGCCGCAGACCGGATCCAGGCCCTTCTTCCACTAACCCAACGTGGTAGTTGTCCCTCAGGTGCACAGAATAAGGCATCTCGATCTTATCGGGTGGTACAGGGATCCACCGGTTGATCACCTCCCCATTGGGCCCTGTGGTCACCTTGTAGCAATTACTGGTGGCGGTCACGCTGAGCACACTGCCATCCAAGGTGAACTGCCATTCCGCATCATGTTGACCGTGGAAACTC
>CAUJED010000126.1:0-15470 GCA_963169535.1 Bacteroidota bacterium | reverse complement strand
GTGGTGGCGACGAGCTCGCCGGTGCTGGCGTCAACGAGTTCGGCCTGTTTGCCTGAACCGGCGATCCATTGGCCGGCGACGTAGTTCTGGAGTTGCATGCGGGCGAAGTTCGGAAGGAAAGGGGGAACGCGGATGCCGCTGAGGGGATGGGTCAACGCTGAAGAGGCCAATTCGACGTGCACTCGGACCCGTGCCGATCATGACCATCTGCGTCATCTGCGTTCGATGCATTTGGGCGTGCCCCTCGCAAAAGCCTCGGGTCGCGCTCTTCCGTCCAAGTCCTCACCGGATTACCGGCTCCGGGCTTTCCCGTTCGATCGCTCACGCAGGTTCCGGACTTCTCACCGAAGTCTTGGATCCTTCATGTAGAACTTCCGGTATCCCTTCGCGCAGCTGCATTCCATGCGTAACGGCCGTTCGGGGAACAGGTCCTTATACGCCGCGATCCGCTCATCGAAAAAGGTGGTCCCATGGCGAGCGCCAAGAGGCTTCATTCCCCGCCAGTCCAAGTCGGCGCGGAAAGGAGCGGTCAGCCATACGGCTGTCACGATCGAAGGGTCGTGCAACGGCGGACGCCAACCATCGAGTTCGCAGAACGATAGGTGGTATTTGAAGTGCATGCCGAGCATCCGTTCGGTCATGTAGTTGCGTGGGAGACCCTTGGTCGATCCCGTTGTCAACGCGTTTTGTACCGAAGAATAGTGCAGGTTGAACCAGAAGGTCATCACCAATGCGAACAGCAGACAGAGACCTGCGCCCATCCCGAAGAACTTACGGTCGTGTCCGGTGGCACTGCGGCCAAGTACAATGCCGAGGATCTGGATGAAGAACACGATGGGAACGCTCGCCAGGGGGAGTGCCATCGGGGCGCCGAAGTGCCCATCACGGAGCAGCTCGAACGGCACGAACACAAGGGCGAGCAGCCCCACAATGCTCAAGTAAGAGAGGAATACGATGCAATACGAACAGATGCACAACGCAATGCCGAAGAGGAAGAACACCACTTTCCGGCCGTTCCCGAGCCGATCTCGGATCAGGTTGTAGGCTATGAACGGCGCGAACGCCAGCACCAGAACCACCGTGGCCCAAGCCACCGGCCTACAGAATACCTGGTGGTGAGCATTGGCCAGAATGGCGCCGACACAGAGGAACGCGTTCAACAACGCGAGCCACGGAGATGAAAGCAGGTGCCGGAGTCGTTGCCTGACTCTCATTGCGCCAAGAACGGACCGGTCAAGGAATTAGTGCGCGAAGTCGAGGCCGCCGGATGAAGTAGTGGCGACGAGCTCGCCGGTGCTAGCGTCAACGAGTTCGGCTTGTTTGCCTGAACCGGCGATCCACTGGCCGGCGATTGTTCTGGAGTTGCATGAGGGCGAAGTTCGGGAGGAAAGACTCTCCATAGATGACGCCGATGGCACAGATGAATACCGGACCGCACTGAGCGATCTGTGCCATCTGTGCTTTCCGTGGGCGAACGTTGGAGTGTGCCTTCGAATTAGCTTTGGGTCATGGACCTGAAAACCCTCAAGCTGGAACTGCTGGAGCGTATCGCGCTGATGGACAACGAGGAGCGTCTGCTCGCGGTGAAACGCCTGCTGGACGCGCCGCGCGGTTATGGCGTCCCGAACGAGAAGTTGAGCGTGGTGAAGGATCCCACAGGCGCGGATCGCATGTACACGAGTGAAGAGGTGAAGCGGATCCTGGAAGAGGACCGGACCCATCAGGAAGCCTTGCGGCATGAGCCCGGTGATCTGGAGCTATCCGAGGAGGAATTGGCCGTGCTGGATGAACGACGCGAACGTCATCTGAAAGGAGAGTCCCGCTCCTACACCTGGGTCCAGGTGGAGGAGATCCTCAAGAACGACCTGAAGCGCTGAGCGCGATGTTGATCTTCAAGGAGGAGGCACTCCAGGAGATCCGCCAAGCCCAGTTGTGGTATGAGGTGCAGAAGCCGGGGCTGGGGGAAAGGTTCCGAAGAGACCTTTTATGCAGCTTGAAGTTCGTGGTCGATGACCCGCCCGGTTTCGGCATTCGGAAGGAGCCCTACCGTCCTGTTCTGTTGGAGAGATTCCCATACATCGTCTGGTATGCGGTGGAAGGGGACGATATCGTTGTCTACCGCGTTCGACATGGCAAACGGAAACCCTTGCGGAAGTTCACCGGCGATCGATGAGGGTCGGTATTCCACTACGGAGGCACAGTGAACACAGAGGAATGTGGAGCTGTTCGCGGATGACGTTTGGCACGTCGCACCCTGAGCTTGCCGTAGGTGTGGGTGTATCCCGGCCGTACCCTGAGGCCCTCGATGGGAACGGCGGGGTCCGACCTTCCGTTCAGTTTTCCTCCTGGTTCCTTCGGCTTCACTGAGGACCAGCCTCCGGATCTTCCTGTTCGATCGCCAACGTGGATCAGCGAACGACCCTGGACAACCTTATCATTGTATTGCACGTGCACCCGGTCGCCGGACCCGCCCTTATGCAACACATAGGATGATGGACCCCGCGCCATACCCACCGAGGCCCGCACCGGCTGTTGGGCAAGGGGGTCCATGCGCGGTGACCGACAGGACGACAAGGCCCATGTGGACAAGCGTGGGGGCCGGTGCAAGAGACCACAAGGCACGAAGGACGAAAACCGCCAGTACGATGAAGAACATCATTGTCATCCTGATCTTCTGCTGGTTCTCCATCCCTGCGCGAGCCGCGATCTTCCACATCGATCCGGCGAACGGGTCCATGCAGAACGATGGCTCGGCCGCCGCGCCGTGGTCCACGTTGGCCGAGGTGCTGGATGCGGACCTGATCGAGACGCGCAGCTATGATCCGCTGCCGTACCAGGCCGGTGTGAGCGTGCTGGTGCCGAAGAACGTGGGCGCCCCGGTGCATGCGGGCGATACGCTGTTGCTGTACGATGGGCTGCACGGTGAGTGCTTTTACCGGGGCGCGTACAACACGGAGCCCATCACGATCATGGCCGCGGAAGGTGCGGTGCCCATCCTGCGCCAGTTCCACCTTCAGGCCGGTGCGAAGTGGCGGCTGGTGGGGCTGCACGTCAGCGCGGAGCCATACGGGGTATACGACGGCGACCACCGGGTGTTCTTCGAGTCGCATGGCTGGCACGGACCGGTGCGCGAGGTGGAGGTACGCGATTGCGTGGTCTACAGCGCGACCGACATCACGGGCTGGACGGACCAGGACTGGCTCGCGCGCCACAGCGATGGCATCCACATTTCAGGCGATCAGGCGTTGGTGGTCAACAACACCGTGACGAACGTGCACTTCGGCATCATCGCGGCCGGCGACAGCATCCAGGCCATCGGCAACAGCGTGGTGAACTTCTCGGCGGACGGCATGCGGCCGCTGGGGAGCGACATCCTGTTCGAGGGCAACACCATCAAGAACTGCTACGACGTGGACGAGAACCACGACGACGGCATCCAGTCCTTCACCACGCTGGGGTTCCCGTTCCACCGGGTGGTGCTGCGCGGCAATACCATCATCGGCTACGAGGATCCGGACCAGCCCTACCGCGCGGCCTTGCAGGGCATCGGCTGTTTCGATGGGCCCTTCATCGACTGGGTGGTGGAGAACAACGTGGTGGTCGTGGACCACTGGCACGGGATCTCGCTCTACGGCGCGCAGGACTGCGTATTCAGGAACAACACGGTGATCGACCCCACACCGGATGTGGCGCCCGGGCCGGCGTGGATCATGGTGAACGACATCGATGGGTTCGCGAGCAGCGGCTGCGTGGTCGCCAACAACCTCGCGAACACCTTCAGCCTGGAAGGGACCGATGTGTACGTGAACAACATCGCACTGTCCGATGAGGCCCTGTACGCCCAGTATTTCGTGGATGCGCCGGGGCATGACCTTCACCTGCTGGCCACCAGCCCTGCGGTGGATGGAGCAGATGACCTTTACGCGCCGCCCACGGATATCGAAGGCAACGCACGTCCGGTGGGAGCACACAGCGATGTAGGCGCCTACGAATACCTCGGCCCGCTGCACATTGATGCGGAGTCAGGCGTGGGTGCCGGCATCTACCCGGTACCAACGCGCGAGCGATTGTTCTTCCGCATAGGCGATGCGGGGCGCACAGCCCTTGTCGAAGTGGTTGATCAGCACGGCTGTATCGTACTGCGCGAGCGCCATTTGCTCTCCGAAGGTTTGGATGTCCGCGGCCTCATGCCGGGCATCTACACGGTGCGCTTCGGGAACGTGACTGTCCGGTTCGTGAAGGAATAGCCCACGGTGCATTTGGTCGCCCGGAAGCGATGGGGGCGTGGATACCTCGCCCTCGAAGGTCCGGCGCAGGACGCTGCATGGTCCGGTGGTGTATGGCTGTTGGTGACCCAGCCGGTGGCCGTTGGCACCCCGGACGTTGTGGTGGTCATCACCAACGCGGGAGCGTCGTATGCGGCCTCAGCGCACCACCACCGAGCCGCTCGTGAAGTTGCCGCGCTCATCGTTGACCCGCCAGAAATACATGCCAGGCAGGCACATGACACGTTCGGCCGAACGGCTCAATTGCTTATGCAGGACCGATCGTCCTTGCGCATCGAAGAGCGTCAGTACTTCCCCTCCGCGTAGGCCACGCACCTCCAGCTGCCCCGGTACCCCGGAGTATACCCGATACCACATGCCGTGCTCCAACTCTTCCACGCCCACGACGATCTCCCGGACCCATGTCTCCGTATCGCTGTTACCGCACGGATCGGTGTAGGTGTGGGAGATGGTGTAGGAGCCTCCTGCGGAAAAGACGAAGGTCGCGTCGGGCGTGGTGTAGCTCTGCCCATCGCTGCTCGTCCACAAGTGCGTGCCCGCGCCACCGTGGGTGTAGGTGATCGCATTCCAGCCGTTGTTGGTACTGCTGGTGTACGATGCGTCCACGTCATCCACGTCCAGGTTCCAAGCGGTGAGGTCATCGAGCACGACTTCGCTGGCGATGCCGCGCAAGATGGCCGCGGTGGCCGCGTCGATGAAGCCGTTGAAGGTGGCGTTCACACAACTCTCCTCGAACAGCGTGCAATAGAACACGCACGCGGCGAGGTAGGTCCCCGCAGGCGAAGGGTGGCTGCCATCCCCGGAGTACAATTCGATGAGCGGATGCAAGGCACGCACCTGCGACCATGCGGCACCCACGGGAGCAACGAAGGCATCGTTCTCCTCGGCCAGGGCGGTGTAGTTCGCGATCAACGCGTCCTGCATGCCCTGATAGGTGCACATGAAGGGGAAGTCCGGGCAGTTCAGATCATCGCCGTTCTGGCGGCCCCAGGTCATGTAGAAGACGGGCATGCTGCACGCCTCGTGGGCACGGATCGTATCCACGAGCTGCGCGGCACTGGCCTGCGTGGTCGTAACCGGAAAGGGCAGCGCGCCCAGCTGGCTCTGCTCCTGTAGTACCACGTGATCCCATGGCTGCGAGGCGATGGCCGTGAGCGTGGGCGCATAGTTGGCATGTTGCACGAATTGATACCCCCCTGGGGTGGAAGAGGCCACCGTGACCGTATCGCCCAGCGACAAGGCAAGCTGCCGCAGGGTGTTGGGCAGGTCGTTCGCGTAGGTGTAACTGTTGCCGATGAAGAGCACGGAGGTCTGCTGGGCATGGAGCGAGCCGGTCAGGAGCAGGAATGGGATCAGCTTGTAGCGCATGGCGGGAGCGAGTTGATCAAGTGGATGCGGATCGCGGCGGCGGGATCGCGCGACACAAGGACGTTACAACTTCACGAAACGGCGCTCCAGTTGACCGTTCGGCCCCTGAAATCGAAGCAGGTGCATGCCGGAGGGCAGATCGCCGATATCCAGTACGACGGTGCCGGACGCAGGCATGGGAAGGTCGCGCCGGACTCGACCCAGGGCATCGCAAAGCAGCACACGCGCCACCTGCGCGTTGACCTCCACGACCGCCGTAAGGCTTGTTGTTGCCGGGTTGGGGCCCAGCCGAACCGCATCGTACGTGAGCTCTTCCAAGCCCGTGGTGCACGTCTCAAAAGCGCCGGCATCCAGGAGCGCGTGCTGGCAACGCTCCACGCCGTTCGCGGGATGGACATACTCCCACAGGGCCACGAGCGGATAGCCGCTGCCTGCCAGACCGGCGGGAAAACCGGCATTGTGGGCAGGCGAGCTGGCATCGATGCGGTAGTCGTAGTTGGTGGCGTTGAGGAATTGCAGCGCCGCGATGCTCGTGCTCCGCAGATTGGCGAGCGTATCGATGTTCGTGGGCCATGTGCTCATGAAGCTGCCACCACCGGCCAGGATGTTGTTGTAGCCCTTGAAGAACGCCGTCCCCGGCATCTGGAAGAAGCTGCCGTTGGCCTTTTCGTTCACCAGCGTGTTGTTCACCACGTACAGCTCGTGCGGGCCGGGGTTGCTCAGCCCCTCCATGCCGAAGCCCACCAGATTGCTGTTCTCGCCCTGTGGACCTTGTTGGATCACATTGCCGATCAGGTAGGCCTGTCCGCCGTTGGGCAGGTCGATCTCGCGGCTGGCGTTGCCATCGGCCTCGTTGCTGAAACGGTTGTACTCGATCACGTTCACCCGGGCTCGGCTTTTCAATTCGTGGCCCACATCGGCATGGTGGCTGTAGTTGAAGCGGAAGATCAGCGAATCGATGTTGCCGATGTAGAGGTTGTGCGAGTAGCCATCGCCGAAGCCATGATGCCCGAACTCGCTGTATTCGATGCGCACGGTGCTGGGGTGGTACTCGCCGCAGAGGATCCCGTTCTCATTGTGGTGGAACCAGCAATGCCGCACCGTGAGGTTCAATCCCTCCAGTCGGATCCCCGCGCCGTTGTGGTCGGGCACCTGGCATTCGCTGAACTCGATCCACTCTACGGTGCAGTTGTCGCCCTGGATCACCCAGATCGCCTTGCCGCCCCAGCTGAGTCCGTTGCTCTCCAGGTGCGCAAAGCCGCCCACCCCGCGCAACACCAGGTCGTTGGCCGTCCATGCCGCCACGTCGGAATGGTACACGCCCGCTGCGATGTTCACGGTATCGCCATCGTTCACCAGCGTGGAGACTTGGCTCGGCAGGGTGTACATCTCACCGGGGCCTACCTGCCACGAGAACGCGAAGGCACTGGATGTCGTCATCAGCGTGACATGGAGAAGAATGCGCTTCATGTGCTCGAAAGTAGGTCCTCATACGGGCCTTCGCACCGCATTGGATCAGTCATCCTCGAACCGGCCGAGTTTGAAAAGTGCGCATTCGATCTTCGTGTCGAGTGTGAAGCCCACCTTCGCCAATGCGCGTTGCGAAGCGAGCAGGCGAAGGCATCGGTGCCGTTCGCCGTGCCCTATTCATTGAACATCACGCACCTTGCTTCCCAAGCTGCTCGGCCTATGCGCCACGAGACGGAAGATGTCGATCGTGGATCGACCGGCGAAGGATAAGCCACTCAAGGCACCTGTTCCACCCGCACCTCCGTGGGCGTGCTGCCCCCGATGGTCTGCAGGAGGATGTCGCGGTCGTTGTTCTCGCCGGTGTATTTCACCTCCCCGTTCAGGTTGATGTCGGCGCGGTGGTAGCCCGCAACCACATGGGTGGGCGTGTTGCCGCCAATGGCGATGAGGATGGCGTCACGGTCGTTGCCTTGCCCGGTGTACAGCACACCATGCGGCGCGTTCAAGGTCCACGCATCGCCGGCCCACAACGTGCGCGTGCTCCCTACCGTCTTGCGCGCGGGACCGGTGTGTGGCGCAGCCAGGGCGAAGAGCGGCGTGCTCGCGGCTCGCGCGTCGAAGAGCGTGGCGGTGGCATTCAGGCCCAGCGGCTCCGCGCTCATCACACCGAGGTGGTTCTTGTGCCGCACCACCACCCGGCAATTGCCTGCTTTGATGGGCAGCGGCACCGATGAGCTTCCGTCGAGGTCCACGATGTCGCCATCGCGCTGGATCAGGGCGTAACGCTTTGCCACCGTCTCGAATCCCGAGGATGCGTTCGTGAAGCCCGGCGTGCCGAAGTGCAGCTCCACCCACACCCAATCCACGATGGCATTGTTCCCGGCCACGGTCAGCACGGCCGGTTCGATGCTGATGCCGGTGCCTGCCGGGGCGTTGGGGCCCATCATGGCATTGGTGTAGGTCGGCAGCGTGGTGGGGATCAAGCCGGCCACGCGCAGGTCATCACGCATGAGATTGGTGCCGGGAACGAACGCGCCGTCCAGCCAGGCCTTCGCATTCAAGCGCGCGCCGCTGCCTTCCACCAGCACGGCCACGTTGTCGAAGTGGACCACGCCATTCCCGCCACCGAAGGTGTGCGCACCGAAGCCGATGGCGAACACGTGCCCTGCGGACAGTTCGGGCACCGTGACCTGGCCGGGGAACGATTCCCATGTGGCCAGCGGGTTGCCGCCGCCAAGGGTGAGGTCGGTGACCGGGAAGTGCATGTCCCCTTCCGCATCCACGGTAATGGCGTACGGGAGGATGGCAGAGCCGGAGGGCTGCGGAACACCCTCCTCCAGCCGCGCCAGGAACTTGAACCGCACCACATCGCCGGCCACCACCTGCGGCAGCGGCTGGTAGAAGTTGGGAGCTGGCGTCCAGCCACCCTGCGGATCCACCGGAGGGCAGTACGGATAGTCGGTGGATGTGGCCTGGAGCGCCATGGCCATCGACCCGCCTTGCGGCGCCGTGGAAGGAGCTATCCAAGTGAGTTCAGGACAGGCCAGCACCCAGCCCGCACCACCCTGCTCGAAACCGGGGTCGGTGAGTTGCGCAACCGCTGCCCCTGGCAGCACTACGGCGACTGCTCTAAGGAACGTGCGCCTGAGACGCCTGGGAATGGAGCTCGTCATGCAATGAGTCTAAGGTCCTGGCACCTGTTCGTAGCGCACTGCCGTGGGCAATGAGCCGCCGATGGTCTGCAGGATGATATCACGGTCGTTGTTCTCGCCGGTGTATTTCACCACGCCATCCATGTTCACGTCCTCCTTCCGGTACTGCCCGCTCAAGGTGTTCGTGGGCGTGTTGCCGCCAACGGCGTACAGGAGCGGATCGCGGTCGTTGTCCCCGCCGGTGTACCGGATGTTCCGCAGGAAGAAGCCCGAGTCCAGCGTATTACCCGGCCAGAGTGTGCGCGTGGCCCCCACGGTCTTGCGCGGCGGCCCGTTCTCCGGTCCGGTGCGGGTGTAGAAGGTGGTCGACGGCGAGCGCGCATCATAGGTGACCGGTGTGCTGGACAGGGTGACGACATCGGTGCCCAGCACGCTGAGGTGGTTGCGGTGCAGGATGAGCACGTAGTAGTTGCCGCCCTTCACCGCGAAGGTGACCGGCGATACACCATCGGTGTCCACGATGTCGCCATCGCGCTGGATCAACGCGTTGCGGCTCGTTATGGGGATGTGCTCCTCGGGACGTCCGGAGCGCAGCTCGATGCGCACCCAATCCACGATGGCATTGGGCCCGGTGACGGCGAGCACGGCGGGCGTCGTCGTTTCCCCCACGGGCATCTGCGGCCAGGTGTACAGGATGCTCGTGTTCATCTCCGTGGTGGGGACGAGCCCCGCTGCGCGCAGGTCGTCACGCATGAGGCCCTGCGCCGGGACGTAGGCGCCATCGAGCCATGCCTTGGCGCTCAGCCTGGCCCCGGTGCCGCTGATGGTGACATGCACGTTGTCGAAGAGCAGGTAGAAGTCCTCAAAGCCGGAGTAACCACCGAAGCCGATGCCGAAGGTGCTGCCCGCCGGGAAACTGGGCACCGTGAAGGTCAGGTCCTGCATCGTCCATTCCGCAGGCTGCGATAGCTGGTACTCGCTCGTGAATGAAGGGACTCCTGATCCGTTGATGACGACGTAGTTCACGATCGAGTTCGCTACCGCAGGCGGCGCACCCGGGTCCACGCCCGGGCGGCAGGTATAGCGCAAGCGGATCACGTCGCCGGGCTGCGCTGCGGGCAGGGCCTGGTAGAAGTAGGGATAGGTCGCGAAGTTCTGCGAGGTGGCGCGCACGGCCATGCACAAGGAGCCACCGTAGGGTGCGTCGGAGGGCGTCTCCCCCATCCATTCCGGATGCGACCGCAACCATGGTGAGGAACCGCTCTGCTCGAAGCCGGGGTCGACGAATTGCGCACGCAAAAGGCCAGTAGGAAGAAGGATGATGCAGGTGTACAGGAGCAGCCTCATACGTTATAGACGATGAGCGGGACAGCGGGTTGCTTTCGCGCGCTGCTAATATGGCATCTCAAAATGATCCTTCGGGCGGCGAACACGCCTTTCGGGCCCCTGATTCGTTCTGAACGACTCACGTAGCTCCGTTACGCAACAGGTCGCTCGTATCGGCCTGGGAAACTGGCCGCGCATCTTCGGCCGTTATTGAATTTCCCAATGGTATATGGAGTGCCACGAAGCGGAATTCTCGAAGAAAGGCGGCACCTTCCACATGGCGCAATGATGGGTGAACCGGCCCAAGAAGCACAAGATGGAGGCGCCGCGCTACCAGGCCATTAAAACGACTGATAGGTTAGTGTTGAAGCTGCCCGATGGCAAGAGCACGGTGCGGGTCCATGCCGACCCCGTTCTTCGCATTACCGATCGTGTTCCCCGCCCTTATTCCACGTCACGGTGATGCCTCCCGTGATCCACCGCCCCGGTAACCACACATTGGCGCGGTCCATCTGTTCGGCGTTCAGCAGGTTGTATCCGCTCACGAAGAGTTGGATGGGCCCGTTGTGCCAACTCACCTTGGCATCCACGCGGAAGTTGTCCGGATAGCTGGTGGCCACACCTTCGTTGAGGTCGACATAGGAGCCGACACGTTGTTGCCAGGAGAGGTTCGCCCGCAAGGAGAAACGGGACACGCGTCGTTCACCCCATGCGGAAAGGCGGTGGCGAAGGTGGTCGAGCACGTACAGCGAGGTGAAGTCGAATGCTTCACGATCGGTCCATTGGTAGGCGTAGATGGCGCCTATCAACGTGCGATCATCGGCGGAAGTGTTCTGCAGGCTGAGTTCGATCCCGTGCAGATCCACCGCGGTGAGGTTGGAGGCACGTACGGTCGTTTCGCCAGGGCGTTTCACCCAATCGATCAGGTCGCGCCCACGGCGAGAGAAGCCGCTAACGGTCGCGCCCCACCGCCCGCTTCGGAAGCGATGCCCCAGTTCCACCTGGTCGCCATGCTCGGGCAACAGGTCCAGGCTGCCCACGGCCCCGCCACGGTTGTAGTACAGGTCGGTGTAGGTGGGTAGTCTGAAGGCGCGCGAGGCAGAGGCGTAGGTGGTGTGGTGTCCGTTCCACACATGGCTGAGGTCGATCCCAGGGAGCCACTCCGGCCGGAACGCGGTGTTGAGGTTCAGGAGAACGCCGGCCTCGATGGTCAGTTTCTTCCAGCTGTACCGATGGTCCAGGTGGATGGCGAGGTTGCGCCTGCCATCGCTACGCGTGTACGGGTCGCGCGAGCCGTGCACCGGCACCGGCGTATGGAGCGGTGTTCCGAGCACGTTGCTCAGGATCCCCTCGTCGCGGGCATGTACGCCGATCGCGGTGGTGCCCGCTATCCATGCACGGTGCACCTCCGCCTCAGCGCCGAACACCTGGGTGCGGTGCACGTTGTGGAAGGTGTAGAAGAAGGTGGGCGTGAACCGGGCGGTGTCGGCGTTGCCACGGATGAAGTAGCCGTTGTCGAAGCGATAATAGCCGTCGCCTTCACGGAAGAGCTCGAAGCGATCGTGATGTTGGCGGAAGTATCCGCGCAGGCTCCAACTCCACCGACCGCGGTGCTTCAGTTCCACGGCGGCAAGGAGGGTGCGGGTGAGCTCCTGTTGGTCCGGATAGGCGGTGGAGTAGAAGTTCTGTGCACCGAACCGTTTCCCGGTCCAGCCCACTTGCCCACGCAGTTCCAGATGGTCCCATTGTTTGGTCGCTCCTAGGTGTGCGCCGGTTCGTGTCTGATCGCTGTTGGCCACGGCCCCATCGCTGCGTCCATGGAATGCGGTCAGGCGCATACCCAGGTCGTTGTGTGTCCACTCCTGCATGCCGCGAAGGCGCCAGGTGCCGAACTCGCCACCTTCCAGGGTAAGACTGCCGCGATCGCTGGTGGGGCGCCGGGTGATCAGATTCACCGCACCGGAGAAGGCACCTGCGCCGAAGGTGCGCGATGCACCGCCATAACACACGTCGATGCGTTCAAGGGCGTCGGCCAGAACGGGAAGGTCCATCAGGTGATGCCCCGTCTGAGGGTCGCTCATGGGAATGCCATCGATCAGCACCAGTGCCTGGTCGTAAGTACCTCCGCGTATGCTCAGGTCGGTCTGGGCGTCGAAGGGGCCACGCTGCCGCACGTCGATCGCGGTATGCTCCCGGAGCAGTTCCGATACTTCGGGACGTGCTGCACCATCCAGGGTGCGATGATCCAGCACTTGGGCATGCCGCGCCACCCGCTCCAGGGTTCCAGGAATGCGCGTGGCCGTGATCGCCACCGTGTCCAGGCGCAGGGTGTCGCGTTGGGCGCGCAATGCCGTGGATGCGAGGGATGCGGATAACAGCGCGAGCAGGAATGCAGGTCTCATGTGCGGCGGAAGAAGGGCGCAAAGATGCTCGATCACGGACGGTCGCCCGAACAGGGCCGCCATCGAGCGTCATCCGTGGCCTTCGGTCCAGTGCTCGCGGGTCATCGCAGATGCAGATACAACGCGGGATCAGCACCGCAGAATAGGGGGCAGGGCGCTCCTGTCCGCTGGTCTTCCAGCGTGCCCACCACCTTACCGATGCTGTTGCTGATCCGCACCGCCACCAGGTCGAAGGACCATCCGCCTGTGGTCGTCCGGCGCTCCACGACCCCAATGGCGTTGGCTCCGCTGACCGCGAGCAGGTCGTCGAGTTCGTCCTTTGTCGCATCCATGGACCAGGTGGGCTTGTTCGCCGTACCTGAGTTCTTCACGTCGCGTTCGGCTTCGGCTTCCTTCAGCATGTCCACCTCCGCTTCTACACCGCTCAGTTTCACGAAGCTCTGGAACACGGTGTTATGGGTCTCCGGACAATGGCTCAGGTCACGTTTGATCGGACCTGCCACCACGGTCATGCCGTTGTTCTTGGCCAGGTAGAAGCGGGCGCCGCTGGCATCCGGTTCGCGCAGCAGGCGTTGCACATCGTCCTTGTCGAACACGGCGAGGAGCTCGGGCATATCGCATTCCACCGGCTCCAGGGGTGTTCTCAGTAGCGAATAGAGGAAGCCGCCGACCACGACGCCCGCCACCAGGCTGGCGATGAGTGAGGGAGCGCTGAACTTTCGGTCTTGGGTTGCCATGAGGGGGTGGTTAGGTATACGAAAGTTACTCCGCAGGACCATTGGGAAGCGCCCTGCCGAGCATTATCTTGTGGATCATGGTGGCCAGGTTCCCGCACATCGCGATCTGTTGTGGCCTGATGCTGTCCGCCATCGGGCTGTGTGCACAGGACCGGAACGTATTGCGGTCCTGCTTGGATAGTTGTGACGAGGCGGAACAGTCCGGAGCCTATCTGGATGCGCTACGCTTCGCCGATCGGGCGATGAAGGAGGCGGAGCGGCTGGGTGATAGCACCATGCTGGCTTCCGTTCTGGTGCGGCGGAGCGAGGTTCGCCAGAAGAATGGCGACCTCAACGGATCCCTCACCGACCTGCACGATGCGCTCAGCCTCTATGAGGCGGCGGCCAACGACACGGGGAGGGCCGATGTGCTCAACGCCATCGGGTCCATCCATCACTACGACGGGAACTTCGCGCGGGCCTTGGGCTATTACCGCCGGAGCTTGGACCTGCGCAAGGCTCGTGCGGTGCCGGAGGAGATGGCTGTGCTGTACGGCAACCTCGGTTCGGCGATGGAGCAGCTCGGTGAGCTCGATAGCGCGCTGTATTACCACCGTGCGAACCTGGCCATCCGCAAGGGGCTGGGCGCGCCGTCGTGGATCGCGGTCTGTTATGCCAACCTGGGCGAATGCTTCGACAAGATGGGAGAGGGGGATAGCGCCCGCCACTACTTGGAGGCGAGTTTGGCACTGTTGGAAGGCAAGGACGATGACTATCGGCGCAGTCACGTGCTGCGGCTGCTGGGCATGGTCCATCTGCACGAGGGTGCGTTTGCCGATGCCGTGCGTCATTGTCGGCGTTCATTGGTGTTGGCCACAGCGATCAAGAGCCTCCTGCTGAAGAAGGACTGTTACGAATGCCTGTATCAAGCCTACCGCGGCCAAGGGCGCACCACCGAGGCCTTGCAAGCCTTGGAGGCTCATGGCAGGGCACAGGACAGCCTCTTCGCGGTGGAACGCGGGAAGGAGAACATCCGCATTGAAATGGAGTACCAGTTCGAACGCCAACAGCTGGCGGATAGCCTGGCCCAGGTGGAGGCACAGCACCAGGCGGAAGTGGTGTACCAACAGCGGCTCACGACAGAACGTGATCAGAAGCGTCTCTTCCTGTTCGGCACGGTGGCCGTATTGATGGTGGCCGGTGGGCTGTGGAGCCGGTTGCACCACATGCGTCGTTCGCGGAACATCATCCAACAGGAGCGGGATCGCAGCGACCGACTGTTGCTGAACATCCTGCCCAAGCCGATCGCCGATGAGTTGAAGGCTACCGGCCGGGCGCAGGCCCGCGAGGTGGAGGGGGTCTCCCTTCTGTTCACGGACTTCCATGGGTTCACCCGGATGAGCGAATGTTTCGCCGCCCAGGAGTTGGTCGCCGAGATCGATCGGTGCTTCCGGGCGTTCGATGCCATCAGCGCGCGCCATGGCCTGGAGAAGATCAAGACCATCGGCGATGCGTACATGGCGGCGAGCGGCCTGCTCCATGCCGACCCGCACAGCGCGGCCAAGGCGATACGGGCGGCATTGGAGATGCAGGCATGGGTGCGGGCACGCGCGGTGGAACTCGCCGAGGAAGACCTGCCATGCTTCTGCATGCGGGTGGGGATCCACACGGGGCCGGTGATCGCCGGGATCGTGGGCGATACGAAGTTCCAGTACGATGTGTGGGGCGATACGGTGAACACGGCGGCGCACATGGAATCGTCCGGGGCGGTGGGCGAGGTGAACATCAGCCGGGCCACCCATGCGATGGTGATGCACGAGCCGGGGTTCGTGTTCACACCGAGGGGCATGGTGATGGCAAAGGGCAAGGGGGTCATGGAGATGTACTTCGTGGGCACACATGCGGTCCAGAACGGATCCGCCGATCGGGCCACGCATGGTGAGGTGGTTTAATACCATCTCGCCATAAAGCTTGGCCCGATCCACTTGCTCTTTTTCCAACCTACTTCACCGAAGAGGTGGCTTCGTGGCTTCGGCTACGCAACCACCTCTTCGGTTCGTCCTGCGAAAAAATGGCTGCGCATCTCTGGACCGATCCTTATGTGAAATGGTATACTGAGACGGCATGAAAGAACCGGTCTATCCAATGGTGAAAAGCGTGAGAAGGTGAAATGCCTCGTACCCTTTCACGCTATCACCCCAGTGGTCCAGATCGCTGAGCTCGGCCGGATCTTCATCACCGGCTCAGTAA
>CAUJED010000125.1:0-9739 GCA_963169535.1 Bacteroidota bacterium | reverse complement strand
GGTATCCTGCGGCCCGGTGCCCATTCCTGTGGCGGGAGCATGCAACATCACCTCGTACGCACCGGCTCCGGTGGTCCACGTGGGAGGCACCATCTCGTACGACCCCGGTGGCTCCACGGGCTTCGCCTACCCGGGCAACCTGGGGGTGGCCAACGTGAGCATCGCACCCTATCATGTGCGTTACTGCCCCACCGCACCAAGCACCGATCCGGTCACCCTCAACTTCACTTCGTTCGATGTGGAGGACAACTTCGACGGGCTGTACATCTTCGACGCGAACATCCTGCCGGGCACTGCGCTGAACACCCCTGCGGCCATTGCTGCCCAAGTGAACAGTGGTAATCCGGCACAACTCACTTGGAGCGGCCCGTACAGCCCGGCGGTACCACCCAACGGAGCCTTCTGGGGCGAGACCAGCCCTGGAACCATCACCGCCACCAACCCCACGGGCTGCCTGACCTTGGTGTTCTACACCGATGCCATCGTGAGCGGTTCGGGCTGGGAGGCCACGGTGAACTGCGGACCTCCGCCACCACCACCTCCGCCCACGCCGTGCGATGCCACGTTCTACGAAGTCCCTGGCGGCTCCACGGGTAACTACGCGAACAACGTCACCACGGCCATGTCCACGCAGACGTTCACCGCGCCGGCCGGCCGTACCCTGCGCGTGGTGTTCCAATCGTTCCGCACGGAAGCCAACTGGGACAAGATGTACGTGTTCGACGGCCCCACCACGGCCAGCCCCATGATCGCCAGCGGTAACGGCGTGGGCTTCGGACCGGCACCCTTCGGGCCAGGCGCCTATTGGGGTACTGCCATCCCCGGCCCCTTCGTGTCCAGCACCCCCGGTGGCTCGCTCACCTTCGTCTTCGTGTCGGATGCATCGGTGGTGTACCCCGGTTGGGTGGCCAAAGTGTCGTGCCCAGCCCCTCCGGTGAACGACAACCCTTGCGCCACCCCACCGCTGGTGACCGGCGCCACCTTGCTCACCCCAGGCGCCACCTGCTCCCTCACCAGTTCCACCAACGTGAACGCATCGAGCACCGCAGGCATTCCTGCGCCAGGCTGCGGTAACTATCAAGGCGGCGATGTCTGGTTCCGGTTCGTGGCCCCGCCCAGCGGCCGGGTGTACATCGATACGGAGTCCGGCACCCTCACCGATGCGGCCATGGCGCTGTATTCCGGTGCGGCATGTGGTGGGCCATTCACCTTGGTGGAATGTGACGACGACGACGGAGAGGCGCTGATGCCCGCGATTGACCGCATGTGCAACCCGCTGACGCCAGGGGCCACCTACTGGATCCGTGTGTGGGGTTACGACAACTCCCAGGGCACGTTCGAGATCTGCGTGGTGGAAGGTCCGGGGAACTCCACGCTCCAGACCGATTGTAGTGGTGCCTTCTCCCTCTGCGGTGCCGTCTCCTTCAGTGGCATTGCATACGGCAACGGCTGTGGCCCAGACCTCGCCACCACCAACTGGGGTTGCCTGGCCGGCGAACGCCAAGGCTCTTGGTACGCCTTCCGCACCAACGCCGCCGGTAACCTGGCCATGACCATCACCCCTTCGGTGCCGACCGACATCGACTGGGCCATCTGGTCGGGTTCCATGGGCACACCACCCGCCACACCCGTGGGCACCAGTTGTATGCCTTCCGGTGCGCCCGTCCGCTGCTCCTTCGCCTCGCTCACCGGCACCATGTCCGGTGGAGGTGCCAACCCCACGGCCGCCACTGGCATGGGTAAAGTCACCTTCGCCTCGGCCTTGACCTATGCAGCCCCTGCACCGGCGCAGAACGATGCCGCCGATGGATGGGTGCCGGGCCTCACCGTGGCCGCCAACCAGATGTACCTGCTGTTCATCGACGACCACCATCTGGAAGGTAACCCCTACACGGTGACCTGGACCGAAACCCCTGCCGCCGTGATCGGCTGCCAGATCCTGCCGGTGGCCGACCTGGTGCTCGATGCCCACCCGGGCAATGGGTTCGTGGATCTCGCCTGGTCCACCACTTCGGAGCGCAACAGTTCGCACTACATCATCGAACGATCCACCGATGGCATCCACTTCCAACAGATCGGCATGACCGAGGCCGTGGGTTACGCCCAAAGCACCACCTTGTACGAGGCCGTGGACCGCGACCCGAAGATGGGCCTGAACTACTACCGGTTGCAGCAAGTGGACCTGGATGGTGCAGCCACCCTGTCCAACGTGGTGTCGGTGCTGTTCCAGCCCCGGAGCAACACGATCCTGGTGGTGCCCAACCCGGCCAGGCATGCGGCGGAATTGTTGCTGAGCGAAGCCTATGATGCGGACTTGCACGTGCGCATCACCGACGGCAGCGGCCGTACCGTACGTTCGTTCCTGGCGCCTGCGGGCATCCAACGGATGGACCTGCCCATCGCCGACCTGGAGCCGGGTAGCTACACCGTGGAGTTGACCACCCCGAAGAACGGCACCTATGCACGGGCCCGCTTCGTGAAACAGTAACGCCATCAACGGCGTTCCAAGAAGGGGCTGTCTCGAAAGAGGCGGCCCCTTCGCTTTGGAACCACCGTTCGGCCGGTTCCCGTAACATAGCGCCTTGCGGCGCATCACATGGAATTCCAGCACCACGGATGGTCGCGGATACGCACGGATCAAGACCGGACCATGGCCCCATACTGGTGTTCGCGGCCACGCTGCGGTATCTTTGCGCTACCTGCAACGCCATGTGGTTCCGCGCTCTGTTCATCGCCGTGTCGCTCGCCTGGCCCTTCGCCGTACGGAGCCTCGAAGCCGCCCCCTTCGCGGTGCGGATGTTCGGCATCAGCCTGAGCACCGGCCTTAACAATCAGCTCTTCACCATCTTCATCGTCAAGGAATACGAAGGCAAGGTGATCCAGGCCGATCCCATCACGCGCGAACAGTTCGTGCTGCAAGCCCAAGGCATCGTGGCCAGCCCGGCCAACCCCGCCAAGGAGAACCTCTTCCGCAAGTACGAAGTGAAGATGTGCCTGCCCGAAGGCCCCGACACCACGGGACGCTACGTGGCCGACTGCCCGGTGTTCGACGACCTGTGGAAGATCCGCTTCTGGGAATACCCCTTCCGGCTGCAAGAAGGACAACATCCGGGGAAAGGATGGGCCGAGAAGCGCGAAGCGCCTTCCCCGCGCCAGCTGCTGCTGCTCACCGAATACGGCATCCTGCACCTGAACGACATCGCTCGTGGCGAGAACGCCTTCCGCTTGCTGCGCGACGTGGGCGACAGTGCATGGGTGGACAACTACCGCAAGGGGTACTGACCCACATGGAGGCCACCACGGACCAGCTGCTCACGGCGCTCAAAGGCGGCGACCGCGTGGCGCTGGCCCGCTCCATCACCCTGGTGGAAAGCACACGGCCGCAGGACCGCGATGCCGCGCTGCGGCTGCTGAACGATGCCATGCCCTTCACCGGCGGGGCCATCAGGCTGGGGATCACCGGCATACCCGGGGTGGGGAAGAGCACCCTGATCGATGCTTTCGGGACCTACGCCATAGCTCAAGGCCGGCGCGTGGCGGTACTGGCCACCGACCCCAGCAGCCCGCGCACCGGCGGCAGCATCCTGGGCGACAAGACCCGCATGGAGGCCCTCTCGCGCTCGGAGCAGGCCTTCATCAGGCCCACGCCCAGCAGCGGCATGCTCGGCGGGGTGGCACGGCGCACCCGCGAAACGATCCTGCTGTGCGAGGCGGCCGGCTACGACCTGATCCTGGTGGAGACCGTTGGCGTGGGCCAAAGCGAACTGGACGTGGACGGCATGACCGACCTGAACCTCCTGCTCACCATCGCCGGTGCCGGTGACGAGCTGCAGGGCATTAAACGGGGCATCATGGAAAGCGCCGATGTGATCGTGATCACCAAGTGCGGCACCTGGGAGCCCAAAGCATTGGCCCAGACCCAACAGGCCCTGAAACAGGCCATCCCCTTCCTGCCGCCGCGCGAGAGCGGCCGAAGGCCCGAGGTGCTCTTGACCGATGCCCTGGCCCACGCCGGCATCGATGCGCTCTGGCACCATGTGGCCGACCGACATGCTCTGGACCGCTCCAGCGGTTTCCTTCACCAACGCCGAACACAGCAGAACGTACGCTGGATGCAACAGGCGGTGGACGATGGCCTGCTCCGCCTGCTGCACGCAACGCCGGGCATGGACCGCATGATCGAGGAGCAGACCGACCTGGTGCGCCGGGGGGGCACCCAGGCGTTGAAGGCCGCCGAGGCCATCCTGGAACACTTCAGAACAAACGCCGCACGTCTTCCTTGATCGCCACCAAGCATTCCTGCGATGGCGTGTGCGACAGCTTGGACACGTTCTCGAAGATGTGCCGGCTCAGCTCGGTGCCCGATGGTGTATCCCCGGTCTGCTCGTAGCTGAAGTTGATCAACCGGATGGTCTCCTCCTTGGCCTGTTTCACCTTGGCCCACGCCTTATCGCTCACGTAGATCTGCTGCGTGACATTGTGTTCGAACTCTTCCCGGATGGTGGCCACCAGCTCGCCATGGAACATGCGCGCGCTCATGTTGCCCTTGTGCACCCTCAACACCAACGCACCCGGCGCGATCCTTTCGGCGAACAGCGCGAGCCGCTCGTAGGCCTGCAACCGCAACGGCAGGGTGTGCTTATGGTCATCCTTCCGCAGGTCGGCCATGCGCTCGGCCGCACGTTCCGCAGCACGGCCATTGAAGAATTGCTTGAGGATGTAGAATGCGGTGAGGAACACCACCACCGAGGGCAGGATCGCCACCAGGACAAGGACCACGGGATCGTTCATGGGTGCAAAGCTGGGGTGAAGTTCGTGATCGGAGCACATCGGGCGGGTCGCCTCCGCACCGTACCCGCTCCATTCGCACCATGGCCTTGCTGGAAGTGCGCACACGGCTCCTTCACACGCCAAAGCGCGCATCCCCTGGAGTGTCCAAGTCCACGGCAGATCATCATTTGAACATCCCATGGTGGTGAGCGTGGCGAGCGCCGGTCGTTCGTACGGGCTTAGCTTCGCGCCTTGAACCCAGGATCCGGCGCGCAACCCCGGATCTCCCCAAGCATCGATCATGCGTATTTCCCCGACCGTTGCCGCCATCGCCGAACCGGCCACCCTGCTGATGGCCCGCCGGAGCCGCGAGCTGCGCGCACAAGGCCGCGACATCATCGACCTCAGCCTCGGCGAACCCGACCACGACCCACCGGCATTCGCCCTGGAGGCCGCCCACGAAGCCCTGCGCGGCCCCTGGCACAAGTACCCCCCGGTGAACGGCTACCTGGACCTGCGCCAAGCCATCGCCGCCAAATTCGAACGCGACAACGGCCTCTCCTACACGGCCGACCAGATCGTGGTGAGCACCGGTGCCAAGCAGGCCCTGATCAACGTGGTGATGAGCCTGGTAGGCCCCGGCGACGAGGTGGTGATCCCAGCACCCTACTGGGTGAGCTATTCCGAGCAGGTGCGCCTGTGCGGTGGCACCCCGGTGATCGTGCATTCGTCGCTGGAGGAGGAGTGGAAAGCCCCCATCGCGCGCATCGCCGCCGCCGTGAACGAGCGCACCCGGCTGATCATGTTCAGCTCGCCCTGCAACCCGAGCGGCAGCGTGCTCACCCAACAGGAATTGGAAGAGCTCGCCGAGGTGGTTCGCCGCTACCCCGACCTCTACGTGATGGCCGACGAGATCTACGAGCACATCGTGTTCGAGGGCGAACACCGGAGCTTCGCGGCCCTGCCGGGCATGGCCGAACGCACCATCACCGTGAACGGCCTGAGCAAGGCCTTCGCCCTCACCGGATGGCGCCTGGGCTACATCGGTGCCCCCCTCTGGATCGCCCAGGCCGCCACCAAGGTGCAAGGCCAGTTCACCTCCGGCACCAACAGCATCGCCCAGCGCGTGGCCAAGGCTTGCGTGGAGGCCGACCCCGCCCTGCTCGCTCCGATGCGCACCGATTTCAAGCGCCGCCGCGACCTGGTGGTGGATGCCTTGAAAAGGATCGATGGCTGGCGTTGCAACGTTCCCCAAGGCGCCTTCTACCTGATGCCCGATGTGCGCTCCAGCATCGATGGCCGCACGATCAAGGGTTCGGTGGACCTGAGCCTGTACCTGTTGGACACGGTGGGCGTGAGCCTGGTGGAAGGTGCCTCTTTCGGCGCCGAGGGCACCCTGCGCATCAGCTATGCCACCAGCGACGAGAAACTGACCGAAGCCATGGCCCGCGTGGCCCGTGGCATCGCCCAACTGAAAGCCGGATGAACCGGGACATCGACGGCTTCATGGACCACGCGCGCAGCACCACCGTTCTGGTGGTGGGCGATGTGATGCTGGATGCCTACCTCTGGGGCCGGGTGGACCGCATTTCGCCGGAGGCTCCCGTGCCCGTGGTGCACGTGCAACGGCGCAGCGCCCGCCTGGGTGGGGCCGCCAACGTGGCCCTGAACCTTCATGCCATGGGCGCCCGACCCGTGGTGGTGAGCACTATCGGGAACGATGCCGCGGGCAACGACCTGGTGCGCGAGTGCGAAGCGGCCGGACTCACCAGCGCGGGCCTGGTGCGCTCCACGCAGCGACCCACCACCGTGAAGACACGCGTGATCAGCGGCCACCAACACGTGGTGCGCGTGGACGAGGAATCCAATGCCGACCTCGACAGTGCCGAGGAGGATGCCCTGCTGGCCCGCCTGGCCGAGGTGATGGACCACTACAGACCCGCCGCCTTGGTGATCGAGGACTACAACAAAGGAGTGCTCACCGAAAGGACCATCGCCGGGGTGCTCGACCTGGCCCAACGGCATAGCATACCCGTGACCGTGGACCCGAAGCTCAAGAACTTCCTCTGCTATCGAGGCGTGGCCCTGTTCAAACCGAACCTCAAGGAGCTGCGCGAAGGGCTGAAGGTGGATGTGCGCGGGTACGACCTGGACGGTGTGCGCGCCGCCGTGGAACGCCTGGAACGTGAACTGGGCAACACCGCCACCCTGGTGACCTTGAGCGAGCACGGTGTATTCGCCCACGCCCACGGCACCGAGCACCACATCGCCGCGCACCCACGCCGCATCGTGGATGTGAGCGGTGCGGGCGATACCGTGATCGCCGTGGCCACCCTGGCCCTGGCCCAGGGCCTGCCGCTGGACCGGATCGCCGCGCTCTCCAACCTGGCCGGTGGGCTGGTGTGCGAAGAAGTGGGTGTGGCCCCCATCGACCGGGAACGTTTCCGCCGCGAGGCGGCACATGCCGCGATCCTCCCATGAGCGTGACCCCTTATTCCGATGACCGCTCCAAACGCGAACAGGTGGAGCGGATGTTCGATGCCATCAGCCCGAAGTACGACCTGCTGAACCGCGTGTTCTCCATGGGCGTGGACCAGGGGTGGCGCCGCAAGGTGATCGCTCAAGTGGCCAGCGGGAAGGTGCACCACCTGCTCGATGTGGCCACCGGCACCGGCGACCTCGCCATCATGGCCGCTCGGAAACTACCCCACACCGCCATCACCGGAGTGGACATCTCCGAAGGCATGCTGGAACACGGTCGCGCCAAGGTGGCGAAGCTCGGCCTGCAACAGCGGATCACCTTGCAACAGGCCGATTCCACCGCGCTCCCCTTCGCCGATGGCAGCTTCGATGCGGTGACCGTGGCCTTCGGCGTACGCAACTACGAGAACCTCGAACAAGGCCTGCGCGAGATGATCCGCGTGTTACGTCCCGGCGGTCGGCTCTTCGTGCTGGAGTTCTCCAAACCACAGCGCACCCCCATGCGCCAACTGTTCCGCTTCTACTTCCACCGGGTGATGCCCCTGGTGGGACGCCTGGTGAGCAAGGACCACGCCGCCTACACCTACCTCCCGCAGAGCGTGGACGCCTTCCCCGAAGGCCAACGATTCCTGGAACTCCTGGCGAAGGCCGGTGGCCAGGAAGCCACCGCCCGCCCGCTCACCGGAGGTATCGCCACCCTCTACACCACACGCAAATAGCGCGGCAGCACAAGGATCGCCGACTACCTTCGTTGCCTTCTCCGATGCCCACCCTCCGCCCGCTCCTGACCGCCCTGCTGCTCGTGGCCGCTGTCTGCGGCACCCAGGCCCAGAAGCGCATCGTGGTGGAGAACCTGCCCAACTTCGACCTGCACCGGTTCCACTTCGGATTCCACCTGAGCTACAATACGAGCGACTTTCAACTGAGGCTGGACCCGAACGCCCACCTGCGCGACTCCCTCCTGGTGCTTAGCCATGCCAAACAGCCCGGCTTCGACCTGACCATGTTGGCCTCATTGAACGTGAATCCGTTCCTGAGCCTTCGTTTCTCGCCCACCCTCTCCTTCCAAGAACGGGTGCTCACGTACTCCTTCCGCGAAGCCAACAACACCACGAAGTATTTCCAGAAACCGGTGGAGAGCACCTACCTGCAGTTCCCCTTGTTGCTGAAGTACCGCAGTGCCCGGATCAACAACTTCGCGGTGTACCTGCTGGGAGGTGGGAAATTCAGCATCGACATGGCCAGCCAGAAGGATGTGGACAACACCCTGGACGATGAGATCGTGGTGAAGCTGGACAAGTACGACTATGCGGCCGAGGTGGGCGGGGGCATGGACATGTTCCTCACCTATTTCAAATTCGGCATCGAACTGAAGGCCGCATTCGGGATCCCGAACCTCCTGGTGGACGATGGTACGCGCTTCAGCACTCCCATCCACAGCCTCCGATCCAAGGTGTGGGTGCTCACTTTTACGTTTGAGGGATAACCGGATCGGCGAAGCGTGATCGGCGATCGGTGAGAAGTGATCGGTGATCGGACCACGACCAACTGCCCACTACCCACTACCCACTGCCACTGCCAACTGCCTCCCTATGAGCCGCACCGTAGACATCGCCCTGCGCCCCACCGAGGCCGCGGACCCCGTGCTGGTGCGTGAGGCTGCGGCGGAAGCGGCCGGCATGGCCCCTGCGCATGTGCTGGGCTGCCGCGTGGTGAAGCGCAGCATCGATGCGCGGAGCAAGCAGCCCTTGGTTCGGCTGCGCGTGGAACTCTCCACGGAGCAGGCATTCCCGGAGCCCCGCCGAACGCCGCCCGAACTGCCTGACGTACGGAAGGGCAAAGCCGTGGTCATCGTGGGCTGCGGGCCGGCCGGATTGTTCGCCGCGCTGGAGTGCATCCGCCACGGGTTGCGGCCCATCATCCTGGAGCGCGGCAAGGACGTGCGCGCCCGCCGCCGCGACCTGGCCGCCGTGAACCGCCTGCACATCGTGGACCCCGACAGCAACTACGGCTTCGGCGAGGGCGGCGCGGGCACCTACAGCGACGGCAAGCTCTACACCCGCAGCCACAAGCGCGGCGACGTGGAGGGCATCCTGGAGACCTTCGTCGCCTTCGGGGCCTCGCCGGACATCCTGATCGAGGCGCACCCGCACATCGGCACCAACAAGCTGCCGCACATCATCACCGCCATGCGCGAGGCCATCATCGCGGCCGGCGGCGAGGTGCGCTTCAGTACGCGTGTCACCGACCTGATCATCGCCGATGGCGCCATCCACGGGGTGCGCACCGCGCAAGGCGATGAGGTGCTGGCTGACCGCGTGATCCTGGCCACCGGCCATTCCGCGCGCGACATCTTCGAGCTGCTGCACCGCAAGGGCATCCTGATCGAGGCCAAGCCCTTCGCGCTGGGCGTGCGCATCGAGCATCCACAGGCGGTGATCGACCGCATCCGCTACCACAGCGCGGTGCGCCACCCGGCCCTGCCGCC
>CAUJED010000124.1:0-3176 GCA_963169535.1 Bacteroidota bacterium | reverse complement strand
CGTGGTCCACCATGCGTTGCACGTGGCGGCCGTATTCAGGAATGGGCAGTTGGCGACGCTGGGTGTTGTAATCGAGTCCGGAAAGGCTCATGGGATGAGGAAGTTCAATAGCAAGGCCGCTGGTCCATGGCCTTGGGTCGCTGCTTCGGGATCGGGGGCCTCGCGGGCGCGACAGGGCCAAATGTAGTAGGAAGGGCCGGTTCCGGGTGATCTTGGGGTGTCGTGGTCACGCTGCTTGATGGGCCGGCCACCCAGGAGCCGGGCCATTACCCCTTCAGAGTCGGGCGATCGCCGGATAGGTGAACACGCTGTCCGGGATCACCTCCACGCCGGGAGGGAACTTGGACATGTCCTTGCCATCCTGCAAAGCCTTCAGGGTGTATCCCTTCCGCTTGAGCCGTTCCACGGTACCTTCCGCAGGGATGCCGCGCATGGAGAGGTACCCGTGGCGGAACATGAACTGCACGTCGAACACGGTGGGCATATTGAACAGGATCGTCGTGGCGGGGTCGCCCAGCAAGGGAACGAGTTCTTTCTCCGCTTCCAGTGCCGCGTATTGCTGCATGTTATGCAGTTGCGCCGGGGCCGGAGGGTCATGGATGGCGTGCCGGTATTCGATGCGGCCTAAGTTGAGCATGGTGGCGCCAAGCACCGCGAAGCTTCCGCCGATCACCCATGACCGGGCCTTCGCGGGCCGTACAAGGCCGGCCACGCGCACGATCGCGTAGGCCACGGCAATGAGGTACAGGGGCAGTAGGAAAAGAGTGTAGCTCACCATTTTGGTGGCGGCCAGCGCGAAGAACACGTGGGTGGCGATCACCGTGCTACCGATGAACCATCGCTTTTCCGCTGCCCGCACACCGACCACGAGCAGGAGCAGCGCGGGCAGCACGGACCACCAGGCCAGTGGGTACAGCATGTCATGCACCACCCCCAAGTGGTAGTGCCACGGACCGCCATGCCCGTCCACCGGCCAACCGAAGTGCTGGGCCTTGAACGACCATTCGTACGCGGCCTGCTCCGGGAACCGGATGAAGATGTACGCGAGCCAAGCACCTGCCGGTGCCATGGCGCAGGCCACGGCCACAAGCCAGTAGCGCACCTGCTCCCGGAAGGCCCGCCGGTGGAGTAATTGGATGGTCCATGGCAGAAGAACGATGGCGCCGAGGTACCACTTCGTCAGGATGGCCGCCGCGCTGGATAGTCCGATCAACACCGCCCACCGGTACGATCGCGTGTGCAGGAACTCCAGATACCCCCACCAGCTCAAGGCGATCATGGCGAAGAAGATGGTGTCGTTATGCTCCGTGAGTATCGCACCTGCCGTCAGCTCGATCGCATAGTAGCTGAAGGTCAGCAACAGGGCGGCACCGAACGCTGTATGGCGGCGCACGGCCTCGGCCTCGCTTGAAAGAAGAAGAGAGGCCATCCGGTAGAGGAGCGGCACGTAGGCCGTCATCCAGAACGCGCTGGGAAGCCGCACGGCCCATGGTTCGGGTCCGAACAGACCAACGGACAGGGCGATCTGCCACAGGAAGAACGGGGGTTTGTGCAGCCAGATGTGCATCAGGCTCCAGTTGTTCGTCACCGGCATGTCCGGCTCGACGAACAGCATGGGTTTGAAGGGGTGTGCGACCATGTTCTTGCCCACCATGGCATGGAACACTTCGTCCCAATAGCTCAGGAAGGGGTCGAGGAAACAGGCCCACAAGCGAAGGGTAAGCGCAGCCAAAGTGAGCAGCAGTAGTGCGGGCCGGGGTCGCCCTCGGCCATGCAGTACAACGGCCACGGCACCGAGGGATAGTGCGAGGGCTATGGTCGCTTGTTGTTCGAAGGAGAAGGATAGGCTCACGGTAGCAAACCTAAGATGCCCGGAACGCTCAAAATGGTCCTGCATTCAGTGGGCTTAGGGACCCACGAGGATGGTCCGCAGACCAGTATTTGGTGTGTTGGGCTCCAGCGGGTGGAATAGGACGGATGGTAATGAAGGTGTTCGTGGGTGTTGTGCGCTGATCCTGGAAGGCTCCATGGGCCGGGTCATGGAGTGTTCGGGAGTTGGTCCTCTGGAGAGGGTGCAGGGCACGTTCGAACCATGCGAGGAGCGTTGGTGCCGATGGTAGTGGTCATCAGCACGGTCCTTTCTGCCCTGAAAACGGCTTGGGTGTCTGCATGGGGCGGGACTGGTATGTGCCTCTATTCAGCGGGGATGAGGCCGGGTCGGAATGGGTAGGGGAACACGTGATACCATTTCGCACTAAGGCGTAGGCTAATGATGCGAAGGACTCTTTTCGCAGGACGATACGGCGGGCTCGTTGCAAGGCCGAAGGCTTAGACCGCAGGGAGCGAAGCTGCCGAGGGCATGGGCTACGGAACGATCACGACGGAGAAGGCATGGGGAAATAGAGCACGCGGATCGGATGGTATTGGATGTCCAAATGGTATTAGGACAGGAACGAAAAGCACCTGTCGTTGGGTGTCGCGTTCGGGTAGGCCTACCGTTCGCATGCGGAACGGTGGCGGTGGTAACATGGCGTACCGGTCGCGCAGCAAGCTGGGATCGAGCACGCCAGGGTCATTGATCGGCTACGCGTCCGGAGCAGGTTCAGCCCTCCACCACTTGTAGCTTGGCGAAGCGCAGCAGCAATTGTTTCTGCCCGGCGGTGGGGAAGAACACCGTGGCTTTCAGGTCGGGGGCCTTGCCCTCCACCTTCAGCACCTTGCCCTTGCCGAAGCGTTCGTGCAACACGGTCATGCCCTCGGCGATGTCCGCCGTCCCGTTGCCTAAGGAATTCGTGGCCTCCAGGGGGGCACCGGTGGTGGAGATGCGCTTCAGGTTCGCGGCACGTGGGGTCGGTGCCGGGTTGTTGGCTGGCGGAGCGGCTGCACGGCCCAGCCCTGGTGCGCTCCGGTCCCGTCCGTGGATCGGCCTCGATGCTGCGCGATCCTCATGTGCATGGTCCGGACCAAGGGAACGGCGGTTGCCATCGCTTGGTGCACCCTGCCGTGCCACCGGTGGAGCACCGGGCCGGACGTAGTGGCCACTGCTGAATGCCCCGCGTTCGTTCTGGGAGGGCATCTCCAGGTACTTCGGGTCGATCTCGTCGATGAAGCGGCTGGGCTCGCTGGTGGTGAGGTTACCCCACTTGTAACGACTGATCGCGTAGCTCAAGGTGGCC
>CAUJED010000123.1:0-5247 GCA_963169535.1 Bacteroidota bacterium | reverse complement strand
CTGCCCACCGATGTGTGGATCCCCAGCGGCAAGAACGTGAAACCACAGGTGGCCTACCAGTATGCCGTAGGCTATTTCCGCGACCTGTGGGACCGCAAGTACGAGGCCAGCGTGGAAGTGTACTACAAGGACATGCTGAACCAGATCGAATACAAGGAGGGCGCGCAGCCCCAGGACGGCGGCAACACCAACTACGACGCCCTGCTCACCTTCGGCAAGGGCTGGAGCTACGGCGCCGAGTTCTTCCTGAAGCGGAGGCTGGGCAAATTCACCGGGTGGGCCGGATACACCTGGAGCAAGACCATGCGCCGGTTCGAAGCGGTGAACGAAGGGCGTGAGTTCCCCAGCCGCTGGGACCGCCGCCACGACCTGAGCCTGGTGGCCGGCTACGAACTGAACGACCGCTGGAGCTTCGGGGGCACCTTCGTGTACAGCACCGGCCAAGCCACCACCCTGCCCGTGCAGCGCTACTACATCGAAGGACGGGTGGTAAGCCAGTTCAGCGACCGCAACGGCTTCCGCATGGCCCCCTACCACCGCCTGGACCTGGCCGCCACCTTGAAGAACAAGCCCACCAAGCAGGTGAAGGACAAGGCCACCGGCGAAGTATCCACCGTGCAGCGCAAGTACCGGAGCAGCTGGACCTTCTCGGTATACAACGCCTACAACCGCGCCAACCCCTACTTCTACTACTTCACCACCGAAGGCACCACCGCCACCGGCGACCTCCGCCCCGTGGCCAAACAGGTCTCCCTCTTCAGCATCCTCCCCTCCATCACCTGGAACTTCCAATTCTGATGAGATCCAACGCGCTCCTGCTCCTTCTGCCCGCCGTGGCGCTCCTTGTCGGTTGCGAGAAGGAGATCACCGTGGAACTGCCCGAGGTCGAACAACGGCTCGTGGTGGAAGGCGTCATCGAACCGGGCATGCCCCCTTACGTGATCCTCACCCGCACACAGAGCTACTTCGACCCGCTCGACCCACAAGCCATCGCCAACGGTTTCGTGCGCGGTGCCCAAATCACCGTGGACAATGGCAATGGCCCCATCGTGCTCGACCAGTTGTGCAGCAGCTCGCTTCCGGACTCGTTACGCGCCATCTTCTCGGAGCTTACGGGTATCGACCCGTCGTTGGTCAACTACCTGGACATCTGCGTCTACTCCACCGCCAATACCGCGATGTTCGGCGAGGTGGGCCGCACCTACAGCCTACGTGTGGAAGCCGAGGGCAAGGTGCTCACCAGCATCACCACCATTCCCCAGCCCGTACCCTTGGACAGCGTTTGGTTCAAGCTCGCCCTGCAACGCCCCGGCGACGACTCCCTGGGCTTCGCCTGGGCACGCCTCTCCGACCCCGACACCATGGGCAACCACTACCGCTGGATGGCTCGCCGGGTGAACCACCGCGCCGATGGCTCGGTGAAAGACCCCACCTTCATCTCCCCGCTCGGCAACACCTTCGAGGATAAGTACGTGAACGGCCTCACCTTCGACTTCAACTTCATCCGGGGGCGCCAGTTCTATAGCGACCAAGAGGAGGACAACAACGAGGAACAGGGCTACTTCAAGGTGGGCGATACCATCGCCGTGAAATTCGTGAGCATCGGTTACGCGGAACATGAGTTCTACACCAGCTACGACGAGAATGTGGGCTCGCAAGGCGACCTCTTCGGAACACCGGTCAACGCCAGATCCAACATCCAGGGTGGCCTGGGGATCTGGGCCGGCTGGGGCGTGTACGCCGATACGATCGTGTGCCAGTAGCTGCTGAACGGGGCGTGGCCCATGGTGAAGCCAGCAACGGCGGCCTGGCCATGTCCTGATCCCGTTCCGCACCACCGGGTAGAGCCCATGGTATGGATCATCACGGAACGAGGTGGCCGACGTACGATACCTTTGCCGCCATTCCCATGAGCACCACACCCGAACACGTCAAATGCCTGATCATCGGATCGGGTCCTGCCGGCTATTCCGCTGCCATCTATGCCGCACGCGCCGACCTTAAACCCTTGATGATCGAAGGTCCTTTGCCCGGGGGGCAATTGACCCAGACCACCGAAGTGGACAACTACCCAGGCTACCCGAAGGGACGCACCGGCCCGGAGATGATGGAGGACCTCAAGGCCCAAGCCCTGCGTTTCGACACCGAGATCCGTAGTGGATGGGTGACCAAGGTGGACTTCACCGGACCGGTACATAAGGTGTGGGTGGACGAGAAGACCGAGATCCACGCCGACAGCGTGATCATCAGCACCGGTGCCAGCGCCAAATGGCTCGGCCTGCCCAACGAACTGCGCCTGCGCGACATCGGCGGGGGGGTGACCGCATGCGCCGTGTGCGACGGCTTCTTCTATCGCGGCCAGAACGTTGTACTGGTCGGTGCCGGCGATTCGGCCTGCGAAGAGGCCACCTACCTCGCCAAGCTCTGCCCCAAAGTGTACATGCTCGTGCGTAAGGATCATTTCCGCGCCAGCAAGGCCATGGTGCACCGCGTGGAGAACACCCCGAACATCGAGGTCCTGTTCAACACCGAGGTGAAGGATGTGCTGGGCGAGCAGGCCGTGGATGGCGTGCTGGTGACGAATAACAAGACCGGCGAAGAGAAGAAGCTCGATGTGACCGGATTGTTCGTCGCCATCGGCCACACCCCGGCCACGCACCTCTTCCGCGGATGGCTGGAAATGGACGAACAAGGCTACCTGAAGCACAAAGCCGATAGCACCTACACCAACGTGCCCGGTGTGTTCGTGGCCGGCGACTGCGCGGACAAGGTGTACCGCCAGGCCGTGACCAGCGCCGGGAGCGGATGCATGGCCGCACTGGATGCCGAAAGGTGGCTGGCGGCACAGGGCAAGCATTGAAGGGCGGGAACGGGGAAGGTTCACGATCTTCCGGGCCGTGAAGCCTCTCTTAACGCTGTCCTTCGCTGCTGCTATCGCGTTGGCCGTGCCGATGTACGGTCAGGTGGATCTCGTCGAAGACCGGAAAGCGATGGTACTCGGCGATGTGCATGGTGTCATCCGCAGGCTTTCCGCAGCGATCGAGAAGGGGACATATCACGCCGATCCCCTGGAAAACGCTCGCGCCTTGGAACTCCTCGGTGAGCAATACCATCGGATCAGCGACATCGGCCACGCCAAGGAGCTTTGGGATGAAGCCTTGCACCTGCGCCAACGGACGTACGGCGACAGCAGCGCAGAGGCCGCCACGGGTTATGCCTATCGTGCCCGGTACCATAACTATATGGCTGCGCCGCAGGTGGACCATCAAGGCCTCGCCCTACAGGTGGCCACTTGCGCTCGGAACTTATCGCATACGAAACGCGGGCAAGTGGATCCGCTGGAACGTGTGCTGATCCTGCGCGAATATGGTTATGCGTTCAAGGTGGCCGCCATGACCACCACGATGGATGGTCATGTCCGACTGAAGACCACCCGATCCTACTTCCGTGAAGCACTTCGTGCCGCGACGGCAGCGCGAGATACGGTCTGGATGGCCCAGGTGCTCCACGACATCGGCAACACGTTCACCGATGCAGCGGGATGGGACGACCTACCAGTACCCAGGAGCCAGATCGTGGACAGCGCACTATTCCACTACGCTCGCTCCATCGAACTGATGACCGACGCCGGATATGGGAACAGCGGGGCCGTGATGATGGACCACTACACCACAGCGCTGGTCTACCATTACGCATACCGGAAAGACAGCCTTGAGCAAGCGATCAATGCCTTCGACGAGGCCCTGCGAACCCTGTTGCGCCAGGCTGGGAACGAGCCCGATGTGGATCCACTGCGCTATGATGACCGCATCACGGATCCAGCGCAGATGCTCGAACTCCACTATCAACGTGCGAAGTGCCTGTTCGAATCGATCGAACCACATACCAAGGCCCGGCTGCTCGACAAGGCGATCGCAGGCATCGAAGCCGCCGTGCCGTACTGGGAGCAGATGCTGCGCTCGTACCAGAGCACCAATATGGAGAAGGTCACCGGGAGCTACAGTCATTTCCCCTTCCGCCTCGGCTCCGAATTGTTCCTGCAGCGCTACCGGCTCCGCAATGATGCGCGCGACCTGCACCGGTCGGTCGAATGGAGTGAACTCAACCGCACCACGCTCGCACAACGTAAGAGCCTACGTTCCGATGTGCGTCCATCTGCCGCCCAACGCCGCAGCCTGAATGCCCCTGCACTGAAAGCCCCGCCGGGCACCATCATCATCGTCTACAACCACTTTCCCAGTGCATTCGTGATCGACGAGAACGGGCTATCGGTGACACACCTTCAGCACGAAGCACTGGACCTGGATTACAGCGGCACTGAATTCCGGGAGTTCGCGATCAGTGGCCAAGAACGCGACCCAATCCGCTTTGCAGCGAAAGCCTTCCGCATGTACCAGCAATTGCTGGGACCCATACTCGAAGGGCGGATCGAGGTCGATCTGGTGCTCGTGCCGTATGGTAGCATGGCACTCCTTCCGTTCGAAGCTCTATGCACCTCAACCACAGGAAAGGCCTGGAATGACCTTGCCTACCTGGGCCGCGACCATCACATCCGCTACGCAAGGTCCATCGCAGAAGCCCTCGGCACACCTGCTGATTGTCTGCGGGCCAACGCACTGTTCGCCACAGTCTCCACCGATAGCTTAGCGCCTCTGCCCTTCGCGCAGGGCCTCGCCCGCGCCCTCCATGCCGCGCACGCCACGAGCGTGTACGATCATGCACTGTCCACCGCCGATATGGACTTGGCGCTTTCCGTACCGGGCTTGCTGCACATCGCCACGCATGGCGTAAGTCCTACAACACCGGATGACCTGCCGTTCCTACTCCTCGCCGACGGCCCATGGTCCACCGAAGCGTTACGGAGCACCGACGTGAAGCGCACACTCGCCATCCTGAGCACCTGTTCCAGCGGACGCGGAAGAACCTACCAGGGAGATGGCGTGATGAGCCTGGCACACGCCTTCCTCAATGCCGGGGCGCAAAGCGCCGTACACACGCTGTGGCCCGTGGACGACCGCGCCACGAGCGAGATCATCTCCTCCTTCCACGAAGGCCTGGAACAAGGCCTACCGGCTTCCAGCGCACTGCAACAAGCCAAAGTGAAGTTCATTCAAGCCCACGCCACGGACGGACTTGCAGCACCCTTCTACTGGAGCGGCATCGTACTTACCGGGAGGGATGTATTCCTGGAGCGCTCCGACGAACCTTGGTGGCCCGTGATCTTAGCCGTCGCCCTATTGACGGCCG
>CAUJED010000122.1:0-23549 GCA_963169535.1 Bacteroidota bacterium | reverse complement strand
GCTTTCCTTGAGTTGCCCTCAAGGAAGCCATCATCGGAGATGCACCCCGATTCAAATCCGCCCCACGCTCTTTCCTTCGGAAACCCGCATCCATGCTCAGTTCAACTCATGTTCGACCTTCAGTTAACCGGACAGCAGTGGCCGCACATCTTCGGTCGCTATTGAATGTCCAAATGGTATGACCCGGCAACGGGTCAGCGTACCACCCTGGTGGAAGGCCATGCGTTGTACGCCACCACCTGTCCATCGGCGGTCAGGGTCACCAGTTCCAGTACGCCGTCGAGGTCGAGATCGGCGATATTGAACAATGTGGTGCCGGGCAAGGGGAAGCCTTCCAGCTCATGACCACTGTCATCCAACAAGGTGACCTGCCCGCGTTGGGGGAAGAGCACGCCGTAGTACTTCCCGGTCGCCGACCCATAGCGATGCACCTGCGGGCCGAGTGCCGCCCCGAACGACCTGGAGAGCACCTGCTGCGACCCATGGGTCACGATCAGGCTATCCGCACGGATGCGCATGATGTCGAAGTTGCCGTCATCGCCCAGATCGCCCAAGGTGTTGTTCCCGGCCGAACAGAGGGCTTTGGGGGCACCGTTCAATGTGGCGTCGTACAATGTGCCGGTGGTGTCGGCCCAAAGGATCCGCGAGGTGTTCAGTTCCAGGCCGGGCAACACCTGCAACACCCGCGCACCGCTGCCCAGCTCCAGTTGGGTGTGCTCGCGTTCGTTGCCACGGCGGTCCAGCAGCTTCACGCGTCCCCGGCCGTCCACGAGCAAGAGGTGGTCCTTGTTCTTGATCCGCAGGTGCCGTACCGCATTCGTGGTCGGGTCGCCCAGCTGTGGTGCTTCCCATCCGGTGGTGCTCGCGCCATCCATGCCGTAGTTCACCACGCGACCATCGGCCAGGCCGATCACGATCCGGTATTCTTTGTTCTTCTCGTAGTCGAACACCGCCAGTGGTGCGGTCGCCTGCTGCGGCAACTTGATCGGGAAGCCGCCCACGTCCTTGCCGTTGCGGTCGATCAGGTGGATGTGGCCCGCCGTGTTCAGGAGCAATTGCAGCTTGCCGTTCTTGAAGCGGTCCACCTGATGCACCTCGCCCATGATCGGCCCATCGAGCGGGTATTTCCACAGCACCTTGCCCGAACTGCTCAGCAGATGTATGGTGTGTTCCGCGTCCTGCACCAGCACTTCGCGTGTATTGTTGGTGTGGTTGAGCAGGATGTCCGGAACCCGGTTGACGCCCGGTGGTACAGGCGTGCTCCAATGGATGCCGGAGCTGTGCCGTTCGGCGGGCGCATGTTCCAGTCCGATGGTGAGGTGCGTGCGGCCATGTTGTCCGGGGCTCAACTGCACGGCGAGGCCGCCCATCCGTTGCCAGATGGCTTGCTGGGTGTTGAACGTGGCGGCGATTTCGGGTTTCAGCCCGCCGCCCAAGAGTGGCCCGTACCGGGCGATATCCCATCGCAGGGTGCGCCCGGCGGTGCTGGCGATGCGCTCGGTCCAGGCGTTGGTGCGGGCGTCCTCTGCCAGGGTCCGCCCATCATTCCATGCATCGATCGCGGTGTGCAGCACCTCCGGTGTCGGCGCGAGAACGATCACATCCCCTAAGATGCTCCACCAGGGTCGATCGAATGCGGCGTAGGCTGGTCCCAACAGGCGTTCATAGGCGTGCGATACCGGCAGCTGTGTGAGCCGCGTGCCGCGATGGTGTAGCGTGTCGCAATGCACGCCATCGGGGCATAACGCATTGATCTCCTTGGCCGCTCCTTCGGGGTCGCTGGTCTGGAATAGCGCCCATGTTCGGGCACCATGGCTGGCGGTGTCGGCGCTCTGTGCGATACCGATGCACCCATCCACCCAGTTGAACAGGTTCGGGCCCCAAGAGGTGATGATGCTGTCGGACCCGACGCCAAGGTCGCGCAGGAAGCGCTCGCCATCGTGTATCTGGCGAACATCCCATGCGGCCACCTCCAGCGGTAGGTGGCGCCCGATATCGTTGCGGCCGGTGCCTTGGTGCGCGAGGGTGGTGAGCGTGGCGTGGGTCGTGTCCGGAAGGATCAGCCCGCTCAACAGTAGTGCATCCGGCCGGGCGCGAAGGTCCAGCGCCACCCAGCCGGTGGGGCTTTCGTGCGCATCCAGTTCCGCCGGTCTCCACCAGGTGTGGAGCATGGCCTTCGCGCGCTCCAGATGCACCAGCACGTGCGCATCGGCGCCGCTGCCCAAGGTGTTCATGGCTTCGCGCAGCAACGGCTCCTGGGTGATGGTATGCCCGTTCTTCAGCTGTAGCAGGGCTTCATCCATCATTGCCGGTGAGGTCGCCACCAGACAGATGCCTTGCTGAACGCATACGGAGAGCGCGGGTAACGACGTGTCCGGGCGGCATTGCACGGTACCGCCATCCTTTAGGGTGTTCCACGCCGCTTCGTCCACCTTCAGCAGCTCGGCCAAGGTTCGCATGGGTACGCCACTTCCGACCTTGGGTACGCAGGTGATCAACAGGTCCACCTGTTCGCTTCCGGTGCGCATCACCGCCACCAGCAGCGGAATGCCTTGTAGGGATCCACGAAAGGCGGCGTCGTTCTCGGTCCGTGCCACGGCCTGTGCCATCAGATGGCCCACCGCAGCCACCGCCGGGATCTGCTCAATGCTGCTCCAATGCTGAGAGGTGTGTGTGAAGCGGTCCCAAGTGGCCAGGGCATCGGGGATCTCCACGATCAGTGCCGAACGGTGCGGTATGGCGGTCCAAGGATCGGATGCGGGGCTGGTGGTACGGGACCAGCGGAGGAGCGTCCAGACGGCCGCCGCGCCGATCGCGAGCAGCAAGAGGATGACGAGAAGACGGCGCATCGCGTCCAAAGGTACCGGGGCACATAGGCCGCTTCCCCACGCTGGACGGGGCGTTTGCACAGAAGGGTGTTGATGTGGGAGCGGATCGGCGATCGCAATACGGTACGTCCGGTGTTCGCGGCGCTTAGAACAATTCCGGCTCCGCGGGGGTGAGCCTGAAGCTCTTGCGGTGATGTTCGCAGGGCCCCAGGCGCTGGAGGGCTTCGCGGTGATCCACGGTGGGATAGCCCTTGTTGATGGCCCAGTTGTATGCGGGGTGTGCCTGGTGCAGCCGTGTCATCAGCTCATCGCGGTGGGTCTTGGCCAGGATGCTAGCGGCGGCGATGCTGCGGAATCGACCATCGCCTTTCACAAGACAGGTGTGGGGTATGCCAGGGTAGGGGATGAAGCGGTTCCCGTCGATCAGCAGATGCTCGGGGGGTGTGCTGAGTTGCGCGATGGCCCGGTGCATGGCCACGAACGATGCGCGCAGGATGTTGAGCGTGTCGATCTCCGCTGGTCCTACGGCCACCACGGCCCATGCCAGCGCCTTGGCTTCGATCTCCGGGCGGAGAGCCTCGCGTTGTGCGGTGGTGAGCTTCTTGCTATCGTCAAGTCCGGGCAGTCGGGCACCGCGTGGTAGGACCACCGCAGCGGCCACCACCGGACCGGCCAGGCAGCCACGGCCGGCCTCGTCGCAACCGGCTTCGAGCAGGCCACGGGTGTGGTAGGTGGCGAGTGCGGGCATCCGGGTCACAAGGTAGGGGGCGGGCTCCACCAGAGGATCCGGGATCACGCGACCGGTCCGCGCTCGAGCACGGCCTTGAGCCGTCGGAGGTACCGCTTCAGGTCATGGCCGGCCTTCAGGGCAACGATGTACCGCGGGAGGGCGAAACCCAAGGCCTCTTTCACGATGGCGGTGTCGAACGCCAAGGTGTAGACGACCTCGGTGGTGCCATCGGGCCGCGCGCTCACCCGGCGTTCGCTCCGGCGGTGGGAAGGCGCTCCGTCCGGTGTTTCGAAGATCGCCCGTTCGTTCTCCTCGTACTGTACGCATCGGAGTTCCACCACCACATCGGGCGCTTTTTTGGAGAGGTAGGAGTGCTCCTGGACCGTGGTACCCGCGCCCGGTTCACCTGTACGTGTGGTACGGGTCACCTCGGTGCGCCATTGCGGGTCGTTGGTCGGGTCCGCGAAGAACCGGAAGACTTCTTCCACCTTCCGCTGGATCAGGATGGATCCGGTGGACCGGATCATGCTCTTGCTGGCCATGCCTTGGTCGTTCCGTTATGATGCTTGTGGTGTGGGCTCTGGTCGAACGGTCATGGGCTTTTTCAGACCAGCCCGCGGTCGGTGCACATCCGGCGGAAGCTGTGCCACAGGTCCTCGGCGGTACGGTCCCAAGTGTAGCGTGCGGCCCGTTCGAGGCCCAGGGTGCGCATGCGTGCTTGTAACACGGGGTCGGAGCACACCGCATGCAGCGCACGCACGATGTCGTCCACGTTGAACGGATCGCAGTAATGTGCGGCATCGCCCGCCACTTCGGGCAGGCTGGTGGCGTTCGCGGCCACCACCGGCACACCGCACCGCATGGCCTCGGCCACCGGAATGCCGAAGCCCTCGAAGTAGCTCACGAAGGCCAATGCCGTGGCGCCACCGAGCGCACGGTGCAGGCGTTGTTGTTGTAACCGCCCCGTGAAGATCACCCGATCCTGGTGCCGCATGCCTTTCCAGGTGCTTTCCATGTGGGCATCTTGCCACATGCGCTCGCCCACCACCAGTAAGCGCAGGTCGGAGGGGTGGCGTTGCAGGAGCAGGTCGAACGCCTGCAGCAGCCGAGCGATGTTCTTGCGCGGGTTGAGCGAACCGATGCACACCAGGTACGGGTGTCCGGCGGCGAACTCCTGTGCGGCTTCCTCACGCTCCGTGGCGGTCAACGGCCGGAACACCGCGCCCACCCCGTTGTGCACCACATCGATGTGCTGCTCCGCGATGCCGTAGGTGCGCGCGATGTCGTGGCGCGAGTACGCGCTCACCGTGGCGATCCGTGCAGCGTGGCGTGCGAAGCGTGGGAAGTGGCTGCGGTAGTAATCCGCATATGCTTTGGGCATGTCGCCGGGGTGGTGCTCGAAGTTGATGTCGTGGATCACCGCCAGCGTGGGCACGTTGCTCTTGAGCGCAAGGAATCCGTCCGGACTGATGAACGCATCCGCCTTCAGGGCTTTCAATTTCCGTGGCAGCAGCCAGTTGAACCAGAGGCGGTAGAGCAGGGGGTGGCGGGTGGGTGGCGGCAGTACCGCACCCTCCACATTGTCCGCGTAGATGAACTGCTTATCGAACGGCCGGTCGAAGAGGAAGATGAACCGGTGTTCGGGATGGGCCCGTACGATCCGTGAGAGCGTTTCGTGGGTGAACCAGCCGATACCCTCGAGCTTCCCGGGCAGGAGTAGGCGGGTGTTCACCACGATGCGCATGGCGCAAAGATGCGGATCCATTCAGCGTGTATTCCCCGTGCCGTTCGCGCGGATGCCGTATCCTTTCCCACCTTCGCCTCGCTAATGCAACGCCGCTTCCTGCTCAATTTCGCCTTGCTGCTGGTGCTCAACCTGCTGGTGAAGCCGTTCTACATCCTCGGTATCGATGCCGGGGTTCAGGATGCGGTGGGAAGCACGGCGTACGGCACCTACGCCGCCCTATTGAGCCTCAGCTTCCTGTTGAGCATCGTCCTGGACATGGGTATCACCAACCAGAACACGCGGCACATGGCACAGCACACGCACCTTATGGGCAAGACGGTGGGTGGGGTGCTCGGGATACGGTCCGTGCTGGTGGTACTGTACGCGGTGCTCACCATCGGCACCGGTCTGGTGCTCGGATTCAGGGCGGAACAGATGGCGATCCTCGGCTGGCTGGTGGTGAACCAGGCATTGGTGGCGAGCATCAACTTCATGCGCAGCAACATCGCCGCCGCGCAGCGCTACCGGCAGGATAGCCTGTTGAGCGTGCTGGACCGCGTGTTGTTGATCGGCATGGTGGGTTGGTTGTTGTGGGGCCGCGCCTCCAGCATGCCGTTCCGGATCGAGTGGTTCGTGTGGGCACAGACCGTGGCCTATGGTGTCACCTTGGTGGTGTCGTACATCCTGGTCCATCGCATCGCGGGCGGGGTGCGGCTGGCTTGGCGCCCGGCTTACGCCTGGGTGGTGGTCCGCCAGAGCTTCCCTTATGCGTTGTTGATCCTGCTGATGACGTTCTACTACCGCATCGATACGCTGATGTTGGAGCGGATCCTGCCCGATGGGCCGCTGCAGGCGGGCATTTACGCGCAGGCGTTCCGCTTCTTCGAGGCGTTCAACATGCTGGGGTACCTCATGGCCGGCCTGCTGTTGCCCATGTTCAGCAGGTTGCTCGGGGAGAAGGATCCCGCACTGCGGGCAGGGGTGGGGCCGCTGGTGCGGCTGGCCATGCGTCTGGTGCTCACGGGTACCATCGCCATCGCCGCCTTCGGCAGCATGAACGCTCAGGCCATCATGGACCTGCGTTATTCCGCGCATACCGCGGAGAGCGCTCCGGTGTTCGCTCTGCTCATCGGCTGTTTCGTGGCGGTGTGCTCCACCTATGTGTTCGGCACGCTGCTCACCGCCGGTGGTCGGCTGAAACACCTGAACTGGATGGCCGGCCTGGGTGCGCTGCTCAACGTCGGCCTCAACCTGGTGCTGATCCCCCGCATGCAGGCCGAAGGCGCGGCTTGGGCCAGCTTGGTGACACAGGTGCTCACCGCAGGAGCGCAGATCGCGCTGGCGGGTCGTTTGTACGGGGCCGCGGTGCCGGTTGGGCTGTGGGTAAGGGCCGCCGTGTATGCCGCGTTGCTGGTGGGTGCGGCGGCCCTCATGGGTGCGGCGGGGTTCCCGTTGCCGATCCAGCTGCCGCTTTTCGCCGTTGGGGCGTTACTCGTGGCATGGGGCACGGGCCTGGTGTCCCGCGCGGTGTTGTACGAAGCCCTCGAAATGCGCGTTCCGGATAGGTCTTGAACGCTTCGCCGCTGGGGGCGAAGGTGTACTTTAGGCCCTCTTTTCGTGGAACCACGCATGCAGGAACGTACGATCGATCAACGACCCGACTCATTCGATCTGGTCATTTACCTCTGGGCCCGGCGCAAGCTCATCTTCGGCATCATGTTTGCCGGCCTGGTGGCCGGTGTTGCCGCCGCCTTCTTGATCACCCCGTTGTACAAGAGCGAGGTGATCATGTTCCCGGCCATCACCAACTCGGTGTCCAAAGCCTTGCTCAACGAACAAAGCACCGGCCGCGACGACATCCTCGCCTTGGGCGATGAGGAGGATAGTGAACAGCTGATCCAGATGCTGTACTCCGAGAAGATCCGCGACCGGGTGGCCAAGCGCTTCAACCTGATGGCGGTCTATGAGATCGATAGTACCAGCAAACACCGGGTGACGGAGTTGCATGAGGCCTATGCCGAGCACATCAAATACGAGCGTACCAAGTTCAGCAGTGTGCGTGTGGAGGTGCTGGACCCCGATCCGCAACGGGCTTCGGACATCGCCAACTACATCTCCGACCAGGTGGATACCGTGTGGACCGAGATGGCCAGGGAACGCGCCAGCAAAGGCTTCCGGGTGGTGGAGAACAAGGTGCGCGAGCTCGAGGAGAACATCCGCGAAATGGCCGACAGCATGCGCGTTCTGCGTGAGTTGGGGGTGCACGACTACCATACCCAGACCGAACGCTACAACGAGTACATGGGGGCCGCCATCGTGAAGGGTGACCAACGCGCCGTGAAGGAGTTCGAGGACCGTTTCAAGGTGCTGGCCCAGTACGGTGGCCCCTATGTCACCCTTCAGGACCGCCTGTTCAACGAGACCAAGCGCATGAGCGTGCTGCGCATGAAGCTGGAACAGGCACAGGCCGACATGGAGAGCGATCTGCCCCACAAATTCGTGGTGAACCGGGCACAACCTTCGGACAAGAAACACTCGCCGGTGCGCTGGTTGGTGGTCTCCATCAGCATGGCGGCCTCCGTGTTGCTGGCCTTGCTGGTGCTCGTGGTCCAAGCCAATATCCACAAGATCCTCAAGGCCCATGGCTAACGATCTGTCCTTTGAACGGTTCCTGGCTTTGGCCAAGGCCAAGAGCCGGATCCTCGCCGTGGTGGGCGGGGGGGCTGCGCTGGCGGCCGTGGTGCTCAGCCATCCCACCTTCATCAAGCCGCGTTATAAGTCCGCGGCAACGGTGTATCCGGTCAACCTCACCAGCTACTCCATCGAGACACGGACGGATCAGTTGCTGCAGCTGCTGCGCAGCAACAGCATCCGCGACACTCTGATCACCCAATTCAACCTGGCCGGGGTGTATGAAGCCGATACCACCGCGCAGGGCGGCCATTTCGCGCTGTACAACGAATTCCTCGATCGGGTGGAGATCAGCAAGACCCAGTACGAAAGTGTGATGATCGAGGTGGTCGACGAGGACCCGGTGCGTGCCCGCGACATGGTCAATGCCATGCTGGACCAGGTGAACCTCCTTGCTCGTCGCCTGCAGCGCGAAAAGTCCCATGAGGTGCTGACCATCGCGGAGAGGGCCCTTGCCCACGAACGTTTCAAATTGGATTCGGTGGAGGCCCGGCTGGACACCCTGCGCAAGACCTCCGGACTTCTGGCCTACGAGACACAAGCCAAGGAGCTCACCAAGGGCTATGTCCGGATGCTCAGCAGCGGCGCCAGCGCCGGCCAACGCGAACAGGTGCTCGCCATGATCAAGGACCTCGAGAACAAGGGGGGGGAGTTCCGCCAGCTTACCGAGCTGAGCAATATGTTCCGCCAGAACTACGACAGGCTCCTGACCCAGTACGAAAGCGTGGTGAACGATGTGACCAAGGAACTCACGTACACCAACGTGATCGTTTATCCCGAGGTGAGCGACAAGAAGGTGTACCCCATACGCTGGCTGATCGTGCTTTTGGCAACGGTCTCGGCGCTGCTGCTGTGCTTCCTTGTACTGCTCTGGCAGGAAGAACGTTGATCCGATGCAGGAGGTCCTGAAGCGGAATTGGTTGGTGCCGATCATCTGCGGCACCTTCGTTCTGGCCAACATGCTGTTGATGGCCGATCGCATCTACTGGCTGAACCTCCTCCCGGTGGCGCTGGTCTTCGCCTGGGCGCTGGTGGCCGCCGTGGATAAGCTGCTCCTCTTCATCGCCTTCGCCACACCGCTTTCCATCAACCTCGAGCAACTCGACCTCGGCGGCATCGGGATCTCGTTGCCCACCGAACCCATCATGGTGGCCCTCACCGGCCTGTTCCTGCTGAAGCTCGGCCTGGAGCGCAATGTGGTGGACCGGCGCGTGTGGCGGCATCCGATCACCTTGGTGGTCCTGGCCCAACTGGCTTGGATGGCCTTGTGCATCCTGCCCAGCTCCATGCCCATGGTGTCCGTGAAGTATGTGCTCGCCCGTACTTGGTTCGTGGTCTCCATGTACTTCATGGTGTCGCGCTTGTTCGAGGACCCTCGCAACGTGCATCGTTTCCTCTGGGCCTACATCAGTGGCCTCGTCATCGTGGTGGTCTACACCTTGGTGCATCATGCCCAGTACAGCTTCGAACACGATCCGGCCCATTGGGTGATGACGCCCTTCTTCAAGGACCATACGAGCTATGGTGCCATCCTCGCCTTCCTCTTGCCGTTCAGCCTTTCTGCCGTCACCTTTCCCGGATACTCCCGCTCGGGAAAGGTGGTCGCCTTCCTGGTCCTCGTCCTCCTCACCATCGGCTTGATCTTCTCCTACACCCGTGCGGCCTGGCTCAGCCTGATCGGTGCTTTCGGGGTCTTCCTGGTGATGCGCTTCCGCATCCCCTATTGGGTGTTGGCGGTGCTCGCCCTGGGTGCGGGTGCCGTCTACATGGTGGAGAAGGAGCAGATCACCATCGCCATGGAACGCAACCGCGATGAGAGCAGCGACGACCTGGGCAAACACGTGAAGTCCATCTCGAACATCTCGAGCGATGCTTCCAATCTGGAGCGGATCAATCGATGGAACTCGGCCTTGCGCATGTGGAAGGAGAAGCCGGTGTTCGGCTGGGGGCCGGGTGCCTACATGTTCCAATATGCACCGTTCCAGGCCGCCGAAGACCGCACCATCATCAGCACCAACTTCGGTGCCGGCGGCAATGCACATAGCGAGTACCTGGGGCCGCTCTCAGAACAAGGTGTGCCCGGAATGTTGCTGATGTTGCTCCTCGTGGGCCTTACCATCCATAGGGCCCTGGCGCTCTATGCGCGCATGCCCGAAGGGCCTTCCCGCCGAATGTTGGTGGCCGCCCTATTGGGCCTGGTGACCTACTACCTGCATGGCGCCCTCAACAACTTCCTCGACCTGGATAAGGCCGCCGTGCCGTTCTGGTCCTTCACCATGTTGATCGTGCTCTTGGACATCCGCTACCCCAAGCCAACATGGGTTGGGCACGTAGGGGCGGAGGACTCGCGTTAGGCGAAGCGGCAGGTCAGCAAGGCGATATCGTCCAAGTAGGGGAGACCACCGCGGTGCGCCTCGAACGCGTTGATCACCGCTTCGTTGATGGCCTTCGCCGTGGCGCGCGCACCTGCACTGAGGATACCGTTGATCGGAGCGGTTTCGAAGGCGGTGCCGGATGCATCTTCCTGCTCCACCAAGCCATCGGTGTAGCACAGCAGGGTGCTCTCGGGCGGTAGGTCCACCTCGCCGCTCTTCAGGAACGGCAGCTTGGGCATCATGCCCAAGGCGATGCTGCCATCGCGCAGCGGGGTCACCCCTTTCGCGTGGTGCAACAACGGGTCGTTATGGCCGCTGTTCACGTAGCGCATCTTGCGCGCGGCAAGATCGATCACCCCGATGAAGAGGGTGATGAAGCGCTCACCACGGGCACTGGCATGCACCTTGGCATTGAGGTCGTGTACCAGCTGCACCAGGTCCGTGGCATGGGGTATGCTGGCACGCAGGTTCGCTTGGAAGTTGCTCATCAGCAGCGCTGCGGCGATCCCCTTGCCGCTCACGTCCGCCACGCAGGCCACGTACTGCCCGGTGGGCAACGCGATCAGGTCGTAGTAGTCGCCGCCCACTTCGCTGTGGGGCTGGTACCACCCGGCGGCATCGATGCGCTCGTTGCTGGGCAGGTCGGTGGGGATCAACATGCCCTGCATCTCCGCAGCCAGCTCCAGTTCGCGTCGGGCACGGGCCTGGGCCAGCTCCTGTGCGGCCATCCGCTGGTTCTCCAACGCCACCACGATCAGGTTGGTGAGGGTCTGGATGAAGTTGAGGTGCTTCACCGTGGGACTCATGCGCTGCTCCTCCTCGTCGATGTCGCCGATGAGCAGGAAGGCCAGCGGCCGCCCGCGGTGGTACACGGGAACGGCTACATCGAAGGCGCCGAAGCTGCCGGTGCTCTCCGAGCCGATCACCTGGATCTCCGAGAAGGTGCCGAAGGCTTTCTCGATGTCCATGCCCACGGCATCCACATTGTTGCCGAAGGCGATGATGCGCTCCCAACGCTCGGTGCGCTCGAAGAGCATCAGACGCGTGATGCCGAGGTCTTCGCGGATGATGCGTTCGTAAAGCTTCAGCAGCGCATCGCGGTCCTCGGTGTTGTTGATGGCCTTGGTCACATCCAACAAGGCTTTTAGCTGGAATTCCTTCAGCTCCAACCGCTCGATGATGCGCTCCAGTCGGGCCATGGGTCAGTCTTTCAGCCGCTTGAAGAGTTCCGGCAGTTTACCGATCAAGGCCACCTCGCGCATCTTCAGCTTCCATTCCCCCGCTGGGCTGCCGAAGTAGGTGCGCCCGCCTTCCAACGAGTTGATCAGGCCGCTCTGGCCCAACACCGTGGCGCCTTTGCCGATGCGGAGTTTGCTGGGCACACCCACCTGCCCCCACAAGGTCACATGATCTTCGATCACCACAGCGCCGCTGATGCCCACGTGCGACGCGATGAGGCAGTGCTGCCCGATCAGCGTGTCGTGCCCCACCTGCACATGGTTGTCGATCTTGGTGCCTGCGCCGATGCGCGTGTCGGTGCTGATGCCGCGGTCGATGGTACACAGCGAGCCGATCTCCACATCATCCTCGATCACCACGCTGCCACCGGGGGCCATCTTGTCGTAGCCGCTGGGGCGCTTCTTGTAATAGAACGGATCGCCGCCGATCACGGTGTTGGCGTGGATGGTGACACGATCGCCGATCGTGGTGTTCTCGTAGATGACCACACCGGGCATGATCAGGCAATCGGCACCGATGCGCACGTTGGCGCCGATCACCACGCTCGGGTGGATCTCCGTGCCTTCGCCCACGACAGGATCCTGGCTGCCCCACGCCTGCCGGGGCATGATGCGGCGCACGAGCTTGTTGTACTCCGCGCACGGGTCCGGGCAGATGATGATGGCCTTGCCCACCGGTGGCTCCACCTCCTTGTTGATGAGGATGGTGGTGGCCGCACTGTTCAGCGCCTTGTCGTAATACTTCTCGTGGTCCACGAAGACGAGGTCGCCCTCCTCCACACGGTTGATCTCGTTGAGCCCGGTGACAAGGCGTTGGGTGTTGCCCTTGGCGGTGGCCCCCAGCAGCTCAGCGAGCTGGGCGGCGGTCTGTGGTGGGTCGAGGCGCATGGTTTCGCCGAAGCCTTGGCGTTGGTTGATGGAAGTGCCAAAGGTAACCGGCGCCACGTAGGCTGTTCCCTCATTCCCGCATCGCCTTCTTTTGCTGATCCTTCGCCGCGATCCGTTGCTGTATCCATTGGTTGGTCCAACCGAAGCCCAGACCACCGATCACCCAGATCGGCACACCGATCAGGAAGTGCCGAAGGAGGATCGGCTCATCGCGCACCCAGGGCATGATCAACGCATTGAAGACGAACATGGCTGTCCCCCAGCCCAAGCCATTGATCACCCAAGGGGCTATCTTCCTTTTCATGGTGCGATGATCAAAGGCAGGTCGACCCCGGCATGCCAGAGGCGAAGAACATAGCTGCCGGATGGTATGCCTGCGGTGTTGAGCGGGCTTTGGCCGGGACTGAGCTTCCAGTTCCGGACCGAACGACCAGTGAGGTCCATGAGCGAGGCGGAAGTGGGGATGGTGATCCCGAACACGTTCACCTGATCACTTGCCGGGTTCGGCCCGATCGAGATGCTCGGTGAGCCGTCCAGGACATCCGCACTCAGCCCGATCTCGCATGGTCCCTCCACGCGATGGATTTCCAAGTCCGCATCCGAATAGCAGCGCAGCCGACCACGACCGCCGTCGATCAGGAAGTAGGTCGACGATGAAATGTCCAGGTACAGTTCTAACGGTCCAATGCGCTCGAAGATCGTGTCGGTCAGGAAGATGATGTCCTCGAACGTGGCCTCCACGACGAGGTAGCGGAGCGCGGTGTTCGAGACCATCGCGTGACCGGTGTCCGTCACGATCATAGTGGTGCCACCATCAAGCCACGAGGTCGGGAACTGCCAACGGTCCCCGGGAACTGCACCGAAATGGAACAAGGTGTCGAACGCACTCCCATCCCAGACGTGGATGAGGCCGTTCGGAGCGGTGTGCGTGTACATGGTGTACGGCCCTCCTTGCCAGGGTGTGTTGGTCTGGTCGCTCCACCCATGCTCAACAATGGTGAAGGTCTCACACACGGAATCGGCAAAGAGGACATTCCCGGTGTAGCGCGTTTCAACGTAGCCGTGGTCCCCCAAGCAGTGTAAGGGTAGTCGTGGTACCACAGCGCTCCAGGCTCGCACCATGATTGAGCGGCCGCTTGCATGGTGACCAAGAGGGCGGGTGCAAGCATCCAGTGTGCCATGAGGTTCAAGTTGGGTTGGGTGAACTATCGCCTTCGAACCAGACATGAATGTACGGACTTTCGCTGCCCCGCCCGCGCCTTCAACGAAGAAGCCCCGCTTCGCAGCAGGGCTTCCAACGCGTCTTGATGGACCCTTATTTCTTCACGCGGTCCATGTACTCACCGGTCTCGGTGTCCACGCGTACCACGGTGCCGATCTCCACGAAGCTGGGTACCTGGATCTCCGCGCCGCCGTCCAAGGTGGCGGCTTTCATCACCTTGTTGCTGGTGTCGCCCTTCACCACGGTCTCGGTATAGGTCACCTCCAGCTCCACCACTTTCGGCGGGCGGGCGAAGATGGGCGTATCGCTTTCGAAACCGATCTGCACCACCATCTCCTCCTTCATGAAACGCATGGCATCGCCGAAAAGGGTCGCCGGGATGTACTTCTGGTCGTACGAGGTCTGGTCCATGCACACCAGGTTCTCGCCTTCGCGGTAGAGGTATTGAAGCTCATGCACCTCCACGCGGAGCACTTCCATGGTCTCGCCGCTGCGCCAACGGTGTTCGTTGAGTTTGCCGTTGCGCAGGTTGCGCATCTTGCCCTGGTAGAAGGCGCGTAGGTTGCCCGGCGTGCGGTGCTGCCATTCCATGATCTGGCAGATGTCGTTGTTGAAGCGGATGTAGGAACCGATGTTCACGTCGGCGGTAGAGGCCATGGGGAGGGGGATTTGCTGGGTTCGGACCCGAACTTGGCCGGGCGGGCAGCGAAAATAGGACTTGATGCGGGAACGTGCTCAGCCCTTGTAGGTGCCGATCTCGATGGTGGCGGTGCACAAGGCGTATTCCGCCGTTTGCCGGTTGCTGGCCACCACCAGGGTGCGTTGGCCGATGTGTTGCTCCAGCACCGCCCCGAACCAGGCGATGGCCTCGGCGTCCAGGTTGCTCGTGGGCTCGTCCAACAACAGCAGCGGGGTGTCGCTGAGGATGGCCAGTGCCAGCTTCAACCGCTGTTTCATGCCACTGCTGAAGTGCGACACCTGCTTGTGCAAGGCGTTCTCCAGGTAGGCGGTACGGGCCACCTCCCGCACCCCGAAACCGGACAACAACGGCTTGAACCGTGCGTGGAAGGCGATCGCTTGCTCCAGGGTAAGCTCTTCGTACAACCCCAGGTAGGGCGCGGCGATGCTCACGTGGCGGTACACCTCCTCCTGTGGGATGGTGTGGGCGCCCGTGCGGTGGGTGATGTGGCCCTCGGTGGGGATGAGGGCACCTCCGATCACTTGGAGCAAGGTGCTTTTCCCGCTGCCGTTGGGGCCGAGCAGGGCTGTGCGGCTACCCGTTCGGAGTTCTAAGGTGACGCCACGGAACACCACTTCGCGCCCGAAGGTCCTGCCAATGTGTTGGAGTGCGATGTTCATGCGAAGGTCCCGCGTCGTAGGAGGGGGGGCGGGTGGAGCGCACCCGGCCAGGTCACTCCGCCAGCCCGCGCATGATGCCCTTGGGGCTGTTGTTGATGAAGTCCAGGATGATCCCCCGCTCAGGGCTGCGGGGCAAGGTCTGCATCACGTTCTGTACCGCGCGTTCCACATTGCTGTTGCGTACGAAGATCTCGCGGTAGATGTCCTCGATACGGGCGATGGCGTCGTCCGCATAGCCGCGGCGGCGCAGGCCCACCACGTTCACACCCATATAGCTCAGGGGTTCGCGGGCGGCCTTCACGAAGGGCGGAACGTTCTTCCGCACCAACGAGGCTCCGGCGATGAAGCTGTGCGCACCGATGTGGATGAACTGTTGCACGGCCACGTTGCCCTCCAAGATGGCCCAGTCGTCGATGGTGACGTGCCCGGCCAGGTTCACGCTGTTGGCGATCACGATGTTGTTGCCCAGGATGCAATCGTGCGCCAGGTGCACGTATGCCATCAGCAGGCAGTTGCTGCCCACGGCGGTCTTCTCGCGGTCCGCGGTGCCCCGGTTGATGGTGACGCATTCGCGCACCGTGGTGCCATCGCCCACTTCGGCCGTGGTCTTCTCGCCGGCGAACTTCAGGTCCTGCGGGATGGCGCTGATCACCGCACCGGGGAAGATCCGGCAGCGGCTGCCGATGCGGGCACCATCCATCAGCACCGCATTGGGGCCGATCCACGTGCCATCACCGATCACCACATCGCCATGGATGGTGGCGAAGGGCTCCACGGTCACATCATGGCCTAACCGCGCGTCCGGGTGGATGTAGGCGAGCTTGGAGATGCTCATCAGGCCTGGGCTTTGGTGGTTTCCTTGGCGACGTTCTCGGAGCTTTCGGTCTTCGGCGCCTTGTCGCGGGCGATCTGCGCCATCATCTCGGCCTCCACGGCGGGTTGCCCGTTCACGTATCCCACACCACGCATGTGCACGATGCCGCGCCGGATGGGGGTGATCAGCTCCAGCCGGAACACCAGGGTGTCGCCTGGCACCACCTTGCGCCGGTAGCGGATGCCGTCGGTCTTCAGGAAGTAGGTGGTGTAGTTCTCCGGGTCGGGCACTTTGCTCAGCGCGAAGATGCCGCCTACCTGGGCCATGGCTTCCACCTGCAACACGCCGGGCATCACCGGGTTCCCGGGGAAGTGGCCGGTGAAGTGGGGCTCGTTGAGCGTAACGTTCTTCACCCCGATGATGCTGTTCTCGTCCATGCTCATCACCTTGTCCACGAGCAGGAACGGATAGCGGTGCGGCAACAGTTTGTGGATGGCCACGTTGTCATACAACGGTTCCTTGGTCAGGTCCACATGGGCCACGGGGTTCTTCTCCTCTTCGCGGATGCGCTCTTTGATCCGCTTGGCGAAGCTGGTGTTGCCGAAGTGGCCGGGACGCGCTGCGAGGATGTGGCCTTTGATGGGGCGGCCCACCAGGGCCAGGTCGCCCACGATGTCCAGTAGCTTGTGCCGCGCCGGTTCGTTGAAGAACTTCAGGTCCGTGGTGTTCACCACACCGTTGCGACGGATCTGCAGGTCCTGGTATTCGCGGCCCAGGTTCTTGGCGAGCTCCTGCAATTTCTCTTTCGTGGTGTCCTCGCGATCCTCCAGCACGATGGCGTTGTTCAGGTCGCCACCCTTGATCAGGCCCGCCTTCGCCAGTTGTTCCAGCTCGCGGAGGAACACGAAGGTGCGGCACGGGGCGATCTCCTCCTTGAACTCCTCCACCCGGTACATGCTTGCGTGCTGGGTGCCGAGCACCGGACTGTTGTAGTCCACCATCACGGTGAGGCGGAATTCGCCACCGGGCGCGGGTACCCCCAGGATCTCGGTGCCCTTCTCCTCGGTCTCGAACCAGAGCGGATCCTTCAATACATACCAGTTGCGCTTGGCATCCTGCTGCTCCAGGCCCACGCTCTCGATGGCATGCACGAAGGGCAACGCACTGCCATCCATGATGGGCATCTCGGGGCCGCTCACCTGGATCAAGCAATTGTCCACCCCCAGGGCATAGAGCGCGCTGAGCACGTGTTCGGTGGTGTTCACCATGACGTTGCCCTTGCCCAGCGTGGTGCCGCGCGCGGTGCTCACCACCAGGTCGGCGTCGGCGTCGATGATGGGTTCGCCCTCCAGGTCGGTGCGCTGGAATTTGTAGCCGTGGCCCACGGGGGCCGGGCGAAGGGTAAGGGTCACGGGGACGCCGGTGTGCAGGCCGATCCCCTGAAGGGTGGCGCTGCCGCGGAGGGTGTGTTGGAAGTCGCTCATGCCGGATGCAAGGGCGCACCTGGCGCCCGATGGATAGGAACGGCTAAGGTAGAAAGCCGCGCTGTTCCGACTACTTCCGGACGGCGTTGTTCAGCATCTCGCGCAGGGCCGCCAGCTCTTTTTCCAGGGTGTCCACGCGCCGCTTCAGGTCGGGCAGGTTGCGGTACACCACGAAACTGCGGTCGTGCAGGCTTTTCTTGAAGGCCGGGGAGCCTTGGACGGTCTCGCCGTCGCCGATGTTGCTCCCGATGCCGCTTTGGGCCGCGATCCGCACCCGGTCGCCGATCACCAGGTGGCCCGCGATGCCCACCTGCCCACCGATCTGCCCATGGTCGCCGATCCTGGTGCTGCCGGCGATGCCCGCCTGCGAGACCACCACGTTGTGCGCTCCGATCTCCGCATTGTGCCCCACCTGCACCAGGTTGTCCAGCTTGGTGCCCGTGCGAATGAGGGTGTGGCCGATGGTGGCCCGGTCCACCGTGGTGTTGGCGCCGATCTCCACATGGTCTTCCAGGATCACATGGCCCACCTGCGGCATCTTCTCGTAGGTGCCATCGCTGCGGGGCACGAATCCGAAGCCATCCGCCCCCAGTACGGCACCGCTATGGATCACGCAGTGCGCCCCGACCTGGGTCTGGTGATACAGCTTCACCCCGGCATGGATCCGCGTGTTCTCCCCGATCCGGCAGCGGTCGCCGATGTAGCTGTTGGGGAAGATCTTCACCCCATCGGCCAACTCCACATCGTCGCCCACGTAGCAGAAGGCCCCGATATACACGTTCTTGCCGATGCGCGCCTTGGGGCTCACATAGCTGGGTTGCTCGTACCCCTTCTTCTCGTATTGAAGTTCTGCATTCCGCTCCAGCAGGTGGGTGAAGGCCATGCGGGCATCCTTCACACGGATCAGGGTCAACGTCTTGGGCAGCGCCCGGCCCGGCTGGAAATCGTGGTTGACGATGGCGATGGTGGCCTTCGTGGTGTAGATGTGATCGGTATAGCGGGGGTTGGCCAGGAAGGTGAGGGTGCCACTGCGGGCCTCCTCGATCTTGGCCAGGTCGCTCACCAGGACCTGCGGGTCGCCATCGACCACGCCTTCCAACAGGTCGGCGATCTGTTCTGCGGTGAACTGCATGGCACGAAGGTACCGGGTGATGGTCTACGGTCGTTCCGGAAGGGACATCACTCCAAGGGTAGGCTCACCCCAGTGCGGTCCCATTTGAGGTTGAGCGCTGGTGGTGTGCTGCTCACATCAATGGTGAACATCTCCACTTCGGTCGGCAATTCCTGCACGGGCACCTCCACCCGCAGGACGTCAGCCGTGGGGTCGAGTTGGGCCTCGCCGCCGTACGTCACCCCCCACGAGTAGCTCTTGCTGTTGAGGATCACCGTCCATGCGTCGGGCTGTGGGATGGTCCACAAGGTGTACTTGCCTGCGGGTAATGGCTGCCCACCCAGTTTGATGTCCTTGTCCACCTCCACGGTGGTGGCCTCGTTGGCACCGGTGCGCCACACCTTGCCATAGGGCACCAGTTCACCGAAGATCACCCGCCCTTTCTTGCTCGGCCGGCTGTAGTCCACCGTTATCGAGAGGTCGTTCACCGTATAGGTGTTCACCTCTTCGGGGCTGGCCTTCTTGGTCTGCGACTTCATGTAGTTGAAGCCGAGGTAGCCCAAGGCGAAGAGCACGGCAACGATGAGCAGGATGTTCTTCAGGAATTTTGGCATGGGCCAGCGTGTGCAGGCAAATGTAGTGGGGTAGCGGGATCCTCGGTTCGGGGGTGGTGCCGGGCGTTGAGCGTGGCGCATGGCGGGGCTAAAGACCTGGCCTGATCACACCCGACCGAACACCGCGAGACTATGGGCGTGCGTTTCCGGGGAATGCATGCACAGTGTCCTCCGAAAGCCCCGGCGCACGGAGTGCCGAGTTCACGAGGGATCGTGCATTCAACAACCTCCCCCTGACGTCATCGCGAGGGATCGTATATGCAACGATCCCGAAGCGATCCTTGATCTGAACCCGTCGGGGGGCAAGGAGCGCTTCGGCGGCCTATCGGTATGCTCGCCATGTCGGTGTGGCCGCGCACAGGAGGCCGACGGTGCGGGCCTTCCACCACCGCTCCGATCCATGCGATGTTCAATGACCGATGCGTTGTGTAGCCCATTCGTGCCATTCACGGGTGCCCGGGTCTTCGCACGGTACGTTCGCTGCGGACCGGTCGTTGCTCCGTGCAACGGTTGGTGGCCCGGTACACGGAAGCCGATGAGGCGATCGGGCTCTTCTTGGGTTCAGCCTTGCGACCACCGCGGCCAGGCCAGGTAGAATTTCTCCACGGGCCGGGCCAGCGCGGCGATCCCCAGGTTGTCGCTGGCCTCGGCGATGTCGCGCAGCGTGCCGTCCTTGTACAGCAGTTCGATGCGGTCCTTGGCCGGATCGTACGCGTTGTTCACGATGCTGCCGGTGAGCACGAACCGCGACGCATCGGCCAGCGGAATGCCCAGTCGCTGCGCCACCTCGCTGCGCAGTTGCCCCACATGGGTGTCGTTCCACGGGATGTTCTGCAGGCGGATGCGCAGGTTGCGCCGCGTGACCAGATCGGTGGCGAGCTGCGCCAACACCTTGTCCGGGTGGTCGCACCAGACCTTCACGGCGCCCATGATGTCGTGGTCGTCGAGCTTCAGGAAGTCCGCGAGCACGGCGGGGTCGTTGAAGGAGGCACGGTCGTGGCGCGCACTGAGGAAGCGATGCAGGGCGGGGGAGGCGAACAGGGAGGTGCCGTCGGAGGCGAGGTGTTTCGCGCGCCGAAGCGTTTCAACCAGCATCATCTCGCAGGCCACCACGGTCTTGTGCAGGTATACCTGCCAGTACATCAGACGACGCGCCACGAGGAATTTCTCGATGCTGTAGATCGCCTTTTCCTCCACCACCAGCTTGTCGTCCACCACCTGCAGCATCTTGATGATGCGTTCGCCGCCGATCACGCCTTCGCTCACGCCCGTGTAGAAGCTGTCGCGGTTCAGGTAGTCGATGCGGTCCACATCAAGCTGGCTGCTCACCAATTGGTGCAGGAAGCGCTTGGGGTGCTGGTCGCGGAAGATGCGGATGCCCAGCTCCAGCGCACCGCCGAACTCCACGTTCAGCGCGTCCATCACCATTTCGCTCACGGCTTCGTGACCGATGCCCTCCACCAGGCTGTGTTCCAATGCATGGCTGAAGGGACCGTGGCCCACATCGTGCAGCAGAATGGCGATGCGCGCGCCCAGGGCCTCCTCGTCGGTGATGGTGTGGCCCTTGCCGCGCAGGGTGGCGATGGCCTCGCCCATGAGGTGCATGGCGCCCAAGGCATGGTGGAACCGCGTGTGGAGGGCGCCAGGATAGACCAAATGCCCCAGCCCCAGCTGCTTGATGTAGCGCAGCCGCTGGAACCACGGATGGTCCATCAGGCGCTGTAGCACCGGGTGCGGAACGGCGATGAAACCGTAGATCGGGTCGTTCAATATCTTCATGGATCGCACCGCGTTGGTCGGTTCATGCCACGTGGATCCATACGCACCCGTAGTGTCGACCCACCGGGTCGACCTACTGCGGTCGGTGAGGAACCGACGCCTGCATCCCTAATGGTACACGTTACCTTCACGCCCCGAAAGTACAGGGCAATACAGCACCGGCCGGTGACGTTGCCCTTGCATGCAAGGAACACGAACCGAACCGATCACGCCCACCGGCGCCACCATACCCACCATGACCGCCACCATCCTCTGGGCCGACGACGAGATCGACCTGCTCCGCCCCCACGTGCTCTTCCTGCAACAGAAAGGCTACGCCGTGGATACCGTGAACAACGGCCTCGATGCCGTGGAACGTGCCAAGGAGAAGGAGTACGACATCATCTTCCTCGATGAGAACATGCCCGGCCTCAGCGGGCTGGAGACACTCTCGCGCATCAAGCTGGAGCGCCCCGCCGTGCCCATCGTGATGATCACCAAGAGCGAGGAGGAGAGCATCATGGAAGGCGCCATCGGCGGCAAGATCAGCGACTACCTGATCAAGCCGGTGAACCCGAACCAGATCCTGCTCTCGCTGAAGAAGAACCTCGAGGGCCGACGGTTAGTGAGCGAGAAGACCACCAGCGACTACCAACAGCAGTTCCGCCAGTTGGGCATGCGCCTGGGCGACCGCCATACCACCGAGACCTGGAAGGAGCTCTATACCGAATTGGTGCGCTGGGAACTGGAGCTCCTCCAAAGCCAGGACCAGGGCATGTCGGAGATCCTCCGCTCCCAGTGGAACGAGGCCAACGAGCTCTTCAGCCGCTTCGTGGCCGACAACTACATCGACTGGGTGAATGGCAAGGGCGGGGATGTGCCGCTGCAATCGCACCAGCTCTTCAAGGCCAAGGTGGCGCCGTATATCAAGTCCGAAGGCGGGTCGCCCCTCTTCATGGTGCTGATCGACAACCTCCGACTTGACCAATGGCGCGTTCTGGAACCCATCCTCAGCCAGTTCTACCGCGTGGAAGAGGAGGGGTTGTTCTACAGTATCCTGCCCACCGCCACCCAATATGCCCGCAATGCGCTCTTCGCCGGCATGATGCCCAGCGAGATCGAGAAACGGTTCCCCGGTAAATGGGTGAACGAGGATGCGGAAGGCAGCAAGAACGCGCACGAAGAGGAGTTCGTGGCGGGCCAACTGAAGCGCTTGGGAAAGGACGTGAAGTTCAGCTACCATAAGATCCTGAACCTCGCTGCGGGAAAGAAGCTTGCCGACAGCCTGGACAACCTGATGGGCAATGCGCTGAACGTGATCGTGTACAACTTCGTGGACATGCTGAGCCATGCCCGCACCGAGATGGAGGTGATCCGCGAGCTGGCCGACGATGATGCCGCCTACCGCAGCCTCACCAAGAGCTGGTTCGAGCACAGCCCGCTCTTCGACATCCTCAAGGGCATCGCCGAACGGGGCGGCCGTGTGGTGATCACCACAGACCATGGCACCATCCGGGTGAGCGAGCCCAGCAAGGTGGTGGGCGATCGCAACACCAACTCCAACCTGCGCTACAAGCACGGTCGCAACCTCACCTACGAGCAGCGCGATGTGCTGGAGATCAAGGACCCCGCCAAGGCCTTCCTGCCCCGCGCCAACGTGAGCACCGTGTACATCTTCGCCAAGAGCGATCGCTTCTTCGTGTACCCCAACAACTACAACCACTTCGTGTCGTACTACCGGCACACCTTCCAACACGGGGGCATCTCGTTGGAGGAGATGTTGGTGCCTTGGGCGGTGTTGAAGCCGCGGTAGGTGTCGTTCCCGGCTTTCGTGCCACCTTAGCGTCGTGCTCGCTACCATCACCCTGCGCAAACCCTCCGGCGCCGAAGAGGTCGCCCGCCTGATCCTGCAAAGCCATGCGGAGGCGCGCATCTTCGCCTTCACCGGGGGGCTGGGTGCCGGAAAGACCACGCTGATCAAGGCCCTGTGCACCGTGCTGGGGGTGGCCGATCCCACGAGCAGCCCCAGCTTCGCCATCGTGAACGAGTACCGTACCGGATCCGGGGATCCGCTCTTCCATTTCGACCTATACCGCCTGAAGGATCCCGAGGAGTTGGAGGGCATCGGTTTCGAGGAGTACCTTGATAGCGGCCACTACTGCTTCATCGAGTGGCCCGAGCTGGCCGCGGACCTGCTGCCGCCGGGCACCTTGCACGTGTCTTTGGAGGTGGCGCCGAACGGGGTGAGGACCGTGAAGCTCGAGGTGCGATAGGCGCCTGTGGACGCCGTACCGAACGGCCACCGCTCCGATCGCTTCCATCCTCGGGCTCCGTATCTTGCCGCTCCGTTGTACGGCCTTGCCATGACATCATCCTCCGAGCTGCTCAAGCAACTGGCCCGCGAAGTGGCCATGGCCCCCCAGGAACAACTCATGGAGGTCGGGCGCCGCAAGAAGAGCCTGTTCATCGGCATTCCCAAGGAGAGCACCTTCCAAGAGCACCGAGTGCCGCTCACCCCTTCGGCCGTGGCCGTGCTCGTGGGGCGTGGGCACGAGGTGGTGATCGAACGGGGGGCGGGCGCACCGGCCCAGTTCCAGGAACATGACTACAGTGAGGCTGGCGCCATGGTGGTGGATAGCCCCGAGCAGGTGTTCAAGGCCGACCTGATCCTCAAGGTGGCACCGCCCACCCATGCCGAGATCGAGATGCTG
>CAUJED010000121.1:0-3347 GCA_963169535.1 Bacteroidota bacterium | reverse complement strand
CGCACCGCCCATCACATCCATACGGTCGATCACCTTACTGTTCACGGTATTCAGGACGATCACCTCCGTACCGATCTTCAACCAGAGCAAACCGTGCTCGTCGTTGATCACCCGGCTGATCGTCCGGTCCGGCAGCGCAGTTCCGATGATGGCCGACACGTCGAGCGGTGACAGTCTGCCGGAACGTTCATCGAACAACGCGGCTCCACCTTGGTGAAAAGCGATCAGCACCCTGTCGCGGTCCCATTGCGCGAAAGCCCGGACGAACCACGAATCCGGCGCCCATCCCGGCGTAGCGCCAGGTACTACGCGCTTGAACTTGATGCGTTGTGGGGCGATCAGGAACGCGCCCTTGCCATCGCTCCCTACCCAACAGTTCCCCTGCCGGTCGAACGCGATGCTCGTGAGGCGTAATGGCCGATCCTCCGCGGATACCAACGGATGCAACTGGAGGACGTTCCATTGCTCATCCACCTCCATGGCGCCCACGTTGTCCACGGCGAACCATAGCCGCCCTTCCGGTGATCGGGAGGCGCATTTGCGCCCTGGTGCATTGCGCAGGATGGTCCCGGCTTCAGCGGGTAGCGGCATGGCCGTGCCTCGTTCGTTCACGATCCACGCGCCATCGTGGGTGAGGATCAAATTGCCTTCCTGCATCGGCATCACCTCATCCACCTTCCCCGTCACTTCGGGTGGTAGAATGGTCCATCGTTCCGTACCGCTCACCAGGTCCAGGTCGACCAACGTATCCGGCCAGACGTGAAAGCGGATCCGGTGTCCCAGCGGATCGGTGCTCAGCGCATAGGATGGGCCATGGCCACTCGGGAAGGCACGCATCGTACCGCCCTCCATCGTGAGGAAAGTCGCGGAAAGCGGCGAGTAGAACAGGATCCGCCCTTGGTCTGCGCGGAGGAATTGCCAGCAACCGTCCGGTGCAACATCGGTGCGGAGATGACTGAAGCGCGCGGTGTGTGCATCGTAACGATCCAGCCCGGTGCCCGTACCGACAAGAAGATCGCCATCGTCCAATGCGGTGATGGACCAGATCGCATTGTTGCTCAGGCTGGTGGTGTCCTGCAGATCGTGTTTGAAGACACTGTACCGCGTGCCATCGAAGCGCGCAAGGCCATCGCCCGTGCCGAACCAGATGAAACCCAGACTGTCCTGTACCACATGGTTCACCATGCTCTGTGGCAATCCCTGATCCACGTCGTAGCGCGCCACGCCGGGGTGTTGCGCAATAGCACTCCCCACCATCAGTTGCGTGAACGCAACGATCGCCATGGCCGAGCGGGAGAGCATCGCGCGAAGGTCCGGCAATTGGTAGAAGCAGAACGGATGGAAATCAACCTGGCAGGTCGATCGGTTCTCGCCTCCGGAAAAACCACCAGCCATTTCGGCGGGGCCTTCCAACGTACCGAAGAGCGGCAGGCTTTGAGGCCGTACCAGGATGTATCTTGTTGATCGTTCGATGGATGTGTCCGATCGGACGCATGACCTGAGACAACCACCAACCTTCAGCATGCCATGGGAAATCGTACGTTGAGAGTTCTCCTGATCGCGCTGCCCAGCGCCTTGATGTTCCCTGCCTTTGCGCAGGACATCCTTCCCTTTCCGCCGCCCGGTGGGCACCTGCTGTGGAAATACTCCTACACGGGAAGTATGATATTGAACGCCTTTCATCAATATGCGTACGACGGGGAGGATGTGGAATTGGACGGACAGGTGTACAAGTCGATCCGGCGCTCCCACTACTACGAGGTGCACAACGGCCCAGGCTCGGTCTTCATCAGCGAAAGTCATCATGAAGAGTATTGCCATCTCCGTACGGATCAGGCGGGTGTCAGCTACATCCACAGCACCGAGTTCCCTCCGGAGGAGGTCCTGTTCGACCCCTCCATCGAGGTGGGTGACACGGTGCCGGCCACTTGGAGGCTCGTGCGACGCGACTGGTACGATGAGGTGGTCACCGTGACCGCCATCGACAGCATGGTGGACAACCTGGGTACCCAGCGCAGGGTCTGGCATTTCAACACACCGGGTGTGCCCTGGCCGCTCACCTTCATCGAGGGGATCGGATGCACCCAGGAGTTCCTTGGGATCCCGCACAGCCAGGGTGGACCGATCAGCCAGCTTCTCTGCGCCACCTATGATGCTGTCCCCGTGTTTGGCGGAACATGCAACCCGCTCGCGGTCTTCGACACACCTGCGTCGAACAGGAACGCTCCGTTGCGTGTGATCCATCGACCCGGCACCACGACCTACGACCTGAGCAGGATCTGTTCGGGAACGATCCATGACGCGACCGGACGCGCCCTCAGCCGGTTCGGCCCCGGCAAGGAACTGCATTTGTCCGGCGAAGGTGCGGGCATGTACATCCTGCGAGCCGATGATGGGTCAACCGTACGTTTTTTCCATCAGAACACGGCACGGTAGCGACCGGCAGATACGATGACCAAGAGTCCGCGCCCTCGCAGCCACCCGGTGACGAACGGATGACTTTTTCCACCAACGGTCATGCCGGTAGCGCGGATCCCCCCGTGCTTTGCCCGCATGAAAGCCGCGCTCGCAACCGCTTACGGAGGCCCGGAGGTGATCCGCATCGCCGAGGTGCCCACGCCGACCCAGAAGAGCAACGAAGTGCTCATCCGCATCCATGCCTCGGCGGTGAACGCGGCGGACTGGCGGCTGCGCCGTGCGAACCCCTGGTTCGTGCGGCTGGTCTTCGGGCCGTTCAAGCCCCGGAACCCCATCCTGGGCGTGGTGTTCGCGGGAGAGGTCGCAGCGGTGGGATCGGCTGTGTCCAAGTACAAGCAGGGCGATCGCCTCTTCGGTTGGACGAGCGTGACGCGCCTGGGTGCGCACGCCGAATACATCGCCCTGCCGGAGAGCGGCGCCTTCACTCCGATGCCTGCGGGCATGGCCTACACCGATGCCGCAGCCATTCCCTTCGGCTTCGGCACCGCCATGAACTTCCTGGGCAAGGCCGGTATGATCGCGGGGCAACGCGTGCTGGTGTATGGCGCCAGCGGTGCGGTGGGCAGTGCGGCCGTGCAGTTGGCGCGACAGCTCGGCGCGGAAGTGACCGGCGTGTGCAGCACACGCAACGTGGAGCTGGTGCATTCGTTGGGCGCCACCCAGGTGCTGGACTACACCAAGGACGACCTCAGCGCCCACCGCAACGGTTTCGATGTGGTCTTCGAGACCGTGGGCAAGCTGCCCTTCATGGCGTGCGTGGCGCTGGTGAAGGACGGCGGCACCTTGATCCTGGGATCCGACCTGCCGGCGGACATGCTCAAGCGCGCGTTCAGCAGCAAGGGTGGCAAGCAGGTGAAGGTGATCGCGGG
>CAUJED010000120.1:0-7911 GCA_963169535.1 Bacteroidota bacterium | reverse complement strand
GCTTTCCTTGAGTTGCCCTCAAGGAAGCCATCATCGGAGATGCACCCCGATTCAAATCCGCCCCACGCTCTTTCCTTCGGAAACCCGCATCCATGCTCAGTTCAACTCATGTTCGACCTTCAGTTAACCGGACAGCAGTGGTGCGCGTTCATGTTGACAAAGGGTCGAAGATTTCCGCCCTTTCTCCAGAGTCCGCTGCATGGTGCAGCACGATGCTGGGGAACCTGAACAACCCACATGTACTTGGCCTGAACGCTCAGGAAGTATTCTTCTTGGACGACCGAGTGGTCCTGGTTGAAGGACAAGAAGACGTTGTCTACTATGGCAAAATATTGAAAGAGCTTGGCCTGGAGCTGAATGCGGAATTCTATGGTTGGGGCGTAGGTGGGGCAGGCAACATGAGTGGCGTGGCACGGCTGCTTCATGACCTTGGATTCAAACGTGTTGTAGGAATCCTTGATGCGAATGAGCAGCACCGTTTGTCCAACCTGAATCGCGACTTTCCAAGCTTCAGGTTCGATGCTATTCCAGCCAACGATGTCCGGTCGAAGCCGCCTACTCCAACGAAGCCGGAAGTGGATGGCTTGCTTGACAAAGACAATGCGCAGATTCGACCGGAGCACACTGAACAAACACGCGCACTATTCCAGAAAATTGGTGCGTATCTCTCTGCCCAGTAGTGCGTGCTACTTCGTTTTACTTCGACTCTGCATTTCGCTTTGGGGACAGCAGCGGGCAGCCCATCTTTCTCACTCTCTCACTTCTTCACTTTCTCACCCCCGACGTATTCAAATCGGACATACGCATTAGTTGCTCATACACATCAATATCGCAGTGATTCAGTATCAATGATGCGCAACACCTTCATTACAAGTATCCAATTCCAACAAAAATGCGTATATTTGTGGTGCATAAGTTGCGTTGGATAACTAAACAACCCCTTACGATGCCCACAAGCAACATCAATTGGCAGGCCATGAGCGACCAGCAGGTGGTGGCGAAGCTGGGGGCCGAGCTGCGCCGCATGCGGCTGGAGCGCAACCAGAGCCAGGCCGAAGTGGCCACGCGCGCAGGCTTGGACCGCACCACCGTGGTGAAGCTGGAGGCCGGCCGCGCCGCCACCCTGCTCACCGTGGTGCAGGTACTGCGCGCCATGGGGCGGTTGGAGGTGCTTGATGCCTTCCATGAGGAGCCCCGCATCTCGCCCATGATGGCCTTGGAGCAGGAGGCCAAGTACCTCGCCAAGCAGCGCAAGCGGGCTTCGCGGCACAAGCCCACCGTGGTGAAACCCAAACCCAAGAGCACATGGTAACGAAAGCGCGGGTGAGCATCTGGGGCCGCACGGTGGGTGCGGTGCTCTGGAACGAGGAACGCCAGCGCGCGGAGTTCCAGTACGACGCGGCGTTCTGCCGCTCGGGGCTGGACGTGGCGCCGATCATGATGCCGTTGTCGCAGGCCGCCGGCGGTGCCACGATCTTCAGCTTCGGCGATGTGCGCGACGAGACCTTCCGGGGGCTGCCGGGGCTGCTGTCCGACAGCCTGCCCGACCGCTTCGGGGAGCAGATCCTGAACGCGTGGCTGGCCACCCAGCAGCGTTCGCCCGGCAGTGCGAACCCCGTGGAGCGGCTCTGCTACACCGGTCGCCGGGGCATGGGCGCGCTGGAGTTCGAGCCGGCGCACCACGAGCTGGAGGCCAGCAGCGAGGCCCTGCAGGTGGAGGAGCTGGTGCGCGTGGCGAACAACGTGCTGTACGCGCGCGAGGCCTTTGCCACGAACCGGAAGAAAGGCCGTGCGGAGGCCTTGCTGGATATCCTGCAGGTGGGCACCTCGGCGGGCGGTGCGCGCGCCAAGGCGATCGTGGCGTACAACCACGACACCGGCGAAGTGCGCAGCGGGCAGGTGGACGGCCTACCTGGATTCACGTACTGCCTGATCAAGTTCGACGGGGTGACGAACAAGGCCCTGGGCGACCCGATGGGCTACGGCCGAATCGAGTACGCCTACCACCTGATGGCGGTGGCCAGCGGGATCAGCATGATGCCCTGCACGTTGCTGGAGGAGCACGGGCGCGCGCACTTCCTCACGCAACGCTTCGACCGCGTGCGCGACGACAGGGGCACCGTGCACAAGCTGCACATGGCCACGCTCTGCGGCATGGCGCACATGGATTACAACCAGCCGCTGGTGCACAGCTACGAGCAGGCGTTCCAGGTGATGCGCCTGCTGGGCCTGCCCTACCCCGATGCCGCCGAGCTCTTCCGCCGGGCCTGCTTCAACGTGATCGCATGGAACTGCGACGACCACACGAAGAACACCTCGTTCCTGATGGACCCGCAGGGCGATTGGCACCTGGCACCGGCCTACGACATGACCTACGCCTACAACCCGGAAAGCCTGTGGCTGCGCCAGCACCAGATGAGCCTCAACGGCAAGCGCACCGGCATCACCCGCGACGACCTGCTGGCCGTGGCCAAGGCGATGAACATCAAGAAGGCCGCCGCGATCATCGACGAGGTAAAGGCCGGTGTGCGGACCTGGAAGAAGTGCGCGAAGAAGGCCGAGGTGAGCGCCAAGCAGGTGGAGGCGATCGGGAAATTGCTCTTGACGAGACAATGATCCCGATGCTGAACATCCGCGCGATGCGACCGGCCGATGTGCCGGCAGCGCATGTCATCCGCCTGGCCGTGCGCGAGAACCGCTTGAGCGATCCCTCGTTGGTGATGGAGAAGGACTACCACGACTTCCTGGCGCGGGATACGATGAGCTGGGTTTGCGAAGTGGACGGTGTGCTGGCGGGCTTCGTGATGGTCGATGTGGAGAAGCGGAACCTATGGGCGCTGTTCGTCGCTCCGGAGCAGGAGGGCCGGGGCATCGGCCGCGCCCTGCACGACATGATGCGTGCGGCTTACTTCGAACGTGCGGACCGGCTGCGCCTGACCACAGAACCGAGGTCACGTGCGGAGCGATTCTATCGAAGCGCGGGCTACACCGATCGCGGCATGGCACCGAACGGCAAGGAGTTGATCTTTGAACTCGATAAATCCGCCTGATGCCGGAGCGCCCCGCACACCTGCCCACCGCAGCCTTCTTCCAGCGCCCGCGCCCAACGGCCGAAAAGCCCTTGGTGGTGGTGATGAGCGCCTGTCTCGGCGGCGTGGGTTGCGGCGTGGACGGCAGCACCAACGGCGACCACGGTTCCCTGCGCTCCTGGCTCTTCCGTCCCGAAGTGCGGATCGTGAAGTTCTGTCCCGAGGACTTTTCCTTCGGCACGCCGCGCATGACGCCGGACAGCCACGGCGGCAATGGCTTCGACGTGCTGGACGGCAAGGCCCGTTCGCTGGCCGAGGACGGCACCGACTGGACCGCGGGCATGGTGAAGGCCGCCTACACGATGCGCGACCTCGCCCTGCGTGAAAAGGTGGATCTGGCGATCCTCATGGACATCAGCGGCGCGTGCGGCAGCACGGTCACCTACCTGGGTTCGCGTTTCGCGGAGAACAAGGTGTACCAGAAAGGGCCGGGTGTGGCGGCGGCGGCGTTGATCCGTGCGGGCATCCCGGTGATCTCCCAGCGCGACGACCGTTCACTGCGCATGCTGCGCAACCTGCTGGACGGCACGGCGCGGCTCAGCGATGAGCGCGACCACTGGGAGAAGGAATGGTACCAAGGGTATTTCGGGAAGTGATCGAAGGTGGCCTTACGGCTTCATGGCGAACCACAGATGGTGCTTGGTGCCTTTGTCGCGGTGGGCGAACACTTTCTTCTCTTCCACACGGAAGCCGGCCATGCCCAATCGGCGTGTGAACGGATCGTGCGGGTGCGTGGACCAGACCGCCAACACCCCACCCGGCCTTAGTGCATCGTAGGCGGATCGCAGCCCGCGATGGAAATACAACCGGTTGTTGCGCGCCTGGGTGAGCCCTTCTGGGCCGTTGTCCGTATCGAGCAGGATGGCATCGTACGTGCCCTTGCCGTTGCGGATCAGTTCGAGTACATCGCCCACATGCACGATGGTCCGCGGATCGTTCACGGGGTATCCGGCACGTTCGCCCATCGGCCCCTTGTTCCACTCCACCACCTGCGGCACCAACTCGGCCACCACCACTTTCCCTTTCTCGCCCACCAGCTTCAACACCGCGGCCAAGGTGAAGCCCATGCCCAAGCCGCCGATCACCACACTTGCTTCAGCAGCGTTCTTCACCTTCCGCAGCGCCAGCTCGGCCAGCGCATCCTCAGACCCATGATGGGCGGTGGTCATCAGTTCGCCCGGCATGCCGGCCACCTCGATGGTATAATCATCGCTGCGCTGGTAGAAAAGCAGTTCGCCGCCGTTGTCGGGTATGGGAGCCCGATCCAGCAGCTTGTTGATGCGCATCTTCATGGGTGCAAGGTGGGGAAGGATCCGGTGGGAAAGGCGGATCTCGTGAAAAAGTGCCGGAATACAGCGATCACGAGCAAGCACGGGTCTGCACCCCTCAACTGCAAGTACCTTCGCCTTCATGAACATCGAACACGAGCCGGGTGGTGACAAAGGACGTTTCGTGGCCAAGGAGAACGGTCAGGAGCTGGGCGAGATGACCTACACCACAGGCGACGGGAACACGATCACCATCGATCATACGGAGGGCTTCCCAGGCTCCGAGGGCAAGGGCGTGGGTCTGAAGTTGCTCGAAGCGGCGATCGCCCATGCGCGGGAGAAGAAACGCCGCGTGTTGCCGCTCTGCCCATTCGCGCTGAAGATGATGGACCGCCGCAAGGAGGAATACGCCGACGTTCGTGCCTGAGCCATGGCCAAGCTGAAACTCGACCTGCACGACATCTACAACAAGGGGCGGGACATCGACCGTGCGCTGAACGAGATCATGGAGGAGGCCGTGGACAAGCGCATCCCCATCGTGGAGATCATTCCCGGCAAGGGCAGCGGCCAGTTGAAGAAGAAGGTGATCCGATTCCTGCAACAACCCCATATCAAGAAGATGTACCACCGGATCGACAAGGACAGCGATAACTTCGGGCGGCTATTCGTACGGTTCAAGCATTGACCCCGCGTCGCCTCCATCGTCAACTCCCCATGATGGCACGTTTCCTCGCCGCTGCGTTAACGATCCTCATGAGCATGTATGGCCATGGGCAGCTGGTGATCAGCGAGGCGTGCAGCAAGAACCTCGATCTGATCCAGGATCCGTTCGGGGATACCCCGGACTGGATCGAGCTGCATAACCAAGGGACCGAAGCGGTAGAGCTGACCGGCCTGTTCCTGAGTGATGATCGTTTCCACCCTGATCAATGGTCGCTACCGAACCAGACGCTTGAAGCCGGCGGCTACCTCGTGCTGTTCCATGGCCTGGACAACAGCGATGGCATGCACTTCCCATTCAAGCTGGATGCGGCGGGTGAAGAGATCGTTCTGAGCTCCTCGGCATTCGCCCCTGTGGATGTGTTCCCACTACCCGCACTCCGTCCCAACCACAGCGCGGCACGCGATGGCAGCGGCACCATCCGTATCCACGACCAGCCCACCCCGGGGCAGCCGAACACCAGCCCGGGTTATCCGGGATATGCACCGGTGCCCCATTTCAGCACTCCCCCGGGGGTCAAGCCGGGCCCGCTTCCTGTGGGCCTAACCGTAGCACCGGATTGTACGGTCCACATGACCTGGGACGGCAGCGAGCCGACCAGCTCTTCCGCGATCTATACGGGCGCCATACAGCTCACAAGCACCACGGTCTTGAAGGCCTTCACACGACGTCCCGGTCACCTCGACTCCCCCACGATCGCGGGCACCTTCCTCTTGAACGAGCAGACCCGGCTCCCCGTTGTCTCACTCAGCATGGACCCCGACAGCATGTTCGACGACACCCTCGGACTATACATGCTGGGGCCAGAGGCGGACACGGTCTACCCGCATTGGGGCGCCAACTTCTGGGATGAGCGGGGCATCGGGGTCAGGTTCGAGTACTTTGATGAGCTTGGTGTACGACGCATCGACCAGGATGTGGAACTCCGCATCCATGGTGGCCGATCCTCACGGAACAAGCCGCAGCGGCCACTACGGCTCACCGCCCGTGACCATTTTGGATCGGATGGGATCGACCACGGATTCTTCCCCGAAAAGCCCGCGTTGGAGACCTTCAAGCGCATCATTCTCCGCAACTCGGGCAGCGACTGGTGCCAGGCACACTACCGCGATGGCTTCTTCCACCAAGTGGCGCTGCACGCGGGTCTGGACATCGATGTGCTGGGATTCAAACCGAGTGTGGTGTACATCAACGGCAACTATTGGGGTATCCACAATATCCGCGAGCGTGTGGACAAGGACTACTTGGCCACGAACCACAGCATGGATCCGGACGCGTTGCTGATCATGGACGAAGAGAACCACGTGATCCAGGGAGACAGCCTCCACTTCGACTCACTCCAACAATTCATACGCTCGCATGACATGAGCGACGACCTGCACTTCGCCCGTGTCGACAGCCTGATGGACCTGAAGAGCTTCATCGACTATTTCGCACTAGAGATGTTCGCCGGGAACTCGGACTGGCCATCGAACAACCTGAAGTACTGGAAACCATCGATCCACCGGGGTAAATGGCGCTACTTGATGTACGATTTGGATGCCACGATGAACGCAGCGCCGTGGATACCCAACGACTTCGACATGTTCTACTGGGTCCATGTCCATCGGGAGGGGTTCATCCATGCGGAGATCTACCAGAGCCTGATCCAACGTCCGGAGTTCAGGCGTTCATTCTTGAACCGACTGGCCGACCTGATGAACACCTGCTTGAACGCGGATGCGTTGATGGCCGAGAACGACCGGATCCGTGCCACCATCGCACATGAGATCCCACGTCATTTCCAACGGTGGGGCACGAACCCATCCATTTGGCATGAACAAAGCGGGCAAGTGATCCCCGAATGGATCCGACTTCGTGCCGGGTACATGCGTGAAGATGTACTGGCGTGGTACGACCTTCCCAATACAGCGCAACTCCGGTTCGACATGTTCCCACGCGGCGCGGGCACCATGCAGGTGAACACCATTCAGCCAACCATGCCATTCGACGGGGTCTACTTCAACGGGAACGACATCGATGTGCAGGTGACACCACTTCCGGGATTCCGATTCAGTCATTGGAGCTACAGTGGCGAACCCGATAGTCTATTCACGAGCACACACCTCAGGCGGTCGTTCGCAACGGATGGTACGCTCACGGCCCACTTCGCGAAAGAGAGTACCAGGATCCATGTGTTCCCGAACCCCGCAGGAGATCGCGCGGAATTGAGCTTTGAAGCTCCGCGGCCCGGAACGATGGAGATCTCGATCTGGGATGTGCAGGGGCGCATGCTCGATCGTTGGAGCATTTCCGGCTCGCAGGGGGTGAACCGCATACCGATCGACCTCACGCTGGAACACGCCGGCATCATGGAGGTTCGTGTGATCCATGATGGGAACGTGTACACCACAAGGGTCCAAAAACATTGATGCCTCACCGATCCGGCTCCATTGCACAATGGGAAAAGGTTGGGAGCCGTGGTCTTGGTCCAGGTCCGGTTCGATACACCCGTGGATCCTTTCGTCGTGGTCAAAGACCTGGGATCACGGCCTGTAATACCAATTCGCACTATGGCGTAGGCCGATCCACTCGGTCTCTTTCCGCATGACTTCTCCGTCGTGATCGTTCCTTAGCCCATGCTATGCAACGACCTCGCCGTATCGTCCTGCGAAACGATCCCTTCACATCTCTAGCCTACGCCGTACTGAGACGGCATGAAAGAACCGGTCGATCCAATGGTGAAAAGGTGAAAGGGTGAAAAGCGTGAGAAGGTGAAATGCCTCGCACCCTTTCACGCTATCACCCCAGTGGTACAGATCGCTGAGCTCGGCCGGATCTTCATCACCGGCTC
>CAUJED010000119.1:0-10818 GCA_963169535.1 Bacteroidota bacterium | reverse complement strand
CTGAACCCCCTGGAGAAGACCTTCGCCGTGGTGGTGGAGCCGTGATCAGTGCACGAAACGCTGGCTCTCCTGCCGTACGCCGTCGGAGATCCGGAACAGGTAGGCTCCGCGGGATAGCGATATGCCGTTCAACTCCGTACGGCCATCCATCGTGGTCGTCCCGTTCAGGATACGTCGCCCCGTCATGTCCACCAGCTCGTACACACTACCGGCCGCGAAGTCGTGGACGGCCGTCCAGTCGTCACCTTGTCCGAAGAGCACCAACGGCAGCCTATCGTTCCGGCTCATGATCACCGCCACCACCCCCGAAAGCGTACTAGCCCCATCTTCATCCGTCTGGCGCAGACGGTAGTAACTCAGCCCTTCGTACGGGTGTCGGTCCAATTCCTGATAGGTCCTCAGGACCGTGCTGTTGGGCGCACCGGGAACGTCCAGGACATGTTCGAAGTGCTCGCCATCACGGCTGCGCTCCACGGTGAACAAGGCGTTCCGTTGCTCGGTGGCCGTGGCCCAGTTCAAGCGGACCATGGCCCCATCCGGGGTGGCGGTGAATTCCAGCAGGGTGATGGGCAAGGGGTTGTCCACCGTGGTGGAGGCCAAGGTCCATGGTGTGACGCTCGCGTTGAACAACGATTGCACCGCCGCCGTGGGGATGCTACCCGCCGTGAAGGTGCCCGTTGCTCCGCCATTGCCGCGGTCGCGCCAGATGCCTGGGGCGGGTATGGCCGTATCGTCCCAACGCGCCACGCGCAGGTCGGAGAGGTCGGTGACGCCACAGCTCGCCGGGGCTTCCCACGTGAGCGTGATCACCGCATTGGGTGTGCCTGCCACCCGGTCGATCGTCCAGTACTCGCATGTGCTCACATGGTGAAGTGTGGGTTCGCCGGTGGTGCCCCAGATCGCAGCCGATACCGGGAAATACTCGGCGCGGAACACGTCCGTGGCCGTACCCGTGATGCTGCTGACCCCACAGGGGCGCAGGTCCGTGCCCTTGCCTACGGGGAAGGTGAAGTTGGTGAGCCCCACTTTGGCCATCGGACCCGCAACGAAGCTGGCATCCGAGCCACCCACCACACTGCTGCCCGCCCGCATGGTGAGCAAGCCTGCCGTGGAGTTGATCCGCCCATTGGTGAGGGTGAGCACGTTGCGTACCGCCAAGGGCTGGTTCAGGATCAGGTTGCCCGAAGGTTTGTCCATGACCAGGTTATGGAATACCTCCTCGAAACCGGCGGTGCTCAGGGTCTGGTTGCCCGTACCGTTCAGCCGGACAGTGCCATTGGTCTCGTCCAGGGTGGCTTCGGTGGGGCCCAGGTTGGTGTAGTTGCCCGCCAGGAAGATGGTACCGCCGACCCCGGCGCCTTGCAGGTCCACGGCCCCGCCAGTGCCAATGGTGAGATCGCCCGAGAACGATACCGTGTTGCCTGGCACCTCATTGCGCAACACCGCTTCGTTCGCGGCGGTGCCTTGTACGGTGAAGCTCGTGGCGGTCAAGGTGCTATTGCCCGTTACCGTGAGACTGATCGGGGTTCCGGAGGCGGTGCGCTGCACCACGATCGGGCCTCCTACTGCCAGGCTGCTCGAGTTCTGGACCGTCAGGTTGATCGGGGTGCCACTGTTGGTCTGCACCACCGCCGCACACGTGGCGTTGCCGCCTGCGGTCACACCTACAACGCAGTGGTTGTACGCCGTTTCATCGATCCGTACGAGGGTGGTCGGGGTGGGTACCGTGGCATCGTCCCAGTTCTTGCAGTCGAACCAATCCGTGCCGCCGGGACTCACGTTCCCGCGCCAAAGGCCGGGCGTGAACGTGCTGGAGGTGATCGGCATGATCGGGGCCAGCAGCCAGTTGGGAAGTCCACTATTATAGGCGGCACAGGTCCCATAGCTCGACCAGTTCGCCGTGTTGTCCAGCCGGATGATCCAATCCCGCTGGCTCCCCGGTGTGATCGGCCCCGTGTACTTGTTGAACTGTTGGGTGGAGGTCGGCGCCATGCTGAAGCAGGCCATGCCCATCGGCAGGTTGCTCCAGCTGTTGTAGGCGGTATTGCTACAAGTGGCCGGTGGCGGCGATGCCCAGACCCCTGTGGTGGAGAATCCGTAGAGCGGGGTGCCCGTGTAGGTGGCGTTGTGCCCACTGGGCGTGTTGGTGGTCCAGGTACCGCCTTGCATGAAGAAGATCTGGTCTCCTCCCGAGTTCATGTCCACCGCGGTGAATCCGTTGAGCGATACGCACGACCAGTTGCCGTCGGGCGCGATGCCCACCACATTGCCCGGGCCTGCGTTGCCACGGATCCGGAAGGTGATCACCTGGCCGGCGGGAAGTGTAGGTCCGGTGCGGGTCAGTTCCACCGTGCCTTCGTTGTTCCCCCAGGTGGTGGCACTGCACCGGGCATATCCGTTGTCCGTTACGATCAGCTTGGTACCCGTGGTGATGGGCTTGAAGCAGAAGAAGCTCACCAGGTCCTCGGTGATATTGCCGCTGCATGCGCCGTTGTTCGTGTTCAGCCCTACGATCACCAGGTCGCCCGGCGCGAGGGTGGTGGGAGGGCTGTCGTCGTCGGCGATGTTCAAGATACCGGTGTTCTGTGCGCCAATGGCGGTGCCTCCAGGTACGGCGGTGATCGTGAAGGTGACCTGTTCCGTGTTCTCGATATGGTAGCCACCGGCGCCGTTATCACCGTTCACCACCACATTGAACGTGATCGAGGTGGCACCTGCCGCGTACGCCAGGTTGAACGTCGGGGGGCAGCCCAGACCTTGGATCTGGTAGTCGTTGTTCCAAGGAGCAACGGCCGCGCCACATTGCGCGCCCAGACCTGCGGTGGGCGTGATGGTGATGGTGCCCGCGGCCACCGCTGGCGGGCTGATGTTGATGGTGAAGGTCTGGGTCGATGTCGGATCCTCGAGCACCGTTACATTGCTGGTGGCGAAGGAGAAGGTCGGTGGACCGTCGTTGTCGATGATGGTCATCGTATGGCTGAGCACCGTTCCCAAGGTGGTGCCGCCGGTAGCCGATGCGATCGTGAAGGTGATGGTCTCGTCGGCCTCGTTCAAGACATCGTTCACCAGCGCCACCGGGAAGGTGATGGTGCCCGGGTTGGCACCGAAACTCAAGGTGATGTTGCCGCTGCTGCCGTCCGGAGTGGTCGTGTAGTCCGTGGTGTAGAAGCAGTTGGCGCCGTTGGCGATGTTGATGGTGACCGTGCCGGCCGGTACGGTGCCTTGGAAGGTCAAACCCACCAGGACGGTCCCTGCGGCCTCGCCGGGTGAACTCGTGGCCAAGGTGAAGTTCACCACCGGACTGCAGTCCATGTAATGGCTGCCCAGGTTCGTGATCACATCCACGCCGTTCACGTCCCATTCGCTCACCAACGTGGGGAAAGGGCAGGTCGTTGCCGGGTCGACCGTTACCCCCGTACAAACGGGATATTTCCGTACCAACGACCGGTCCACGGTGGAGTGGCTCCCCGAGGTCCAGGCCGAACCCGGGTCACACCCGATGTTGCCCACGATATCCACGAAGCCCACCGGTGCGGCGGTACGGTACAAGGCGATGGCATCGTCACCATTGAAGTTCACCGCGGAGTTCACTGTGGTGGCTCCACCATAAATGGTGGCCGAAGTATTGCGGTATACGATCGTGGCTCCGGGTGCCAGGGTGCCGGTCATAGCCGGTGTACCTACAGTGGCCGTACCACTACCGTTCACATACAATCGAAGCTCGTATTGGCTCAAGTTGATGTTGGCCGCGGTGCCGTTGTACAGTTCAATGTACTTGTTGTTCCCGGAGCCTTCCACATATTCCGAGATGATCAGGTCCGTGGCTTGGGACCATACCATGCCGGGCACCAAGAACGCCCCCAGTAGCCACGCCGCTCGGGTAGCTCGGATCATTATCCCAAGATGGCTCAACATGTCGCGTATGCTTCGTTAGCCACAGTATCGATCATACAAAGTTCGCATGAAAATCGATCGTTGCTACACCCCTGTTCAGAATGATGACCTTCTGTTCATCATTTTTTCAACTTGAAGGCGTTCGAGATGTGGCAATCCTCTGGCGTATAGGATGTTGTTGGTGCGGCTGGGCGTTTTTTTACCTCGGAATGGGTTGAGGTAGCTCCATGGAGATGCTCCTGGCCCGTACTGTCCCATCGGCCTTGAGAAGGCAGGCTGCCAACGATCCTTGGTGTGGAGCGATCCGGTTGGTCAACCGATGTTCTGCGCGGCCGTACTTTTGAGCGCCCATCGTTCGGGCCACTGATAATCCACCCACCTTGCCACCGTACGTCCTCATTCTCGATCACGGTTCGCAGTACACACAGCTCATCGCCCGGCGGGTCCGCGAGCTCAACGTCTATTGTGAGATCCATCCCTTCTCCAAGGCCCAGCGGCTGGCCAACGACCCGAATGTGGCCGGCGTGATCCTGAGCGGTAGCCCCAGCAGCGTGCACGAGGCCAATGCGCCGGATACCGACCTCGCCGGCTTTTTGGGGCGGGTGCCCATTCTGGCGGTGTGCTACGGTGCCCAGCTGTTGGCCAAGCGGGCCGGTGCCCCGGTGGAGCGCAGCAAGGTGCGGGAGTACGGCCGTGCGCACCTGAACACCATCGTCCAGAACGAGCTCTTCGATGGCATCGAGGCCGGTACCCAGGTGTGGATGAGCCACGGCGATACCATCACCGCCCCCAGCGAGGCCATGGAGGTGTTGGCCAGCACGCCCGAGGTGGCCGTGGCCGCTTACAAGTTGTTATCCAGTCCCACCTATGCGGTGCAGTTCCACCCCGAGGTGTACCACAGCACCGATGGGCTTCAGCTCCTTCACAACTTCGTGATCGGCATCTGCGGCTGTGCCGGCGATTGGACCCCGCACGGTTTCGTGGAGAGCACCGTGGCCAGCTTGCAAGGGCAGCTTGGCGAGGATCAGGTGGTGTTGGCGCTCAGCGGCGGGGTGGATAGCTCGGTGGCCGCACTGCTCCTGGATCGCGCCATCGGCGATCGCCTCCACTGCATCTTCGTGGATAACGGCCTCTTGCGCAAGGACGAGTACCAACGGGTGCTGGAGAGCTATCGGCACCTGGGCCTCAATATCACCGGGGTCGATGCCCGGCAGGAGTTCTACCAGGCCCTCAAGGGCTTGGAGGAGCCGGAGGCGAAGCGCAAAGCCATCGGCAAGACCTTCATCGACGTGTTCGACCGTGAGGCCCACCGTATCAAGGATGTGAAGTGGCTGGGGCAGGGCACCATCTACCCGGATGTGATCGAGAGCGTGAGCGTGAACGGCCCCAGCGTCACCATCAAGAGCCACCACAACGTGGGTGGGCTGCCCGAGCGCATGAACCTGAAGGTGGTGGAACCCTTGCGCCTGCTCTTCAAGGACGAGGTGCGCCGCGTGGGACGGGAGCTCGCCTTGGACCCCAACATCCTGGGGCGCCATCCGTTCCCAGGTCCCGGTCTGGGGATCCGCATCCTGGGTGAGGTGACCCCCGAGAAGGTGGCCCTGCTCCAGGAGGTGGACCACATCTTCATCCAAGGGTTGCGCGAGGAGGGGCTCTACGATCAAGTGTGGCAGGCCGGCGCCATCCTGCTCCCGGTGCGCAGCGTGGGCGTGATGGGCGATGAACGTACGTACGAGAACGCCGTGGCCTTGCGTGCGGTCTCCAGCACCGATGGCATGACCGCCGATTGGTGCCACCTGCCGTACGATTTCCTGGCACGGATCTCGAACAGCATCATCAACCGGGTACGCGGCGTGAACCGCGTGGTCTACGACATCAGCTCCAAACCCCCGGCCACCATCGAATGGGAATGATACTGCGGCCCGCCATCCTGCTCTGTGGGCTCCTTACGACCTTCCTCCTGCATGGCCAGGAGCGGCGTGTGGTGAACGGACGTAAATACACCGTACACGTGGTGGAGGCCGGACAGACCCTCTACGCCATTGCACGTACCAAGGCCGTGCCTGTGGATGTGCTGCTGGCGGTGAATCCTTCGGCCCAGGATGGGCTGAGCATCGGCGAGGAGTTGCTGATCCCCGAGGATGCGGTGGTGCGCAAGGAGTTGAAGTCGGCACCGGTCATGCGCAATGGCGAACTGGTCCACATCGTTCGCAAGAAGGAGACCCTGTTCGGTATCTCCAGGCAGTATGGTGTTGATGTGAACGCCCTGTTGGAGCGCAACGCTGGCGCTATGAACCTTCAGGAGGGCATGGAGCTGGTGATCCCGGTGGCCAAGGTGGGCGGGGCGCCTACCTCGGCCTTGGTGCCCGCGGCTGTTGGCGTGGGGACATCCCATGTGGTTCAGCAGGGCGAGACCTTGTTCGGCCTGGGTAAACGTTATGCGGTGGACCCTGAGGAGATCAAGAAGGCCAACGGAGGGCTGCCCGAAGGGCTGAAAGCGGGCTCCACCATCCGGATCCCGGGAGCGGCCTCGGATGTGGAGGTGGTGGCCAAACCGCCTGTACGCCTACGCGAACACATGCGATACAAGGTCGGCCTTATGCTACCGTTCTCCATTGCTCAGAACGACAGTGTGCGGGCCAAGGCCTCGGGCACCGACCCCGCCGGATTCTACGAACGCACCGTGATCGCCACTCAATTCTATCACGGTGCACGCATCGCCATCGACTCGTTGGAGCGGATGGGCCTCCATGCCGATATCGAGGTGGTGGACATGGGCGATGACGCGAAGACCTGGAACGCCGTGATCAAACAACCTTCGACCCAGGAGCAGGACCTGTTCATCGGCCCTTTCCACCGTTCGGCCATCGAGCAGCTCGCGCGGGCCAACCCACGGGCCCACATCGTTTGCCCGGTGCCCCAGAGCAACAAGGTGATCCTGGGGATGCCCACGGTGAGCAAGGTGAGCCCTACGCGCTCGGATCTGGTGAAGCATGCGGCACGGTTCGTGGCCAACCGATACGCATCGGCCAACATCATCCTGCTCCGACCCGATATCGCCATGGAGCGGGAGACCCAGGAGCAGGTCCGCACGGCGATGAACGCCGCCCTGGCCCAGCGCACCGATCGCTTGCGCGACAGTGTGGTGGTGGCCAAGCCCGGAAGGCGTGAGTTGGGCGACTTGGCCGGAAAACTGGATCCGGCCCGCTTGAACGTGATCGTGGCACCCAGCGAGGATGTGGAGTTCGTGACCACCTTGGTCTCAAAGCTGAAGCCGTTGGCGGCCAAGTACGACATCCGCCTGGTGGGCATGGAGGCGTGGTATGGCATGCCTTCCGTGGCCGTGGCCGACCTGGAGGTGCTGCACCTCACCTATGCCGCACCCGCCTTCTTCGACCTCAGCGATCCGCGCACCCGCGCGTTCGTTTCCACCTTCCGCGAACGCACGCATACCGATGCCGACGAATTTGCCCTGATCGGCTTCGATGTCACGTTCTATTACCTGAAGGCCCTCCTCACCCAAGGGCTCGGCTTCGCCGAACATTTCGACCAGGTGCGCACCGAACCGCTGTACATGGGCTTCCGGATGTCTCGAACAGGGGTGGAGAACGGCTTCAGGAACGAGTACGCCACCATGCTCGAACAGCAGGACATGCGGCTCGTGAAACTTCCCTGAGCCTGGGGTCAACGATCCACCTGGATCCGTGAAGGACGCAGGGCCAACGCCCGGCGCAGCGCCCATGGACCACCCACGCCGAATACCGTTAGCTCCAGGCCCGCCCTATGGATCCTTTCGGCCTGGGCCGTGGAAAGCCCTCCGACCTCCATGGTGATGCCCCGGCAGCCCAAGGCCTGGGCTGCGGCCACCGCGCCTTCCGCCTCTGTGGCATAGTAGAACGTTGCGATACCAGGAGCGCTTTGGGACATGGCTTTCAGCAGGTCGCCGGTCTGGCATTCCACCAACAGCCGATCGGCCAAACCATACGAACGGTGCAGCGCCGCGATCCCTCGGCAGAAGGAGTGTAGGTAGGTCCACCAGTCCCCAGCGGTGTTCAGTTTGATATCGAAAGTGAATTCCGCCTGCGGATACCGTGCTGCGCAGTACGCCAATAGACTATCCACCCGTACGCCGTGGAAAGTGCCTTCCGGGCCGTTCGGCTGGGCGCAGGAGGCTAGTTCCTGCCACGTATGGTCGTTGATCCGGCCAGCACATGCCTCCCCATGCATTTCCAACGCGTGATGGGCCACCAGCACCGAATCCCTGGTCATTTGCACGTCCAGTTCAATGCCGTCCAGCCCATGCTCCAGTGCTTCCCGCAACGATGCGAAGCTGTTCATCGGGAACGTGCTCTCGGTGCCTGATCCGCCATGCCCGATCAGGCGCACGCCACGGGTGTCCGGTGTGCAGGCGCCCAAGAACAGGGCCAGCAGCAGCCCTGCAACGATCCGGGGCGACCGGCTACCGGTCATGGCCTTCGTTCAGGTGGTGGCGACTTTGCGCCGCGCCTTCGGGTCTTCGGGCATGGTGCCGAAGATGTGGTCCCACAGTGGCGAGCTAACGCCGAAGGCTCCAGTATCGCCTACGTAATGGTGCAGGTTGTGGTGTTTCCAGAGCACCCCGAAGATGTTCTTCGGAGGGTTCATGGTATGCACGGCGTAATGCACCATCAGATACGTGGCATAGCCGGTCATGAATCCACCGCCGAAGGCGATGCCACTGGGGCCCAGGATCAGGCGGAACAGGCCCATGAACAAGGTGGCCAGCACCACCGAAAGCAACGGGGGCAGGGCCAGCCGCTTCTTATCCCGCGGGTGGTCGTGGTGGATGCCGTGCATGACGTATTGCAAACGGACCTTGCGCGCGCTGCCTGCCGTGCCCATGTGGTACAGGTAACGGTGCGCCAGGTATTCGATCAGGGTGAAGAACAGTGCGCCCACCGCGTAGAACGAGAGCGTATGCAATACGCTGTAGCCCAGGACATGGACCGAGACATAACCCGATGCGATCCCTAAGCCATAGAAGATCGTGAGCGGAATGGAGATGTGCGTCTTGGTGAGAGCTTCCAGGATGGGGTTCTGGAAGATCCGGCCGCTGGTGGGTTGTGCTGGAGGCATGGATCGGCGTGTGCGCAAAAATAAGCGCGTCGGGGTTCGGTACGAATGATGGCGGTCAGCACCACTTGCCATGTGGTGGGCGCCATGTCACGGGTGATTCAACGAAGCACGCCGCACGGCTTAGGTGATGGGAGGTGACGGCAGGAGAGCGCGAAGAACCTCGTTCCGGAGGCGTTCCGGAGAAAGGAGCATAGCGATCATCGCTTGATCATGCGCCCAAACTCTGTTGCTCCTCGGTCGGATACTTCGATCCACCATCCTCTCTTCGGAGCGCCTCGTCTGGACGAATGACACCGGTGCACCATCCGTCCGAGTTTCTTCGAGGCACCCATTCGTTCGTCGGGATCAACGGAGGAATCCTACTTTCGCAGCCCCGAAGGTCATGGGCAATTAGCTCAGCTGGTTTAGAGCACTACCTCGACAAGGTAGGGGTCGCTGGTTCGAATCCGGCATTGCCCACATAGCCTTCTTGTCGCCTGGCGCATGCCGGGAATGAGAAGCGTGCAGTCGCCGCCGGTCGGTGGCGTATATGGCCGAGGCGTATCCTTATGGCCCGACGTGGTCGGGGTCTCGGCTTCGGGGGGGGATCAGGATGTGACCTTTTCCTGGAGCTTCGTCAAAAGAACCGGATACGCTCTCCCATAGTGCTGTTCAGGAAGAAGGCCAAGCCGGTTAGTCAGCTGAGTGACGAGGAGCTCGTGACGGAGTTGCAGCGCGAGATGAACGCGGAACGCTTCGGCATCCTCTATGACCGCTATGCGACGAAAGTGTTCCAGAAATGCGTGGGGATGACACGGAACAAGGAACAGGCCCAGGACCTCACGCACGACATCTTCCTCAAGGCGTTCGTGAACCTGACGAAGTTCGATCACCGCAGTCGCTTCGGGACTTGGCTGTATAGCATCACCTACAACTACTGCCTGGATCATCTCCGAAAAGACCAGAAACACAGGGCCACCGACCTGGATGAGGACCTGACCCTTCCGGATGGGGCAGAGGATCGCTATGAGCAGGAGCTGTTGTCCCTGCGTGCGGACAGGCTGGCATCCGTACTCGATGCGCTGGAACCCGGCGATCGAGGGATCCTCTTGATGAAGTACCAGGACGAGTTGTCCGTGAAGGACATGATGGAAGTGCTCGGCCTGGCCGAAAGTGCGGTGAAGATGCGGGCCATGCGTGCTCGCGAACGCGCATTGGCGAAGTATCACCAAATGTACCGGGAAGGATGAGCGAGAATCCGTTCAAGATCATCCGGTCCACGGACCAGCCGCCAGAGCACCTCCGCAACGAGGTGCTGGGGAGCGTGAAGTTCGTGATGATGCTTATGCGTATCCTCCAGCTTTTCGTGGCGGATCCCAGTGCGGCCCTCTTCGAACGGATCCGTGTGGTGGGCGGAAGCCGATCTTCGCGCAGCGAACTACCTCCCGATCCCCTCGTCGATAGATCATCGTAACCATAACACGCCATGGACCTGAGTTTCTTCCAGGAACGGCTGCCCCAAGCCTTCAACACCTATGCCGGTGCGTTCATCGACCGGCTGCCTGCGCTGCTCACGGGTTTGTTCGTGTTGGGACTGGGGTACCTACTTGCGAACGGTATCCGCTGGATCGTGTACCGGGTAGGGGAGCGCACCTTGGACCCCCTGGCACAACGTTCCGGGTTGGATAAGGTGGTGGCCCGTTTCGGAGGGTTCACCGCCGCTCGACTCGTAGGGAGCATCGTCTGGTGGTTGATCATCCTACTCGTCATCCTGGGGGCTTCCGAGGTCATGGGGCTCTCGCTGGTGAGCCGGGCCGTGGAGAAGGCCTT
>CAUJED010000118.1:0-89833 GCA_963169535.1 Bacteroidota bacterium | reverse complement strand
CCGCGCCTCTGCGTGAAACGCTCTTCACTCCGCTCGCCCTCATCGTCCCCAGCTCAGCCCCTGATCCGCGCTCCCCATCTACCTTCGCCTCCTATGAGCAGACAACCCGAATGGGACGTGGTGATCGTTGGCGGTGGCATCGTGGGTGCCGCCACGCTGTACAAGTTGCAATCGCGTTTTCCGCACCTACGGATCCTGTTGCTGGAAAAAGAGAAAGCTCTCGCCGACCACCAGACCGGCCACAACAGCGGCGTGATCCACAGCGGCATCTACTACAAGCCCGGAAGCTTCAAGGCGAAGAACTGCGTCACCGGACGTCGGGAGCTGGTGGCCTTCGCGAAGGACCATGGCATCAAGCACGATGTGTGCGGCAAGCTGATCGTGGCGATGGAGAAGGACGAACTGCCGCGTTTGGAGAAGATCCACAACACCGGCATCGCCAACGGGATCGAAGGAATGGAGCGGGTCACACCGGAGCAGATCCGCGAGATCGAGCCGCATTGCGTAGGCATCGCGGGAGTGCGCGTCGGGTGTACGGGCATCATCGATTTCCGGGGTGCCACGGAGAAGATGGCGGAGATCGCCACCACGCGCCAGCCGCAGAGCAAGGTGAGCCTTGGCGAGGAGTTCCTCGGTGCCGATCAGCAAGCGGATATCACCACGGTGCGCACATCGAAGGGCACCTACACCTCCCGCTATGTGATCTTCTGCGGTGGCCTGCAGAGCGATCGATTGGCCCGCAAGGACGGCGCGCGGGTGAAGGAGCGGATCGTCGGCTTCCGGGGCGATTACTACGACCTTACCGAGCAGGGCAAACACAAGGTGAAGCACCTGATCTATCCGGTGCCCGATCCCCGTTTCCCCTTCCTTGGCGTGCATTTCACGCGCATGACCGACGGCAGCATCGAGTGCGGGCCCAACGCCGTATTCACCTTCAAGCGCGAGGGCTACGGCAAGACCGACTTCGACCTGAAGGATACCATGGACGCGCTGGCGTACGGCGGCACGTGGAAGCTGTTCATGAAGAACATGAGCTACGGCATCAACGAATACCGAAGGGCCTTCAGCAAACGGTTGTTCCTGCGGACGCTCCAACGCCTGATCCCCTCGCTCACCATGGACGACCTGAAGCCCGGCCGGGCCGGTGTGCGCGCCATGCTGCTGGGCACCGATGGCAACATGGTCGACGACTTCCGTATCGAAACACGCGGCAATCACATCCATGTGCTCAACGCTCCATCACCGGCGGCCACAGCGGCATTGGCGATCGGCGAGCGGATCACGAGCATGGCCGTGGAACAGTTGGGCGTAGCGTGAAGAGGTGAAGGCAGGAGGTGAAGAAGTGAGGCTCCTTGACGAGAGCAGTGCACGTCCATCGCTTCTTTTCCTCTTCACTTTCCCGAACGAAAAAAGCGCCTTACGGGGCGCTTCTTCGTTCGGGGATCGGGACCGCGTAGGTCACACGATCCGGTACTGCTCGTTCACTTCCGTCCAGTTCCAGATGAAGTAGCCCATCAAGCCGTTCAGCCGTTTCAGGATGATCGGGTTCGGTGCCTTCATCTCCCGGAAATAGCTGTCTTGGAAACAGAACAGGTCGTACCGGTGGAAGATCACCTTGCTCATGGCGTACACGGTGTTCTTGCTCGGGAAGTTCAATCGTTCCATCTGGCTTTGGAGCGCCCGCACTTCGCGCTCAAGGTCGGCTGTCCCCAGCCCGGTGGCCTGAGCGAACTTCGACATGGCCAACGCCGACACCCGTTTATCCACGCCTGGCCCCAGGATACGCTGCGCCTCCATCAGGTTGGCCGCGAGCACGATCAGTGCGAAGCCGCCCGTGTCCGTGCTTGCCACGTTGGGGCTGGCCGAGAACTCCGGCGATTCGTTGATCTCCGCCGCCACGGTAGGGAAACCGTGCTCGGTAAGCTCCAGTACGGCGTTCACGAACACGTTGGCCAGCCTCTCCTCGGTGATCCTCTTCTTGCCGAACAGCGTTGCGATCATGGTCTTTGGGTTCCTGCGAAGTTCGACGGATCGCGTTCCATGCCCGATGAACATTCGCGACCTATTTTTAACAAGGTTATCCACTTGTGCGATGAGCGGAGTACTCCTTCTTCGGCAGCTTGCCGCCTATTCTCGCTGGGCCAACACGCGTTTCCTCGATCGGTTGTCGGAGGAAACGGAGGAGCTGCTGGATCGTCCAGTGGCGAGTAGTTTCCCTTCGCTGCGGGCCACCTGCCTCCACATCCGCGATGCGGAATCCGCCTGGACCCTTCGCCTACAGGGGATAAGCACGATACCCTGGCCAGCGGAACCGGCCACCACCTTGGCCTCGTGGCAGAAGTACACCCAAGCGCTGGTCGCACTGGTGGATCAGGCCACTGAGGAGTGGTCATCGGCTTCGGTGGTGTACCACGATCTGCGGGGCAACAGGCATGAGCAACCGCGCTGGGAGATGCTCTTGCACTGCTTCAACCACAGCACACAACATCGTGGGCAGCTCATCACCATGATGCGGACCCTGGGCCTGGATCGGATACCGGCCACCGACCTCATCGTGTACCAACGTTCGTTACGCCAAGGTTAACCGAAGGCTCACGGTGAATTAACACGGCGTTACCTTTTTTGCTGCCCATGCGCCCACGGTCGATCCTGTTTTCCCTGCTGTTGCTTTCCGGGTTCGCTCTGCGGGCCCAGACCGAAGTGGACGAACGCGCATTGATCGAGGTGCGCGATGGGGTGTCCATCCGGAAGGATAGTCTGTTCCTCCTCAACCTGCGCTTCCGGATGCAGAACCGCGTGGGGCTCACCAGTCGTGGGGGCGACGACCTTTCCATCGCCACCGTGGATGCCCGGGTGAGGCGTTTGCGTTTGCGGCTCGATGGGTTCGTGATGAACGAGCGCTTCCAGTATTACATCCAGCTGAACTTCTCCCATAGCGACCTCGACCTCGATGCCGGCGGCGTGGCGAAGCCCATCCGCGATGCCATGGTGTACTACCACCTGAACAAGCGTTTCTACCTGGGCATGGGCCAGTCCAAGGTGCCGGGCAACCGCCAGCGCGTCACGTCCAGCGGCAATCTGCAGTTCCCCGATCGCTCCATCGCCAACGGAACCTTCACGTTGGACCGCGACTTCGGCTTGTTCGCCTACTGGACCTTGCCCATGAATGGTGTTCAACAGATTCTGCTGAAAGGCAGCATCACCACGGGCGATGGTCGTAGTGCGGTCCCCAGTAACTCCGGCTTGGCCTATACCGGGCGTTTGGAGTGGTTGCCGCTGGGTACTTTCACCAACAAGGGCGATTATTCCGAAGGCGACTTGGAGATGGAACCCACGCCGAAGCTCGCCATCGGCCTTGTGGCGCACCGCAACGACCGTGCCTTGCGCACCGGTGGCCAACTCGGTCACGAGCTGTATGCGAACCGCGGGTTCAACACCTACATCGCCGACGCCGTGCTCAAGTACCAGGGATGGGCCTTGAGCGGTGAGTTCTTCGATCGCCGTTGCCCCGACCCGATCACCACCAATGCCGAAGGTGCGGTGCGTTTCGTGCAGACCGGTCAGGGCCTGAACATGCAACTAAGCAAGTTCTTCCGCAGTCGCTACGAGGTGGTGTCCCGCTATTCGTTCGTGGATCCCGCAGCGAATACCGAACGTGTGTCGAAAAGGACGGAGGAGGTGCTGCTCGGTGGCGGCAAGTACCTGAACGGCCACCGGATCAAGCTGCAGGGTTATCTGGGCTACCGCTGGCTCACCGGCCGGATGGGCCTTGATGCGCCCGGCAACAACTGGACGGCGATGTTCCAGGTGGAATTCGGGATCTGATCGTGGGCCGCCCGACCAGTGCGCTCGCGTTATGCGCATGCGGCCCAGCTATTGCGGCTCCGGTGGCGCCTGCGTCCCGATCTCCACCGGCTCGCCGAGGAAGCGCGGCTCCACACCAAGCAGCAGGTCCACGAACACCTTTACGCGCGCGGCCTTTTCGCGTAGCTGGGTGCGCCACCCCGAACGCCCGGTGACATCGGCCGCGTTGTAGCCCACCACCGCAAGTCCGGCCCGCTGCGCGATGTAGATCGCCCGTTCGTTGTGGAAACGCTGGCTGATCACCGTGAACCGCTCCTGACCGAACACCGCGCGTGCCCGCACCATCGAATCGAACGTGCGGAAACCGGCATAGTCCAACGTGATGGCCGTGCTGTCAACGCCTGCTACGATCAATGCGCGCCGCATGTCCACGGGCTCGTTGTAGTCCTTGCGGCCATTGTCACCGCTGAGCAACAGGTGATCCACCTTGCCCGCGTGGTACAGCTCGGCCGCAGCTTTGATACGGTGGGTGAAGTAGGCGTTGGGGCCACCGCCACGGCCCTTTTCCGATGTGCCCAACACCACCCCCACGCGGTTGTGCGGCACACCATCCAGTTGATCGAACACCACGGATGCCGTGGCGTTTCGGATGCGAGCATCGCACCACCAAAGGGCGGTGATGGAGAGCAGCGCGATGGATCCGGCCACCCATGCCGAACATCGGCCCGGTAACAGGCGCTTCCAACCACTGCTTGCGCGCATCACACCACCTTCATTTAGAGATCCGCCTTTCGGCGGATCCGAATGGATCGAACCACGGATGAGCACGGACGGACACGGATGGTGCCGTATTCACCCGTGATGATCCGGTTGTATCCGTGGTTGAAGTTGAGCATGTTCGCTTCCCGGTCGTAGAGGGCGTTCGCAGTGGTGGTGTGGGAATGGGTATTGCACCACCAGCCGATCTGGCCTCCACCCAGGAAATGCGCTGCGAGCGCGCTGTACACGCGCTTGAGCGTATGGGTAGGTGCCGAGCCGGTCCCCATGGTCGGTATTCTACCGCCCCAACAGGTCCACCCCCGTGTAATTCCGTGGCGACAGCGCCTTCAGCTGCCTGCGCACGTCGTTGCTCACGTCCAGCGTGTCGATGAACGCGGTGATGTCCTGTTGCGTGATGCGCTCCTTGCCGCGCGTGAGGTCCTTCAGCTTTTCGTAGGGCTGCTCCACACCGGCGCGGCGCAGGATGGTCTGGATGCCTTCGGCCACCACGGGCCATTGTGCATCGAGGTCGCGTTCGAGGGCCGCTTCGTTCAGCAGCAGCTTGCCGAGGCCCTTCTCGATGGCATCGACCGCGATCATGGTGTGCGCCATGGGCACGCCGATGTTGCGCGTCACGGTGCTGTCGGTGAGGTCGCGTTGCAGGCGACTGATGGGCAGTTTCTCACTGAGGAAGCCGAACAGGGCGCTGGCGAGGCCGAGGTTGCCTTCGGCGTTCTCGAAATCGATCGGGTTCACCTTGTGCGGCATGGCGCTGCTGCCCACCTCGCCCGCCTTGATGCGCTGGCGGAAGTAGTCCATGCTGATGTACTGCCACATGTCGCGGCACAGGTCAACGAGGATGGTGTTGATGCGGCGCATGGCATCGAACAGCGCGGCAAGGCCGTCGTAATGCTCGATCTGCGTGGTGAAGCGCTGGCGCTGTAGGCCCAGTTTTTCTAGCAGGAAGCGGTCGGCCAGCCGCACCCAGTCCAGTTCCGGGTAGGCCGCGTGGTGCGCGTTGAAGTTGCCCGTGGCCCCGCCGAACTTGCCGGTGAAGGGCACCTCGCGCAGCAGTTTCAGCTGACCGTCCAGCCGCTCCACGAACACTTGGATCTCCTTGCCGAGCGCGGTGGGCGACGCGGGCTGTCCGTGTGTGCGCGCCAGCATGGGTATGCGCGCCCAATCCAGCGCGAGGCCGTGCAGGCGGTCGCGCAGACCGGTGATCGCAGGCAGGTACGCCTCGAACACGAAGTCCTTGATCAGCAGCGGTAGCGCCGTGTTGTTGATGTCCTGACTGGTGAGCGCGAAGTGGACGAACTCGCGCTGTTCACCGAGTCCGGCCTCTTCCAGCCGTTCCTTCAGGAAGTACTCGATGGCCTTCACATCGTGGTTGGTGACCTGCTCGATCGCCTTGATGCGCTGGGCATCGGTGGTCCCCAACTGCTCCACGCGGCTGCGCACGGCGTCCAGCTTCTGCAACGGCGTACCGGCAAGTTCGGGCAGGGGCACTTCGCACAGGAAGGTGAAGTACTCCAGTTCCACCCGCAGGCGGTAGCGCATCAGGGCTTGTTCGCTGAACCAGTGCGCCAGCCCACGTGTTCGCTCGCGGTAGCGGCCATCGATCGGAGAGATGGCGGTGAGGGTATCCAGTTCCATGCGTGCTTTTGGGGAAGAAAGGCAAAGGTAGCGGGGGGGAATGAAGCGTGCGGCCATCGGCTTTCATCAAGCTACTGAGCCGGTGATGAAGATCCGGTCGAGCTCAGCGATCTGGACCACCGGGGTGATAGCGTGAAAGGGTGCGAGGCATTTCACCTTCTCACGTTTTTCACCCTTTCACCTTTTCACCATTGGATCGACCGGTTCTTTCATGCCGTCTCAGTACCTTCTGGATCCCGCCTAAGGCCTTCTGCATTCCGCATGCTGCATCTTTGCATCACGGCCCAAGGCCGTACTCCTTCGCACCATGCCCTTCCTCCGCGATCTTGGCATCGGCACCACCGCATTCTTCCGTGCGTTCGGCTTCGCGCTGGGCAACCGCATGGGCTGGATGTTCCTGGTGCCCGCGCTGCTGTGGATGCTGCTGACCTTCGGCCTCTTCAAGTTACTGAGCGGCCAGGTGGACTGGATCACGGCATGGGCCGCAGGGTATCTGGACATCCCCGTTTCCGAGACCGATGCGGGCTGGTGGTCCAATGTGAAGAATTTCCTGAACGGAGCGTGGGAGATCGTGCTGTGGGTGATCCTCCATGCGGGCATCGCCTACCTGCTCTGGGTGGCGAACAAGTACATCGTGCTGATCCTGCTCTCGCCGCTGCTGGCCTATGCGAGCGAACGCACCGAGGAGGTGCTCACCGGCCGCACCTATCCCTTCAGCTGGGGCCAGTTGTTGAAGGATGCGTTGCGTGGTGCGCTGATCGCCGCGCGCAACGGGATCATGGAATTGGGCATCTCGGTGGGCATTTGGTTCCTCACGCTCTTCGTGCCGTTGCTGGCACCGGTGTCGTTCATCCTGCTCTTCATCGTGTCGTCGTACTTCTATGGCTTCAGTATGTTCGATTACGTGTTCGAACGGCGGCGTTTGCGGGTCGCGGAGAGCGCAAGGGCCGTGAACGATCGGCTCGGCCTGGTGATGGCCAACGGCAGCCTGTTCCAGTTGGGCATGATGGTGCCGTTGTTCGGCATCATGTTCACTCCGGTGATGGCGGCCATCGGCGCGTCGCTGGCCACGGTGGAGAAGGAGCGACAAGGACCGGACTTTGTCGTGGCTGGCGTGGACGGACACCTATTGAACGACCGATGATACGATCACTGCCGTTCCTCTTCCTCCTGGTCCCGTTGAGTGCCCTGCGCGCCCAGGATACGTTGCGGGTGCAGGTGTACGGGGCCGTGGTCCATGCGGTAACGGATCTGCCCGTCCTGGAGGCGTTGGTGGAGTGGTATGATGCCGATGGACACCGCCAGGCGGTGAACCAGACCAATAACGAAGGGCGATATGCTTTCTTCGTACGTACCACCGGTGAACTGGAACTACGCGTTTCCGAGAACGGCTTTGAGCCCTATAACGAACGGCTGTCCGTAACACCAGGTGAGAGCGCCCGTGAGTTCACGATCCGGCTGGTGCCGAAGTAGCCGTTGGATCGGGCTCCATGGCGGGCTCCTGGAACGGCTCCGATAGCGGTGTGCCGCGTGGTGCCTCCTTCAACCATTCGTGTATCGACTTGTCCCCGACCACGAGATCGGTGATCACCGTTCGCCCTTCAAGCACGCGCACCACGGCGTAAGCGGGCAGCGCCATAGTGGCCGTGTCCGGGTTCCATTGGGGCATCAGTAAATGCTCGGTCCTTGGTCCGTCGCCCTCCTCCAGGTAGTAGCGATCGAACGGCAGGCTGACATTGAAGATCGTATCGTTCTCCCAATACATGTACTCAACAGGCACGAAGGCTCCTTCGGACGGCTGCTCCTGCACGAGCTGCACGATGTTCGCGAACCCCGCGCTGTCCGTTCCTAGCAAGGCGTATGCGTGGTGCCGGTGGCTGCCTGTTCCGGTCTTGATGGGCGGAAGTGGCCAACGGCCGTTCTCCGCCTCGAAGTCCAGCCGCACGTATTCGCCCCGGAACGGATCGCGTGGATCCACGGGTGCGGTACGGAACTTGAACACTTCACCAGCACGGCGTACGTGCTCATGGCCGAGGATCATCCACGCGGGCACCGATAGCTGTGCCACCGCCACGAGCACGAAGAGCAACGATCTACGGGACATGGCGTTGTTGGTTACGCTGCCGCACCATGCGCAGGTTCAGGAACAGGAAACCGAAGCCCATAACGATGAACACCAGCCCGCGCACCACGAAGCTCAAGTCGCCATCGAAGAACCGCATCATGATGGTGGTGCATAGGATGAGGAGGCCCAGGTTCATGCGCCGCAACGAAATCTGTTCGATGCCGTGCTTCACCGTGATGATGCCCAGGACCAGGAGCGCGAGATTGACCACCACCGCTGCCAACGCCGGGGATCGGAGCCCGAGGAGGTAGCACAGCGCGAAGAGCCACCAGCCTTCGGGGTAGGGCCACTGCGCGAACGGCTTCCGCACCCGTAACGACCAAACGTAGGCCAGGACACCCACCGCCATTTGGCCCGCGATGATGGGCCAGTCCTCGTGGCCCTCGGCATAGGTGTCTTCCCACACCGGACGGAAACTGAACACGAACAGGGTGATGAGCATGGTGCTGCCGCCTAACAGTACCCATGGCCAGGTACGGAGCGTACGGCCATGGTGCAGCCAAGGGACCAGGGTGAACGCACCGGCCAGTGCCATCAGGCCCAATGCATGCGGGAGTTCCCAGTCCGTGTAGAAGAGCTGGCTGCCGATGCCAACGGCCAAGGCCATGAGCAGGCTGAGCCACCAGAACGCCATGCTCTGTCCGTGGTGCCTCGCTTGGCCGAGGTAGAACGGAACGGCCGCCGTCAGCAGGGGGATGAAGTACCATGGCCGCAAAGAGCTGCCGAAGCCCTCGAACCGGACGATCCAAGCATACCACGTGATCATGGCGAGGTAGCCCATGGCCGCGGTGCATGAACCCGGCAGGTAGAGCAGGGGCAGGATCAGCAGAGAGCAGGTGAGGAGATAACCATCGAGGCTGCCGCCGATCTGGTGGATCTGCGCGATCAGGGCGATGCACGCCATCAGCCCGCAGGCGAGCAACAGGGCGGGACCTTCGCGCCATGCGGCGATGCCCGGTTTCTTCAGCATGCCGTAAAGCGCCAAGCCCTGCCCCAACAGCACCGGCACGAAGGCGATGGCCGTACGGACCCCGCGCGAGAGGTCGTCCCAGTTGTGTGCGATGATGAGGATGATGCCCAGCCCGACCAAGAGGCTGCCGAGGATGGCGAAGACCAAGAGCAGGCGGTTGCCACCGCGTTCCGGATGTCCCGTTAGGCGTGCGTGGAGCCGGTCGGCCTGGTCCTGGTCGATCACGCCGTCGCGTACGGCTTCGGACAGGACCTGGGTGATGTGCGCCGGGTTCATGCAGGCGGGAAGGTACTACGCCGGAACCATTGCGCGCCATGTTCAGCCCAGGACCGGACCGAAGGCTTGGTGCGCTTCGGTGGATCCCCGGGCGGGCCTGGTTATCGCTTCTTGCTCACGGCCACCGCGCTTTTCGCATACACCATATAGATGTCCAAGTAGGGGCGCATCCCCACCGGTTGGCGTTTGTTGGGTTCCACGGGGATCACCAATAACACCTTGTCCTCCCAGGTGGCCGCTTGGAAGGCTTTGTATCTCTTGAACGCGTCGAGTTTCGGGTAGCGGTGCTCGAATGCGTCGATGCCCTCTGGCCAGTTGCGTTCGTGGCTGCGGAACACCACGGCATCGATCTCGGCCGGGCTCATGCCGTTCTCGGCGAGCTTGGCCAAGGCCACACTGTCCGAACCGAGGTCGTATGTGGCGTACACCGCATCCGGGGTGTTGATCCGTGCCTCGCGCATCCGGCGCCAGCTGGGCCCCTTGCTTGGCTTGGGGCGTTGCGCGTCCATCAGTGCGGTGGATACCGCCGGCTCCGGGAGTACCAGGTAGATGTCTTCACGACTTCGGAGTTCTTCGGGCATGTGGTAGTTCTCGGCGGCAGGCACGTACACCACCACCTTCGGTCCTTGCTCATCGGCATAGGAGCAGATCCGGTGTGCGGTGTAGTTGCGCACGGCAGCCACATTGGCGGCAAGTGCACTGTCGGTGCGCAGGCCGGTGGGCAGTTTGTCGGCTTTGCCTTGTGCCAGCACGTGTTGGACCCGCTCTTCGGCCACACCGGCGGCCTGCATGCCTGAACGGATGGTGGGGTCCTGGGCCAGATCCGGCTTGCGGACCAACTGGGCGATGTCCGAAATGACCACGGCATCGTGTTGTGCCATGACCATGGAAGTGGAGCAGAGGGTGAGGAATGCCGGGATCCAGAGTGCGCGCATGTGCACGTATACGGCGGGCATGCTCCTGGGGTTGCGACCGGTGGACCACCGGTGTTCCGGACGGGGCGGGGAAGGGGCCGCACACCTTGACCGTGCCCGGTCGACATGCGCGGAACATTCCGGAACTTCGTGCCCACCTCATCATCATGCGGATCCGGATCATCCTCATCGGCCTGGCACTCGTCGTTGCGGGGTGCTTCAACCGCGTGCAGGTGGGGCCGGTCTCCTTTCCGGTGAACGGCCAAAGCACCAGACCCCTTCCGCCCATGTCCCTCTACGACCTCTCTGCTACCGACATCCATGGCCGGATCATGGGCTTGGACCAGTTCCGTGGCAAACGCATCATAGTGGTGAACACCGCCAGCGAATGCGGGTACACCCCGCAATACGCCCAACTCCAGGAGTTGTACGAACGGTACAAGGAGAAGGGCCTGGTGATCCTCGGATTCCCCAGCGATGATTTCGGTGGACAGGAGCCTGGGAGCGAGCAGGAGATCGCCACCTTCTGCCAGAAGAACTATGGCGTCACGTTCCCGCTGATGGCCAAAGTGCGCATCAAGGGCGATGGCCAACATGCCGTGTACCATTGGTTGGCCAACAAGGAAGCGAACGGGGTGATGGACACCGAGGTGATGTGGAACTTCCACAAGTACCTGATCGGTCCGGACGGTGTGCTGGACATGTCGATGGGGTCGGCCGTGAGCCCGTTGGATGAACGTGTGATCAATTGGATCGAAGGGAAATGAACCAAGTGGACATCCTGTGCATCACCGCACACCCCGACGATGTGGAGATCGCCATGGCGGGCACCGTATTGCACCACCGTGCCCTGGGGCATACGGTGGGTCTGGTGGAACTCACCGCTGGGGAGTTGGGCACTCGGGGCACACCGGAGATCCGCAAGCAGGAAGCCGATGCGGCCATGCGGGTGTTGGATGCCGCTTTCCGGTACCAGTTGGGGTTGCGCGATGGCTTCTTCCGTGCCGACGAGGATAGCCTGTTGAAGGTGGTCGTCGCGATCCGCCGACATCGTCCGCAGCTGGTGCTCACCAACGCCATCGAGGATCGCCATCCCGACCATGGCCGAGGTGCGGCGTTGGTGGCCGAGGCCTGTTTCCTCAGCGGTTTGCGCCGGATCGCCACCCAAGATGATGGCCGGGAGCAACCGGCCTGGCGCCCCACCACGGTGCTGCACAGCGTGCAGGACCGCTGGATCCAGCCGGACCTGATCGTGGATGTGACGCCGTATTGGCCGGAGAAGGAACGGGCGTTGCGCTGTTTCCGATCCCAGTTCCACGACCCTGGAAGTACCGAACCGGTGAGCCCGATCTCAACCCCCGATTTCTTGCCTTTCCTGGAGGCACGTGCGCGCCAGATGGGGCGCCTGATCGGTGCTACCTATGCCGAGGGGTTCACCGTGACCCGCCCGCCCGGGGTGAAGGACCTGTTGGACCTCGCCTGAGCCGTTAGTGGAAGAGCGACCACAACCGCTGTGTGTTCCGGAACCCCAGGATCCGATACAGGGCCAGGTAGTTCCGGCCCGTGGTGGGCGATACCGTCGGATGGAAGTCCTTCGGTAGCTGTTCGCGGTGGAAGGTCAGCGCGGCTTGGGGGTCGTGTTCATACAACACGCGGATCGAATCGAACAGGAACTGATGGAAGGCCTTGAGCTGTTCCGGGCTCCGCTGGTCGCGCAGGTGTTCGATGATCCGCGTACGCAGGTTCACGTATCGGATCCAGTTGCCGCCCAGGTTCGTCTGGGTGATGGATCCCGAAGCCCTTTTCCGTACGATGCTGTATAGCTCCGTATCGAAGAGGACCCGCTTTGTGGTCTTCAGTACACGGAACATCAGGTCGTACTCCTGGCTGCTGCGCATGGTCTCGTCCCAGCCGTGTACCTGCTCCACCACGTCGCGTTTCCACAGGTTGCTGATGGTGTTGCCCAGGTCCGTGCGCATCAGGTGTATCCACAGGTCGCCGTGCCGCGTGTAGTAACGCTCCTGCTGCACTCTGCCGTCGGCTTCGATGATCCGGAAACTGCCCACGATCAGGTCCGGCAGGTCGTTCTTCTGAGCCAACCGCACCTGGTGGCCGATCTTGCGCGGCATCAGGAGGTCGTCGGCATCCATGAACTGGATGTACGTTCCGGAGCTTTCGCGAAGGCCATGGTTGCGTGCGGCCGTGGCACCACGGTTCTCCTGGCGGATGGTCCGGATGATGTGTCCGCGCGGTGCCGTTCGGGCTATGGCGGCGATGCGCTCAACGGTGTCGTCCTGGCTGCCATCGTCCACGCAGAGCACTTCCAGGTCGGCATGGTCCTGTGCTAGGATGCTGTCCAGGCATTCCCCGATGAACGCACCGACGTTGTAGCAGGGAATGATCACCGAGACCTTCATCGGGCGCTTGGGCGGCTTGGGTTCATGGGCAAGGGGCGTGGGCCTTCTCCCCGCAGCGGTCAAAGATAGGAGCCGCCATTCCTGCGCTTCGCACGGTACAAGTGGCCGAGCCAACGCACCCTGCGCAGGTCATCCGCCTGTGGCAGCAGCAGGCTCAACGGCGATCCGGTGATCCGCAGGAAGACCACCGTTTGGTACACCATGCTGGTGCCATACGCTAACGAGGCGGTGAACGCGCTCCCTGCCAAGCCATGGCTGGAGATGGCCGGCCATCCCACCACCAGGGTCACCACTAAGCCCAGCCCGCTGCCGATCATGTTATGTCGGATACGCCCCGTGCCGCTGAGGTAGTGGCTCAGGACCTGTGATCCCGACATGGCCACCAACCCAGGGGCCAGCAACAGGAGCAAAGGGCCAAGGCCGCGAACCTCCTTCCCGAACAGCAGTCCGTACCAGGCGTCGGGCAGGGCGATCAGTACAACACTGCAACACAGGCCGAAGACCACCGCCACCTTGAAGAGGATCGCCGTGAGCTGGAGTTGGCGCCGTTGCGCCTCGAGGTTGCTGATCCTGCTGTACAACACCCCGCCGATGCTCTTGGGTACCAGCCAGGTGCCCTCGGCCAACTGGGTGGCCACGCTGTACACGCCGAGTGCCGCGGTGCCACGGAAGGCCTCGATCAGGTAGTACGCGGCGCGGTAGTTGAACAGCTGGAACAGGTTCGCCAACTGCCCGATACCGCCCTGCACCATCAAGGCACGTAGGTGTTTGCCGGGTTGGTGGGCAAGGCCCCCTGAGGTGGTCCGCGCCACGTACCAGAACGAGAACACCACCACCAGGCCATAGGCCAGGTAGGAGGCATGTACATGGTCCATCAAAGAAGGGCCATCCTGTTCCAGGAGGATGGCGAACGCCGTAAGCTGCACCAGGCTCTGCGATACCAGCAACGTGTTCTGGAGCCCGATGCGTTCCTGGGCCACGAGGATGTTCAGGTGGATGCTGTTGAGCGCTTGGAGGAAGGCCAGGCCCACCACGTGGAACGCGAAGCCTTCCGGGGCGATGGGGATCCTGCCCACCACGGACAAGGCCACCAAGGCCGTGACGAGGGCCCACGCATACGCGGGCAGCAGGAGCGGCCCCACACCGAACCGGGGTACCAGGTACACCAAACCGCCTCCGCCCACCACGTGTGCCAGGATCAGTACGAGGGTCACGCCGAGGATGATCAGGCTGATGCCCCCCAGGCCTTCGGCGCCCAGGGCACGGCCGGCCAACGCCACCATGAGCAGGTTGGTCCCCGTGATGAGCACGCGGGCGCCGATCGTGCCGATCACCGGGCGGATCATTCCGTATAGGCCTTGGCTTTGCGCACCGTACGGCGCTCTTCGATATCCACTTCCCGGCCTACCTGGGTGGGTCGGAGACCGTCGATCAGGGTGATGTTGCCCAAGGCGCAGACCGTGCGGATGCCGTTGGGATAGTTGGTGCCCGGAAAGCCAGCGAAGGTGTGCATGGGTTCCTCATGGAAGCGTTCGGTATCGAGCACGTTGATCCGGTTGAAGATCACCTCCGGTCCTCTCGGGTCCGTGTTGTCCACGGAAGGCCGCCAGAGATATCCGTCATGGATGAAAAAGGTGCCGGCAGAACGGCAACCCGATCCGGCGACCCGGACCGGGTTCAGTGCGTGCGGCTGGTACGGACCATGCAGTTGAGGGGCGTGGTATGCGCGAAGTACCGTGTCCGGCTCTTCCATATCCGTGCCGAAGAGCCACCAACCACCGGCGTGTTCCACACAGGTGGGGTTCATCAGAGCCCGTTCCAGCAAGGTCCCCACGTGATCCAGACTTTCATTGTTCTCCGCCACGCGGAACAGTTCGATCCGGTCCTGATGCGGATAGCTCACCACCACATATACGCCATCGGGCCGTTCCACGGTGTACGGATAGCCTAGCGCATGCACGGTGGAGAGCATGTTGCGCGAGCGTTTCAGGATGCCATCGTTGCGGGGGCGCACCCGCGCTATGCTGTCGTTGCTATTGAGCTCGCCACTTTTGCGATAGAGCACGCTCAACTGACCGTCGGGGGTCCGGTAGCCGAACGGCTCGGTACGCTGGCTTCCCGGAGAAGGACTTGAGAGCCAACGTACATTGGTGTTGTGCGTATCGGAGAGCAAGGTGCTGATCGGATGCGGGTAGATGCCCAAATTCCATTCGCCGATGCGGGCCGTACGGCCGGGTACTTCCCGGTTCGGACGAAGTTCGAGGCGCAGCCATTGCCGGAACAGGTCGAAGAGCCCTTCTTTTCTGCGTGTTGGATCGGCGGTCTCCTCCACGGGAGCCTTCCATTGGCCGAGCCGTGCACGATGCATCTGGATCGGCAGCCAGGCGCTGGCCTGTAGCATGCCTTGCACATCAAGACGGCCATTGTGCAGGCTGGTGCGGTAGGTGGTGCTCACCGCGGTGCCGTCCGAACCCCACGATCGCAGGCATGCCGTGTCGTCCTCCAGCATCCATCCCGTGTGTTCGGGAAACCCATCGCCGGCGAGTCCCGAACCATGGAGGTCGAATTGCCAGATCACAGGTGATGGCGTTCCGGGGGGGGGGATCCGGCCGGGGAGAAAGGAGAGCAGCACGTTCGCACCATGGCCTTCCAGGTTCCGCAGTTCGTTCGCGTCGGGGCTTTCGCCACGGATCGCTACCACCGGTAGGGTGTTCAGGAGTTCGGAAAGGTCCTCTTGTGCCTCCGCATCCGGGCAGAGCAGCGCCAGGATCCGTGATCGGAGAGAACCATGGGTGCTACCCTCGTGAGAGGGAACTCCATGGATGGGTACGCCCAACACCATCACTTGGATGTCAGGCTGTGCAAGGAGGTGCCGGATGCACCGGGCGTGCCATGCGGGCATGGTCATCCCACTGCAGAGGATGCCGATACGGATCTCGTTGTTGTGGTTCATTTCCCGGTGTCCAAACTACGCCGATGGATCCGTAAGAAGGCTTGGCCAACGGCCTCTGGACTGGATCGAGCATTCACGCTCGCACGGATCCGCTCGGGGTCGTACTTCGTGGCTTGTTCCATCAAGGTGTACATGGCCGTGGCCAAGGCGTCGGTGTCTCCTACCGGGATCAGGATGCCGTTCTCTTCGGTCACGAAACCCTGTGGCCCCCCGCATCGCGTGGCGATCACCGGTTTCCCTTGGGCCAAGGCTTCGCCCGTGACCACGCTGAAGGTCTCCACCCGACTGTTGATGACCACCGCCCAGGTATGCGCCATGTGGTCGATCACACCCGTGTTCGGCAACCGCCCCAGGAAGGTGATCCGATCGACCAGGTCCAGTTCCTGCGCGAGTCCGGTCAGCATGGCGCGGTCGGGCCCATCGCCGATGATGGTGAGCCGAGCATCGACGCCGTTGGCAACCACTTGGGCCAACGCCCGGATCACCCCGCTCACGTTCTTCGTTCGGTCCACCAGGTCGGCCACCACCATGAACTGCCCTGGAGCGCCTTGGGGCGGGAGTGGACGCTCCATACCGGGTATCACGTTGGGGACCACGTCATAGCTGGTGCATAGCCCGAGCTCCACCAATCGATCCCCCAGCCATGCCGATACCGCGGTGGTCCCCGCAGCATCCGCGAAAAGCTTGCGATTCACCCAATGGAACAAGGGGCCACGCCGCTGGTACGTGCCGTCCAGGTATTGGCTGCTCTGTTCGCTGAGGATGTATGGGATGCCGTACCGGTCCTTGATCCACCGTGCGATCAATGCCGGGCGCACCAGGATATGCACATGGACCAGAGTGGGCAGGCCTCGACGGGAGAGCACCATGCGCCAACCCGCCATCGCCGCACGCCAGTACCCGATCAGGTTGGCCACCTTGCGCCACGGGGTCAATGGGCTACGGCTCGCGTGGTAACGGCTCCGTATCACCTGCAACCCATCGGCCTCCACGTGTTCGAGGTGTGCGGGGGCTTCCGGGTCGGCCTCCACCAATAACACGGTCACTTTGGTGCACCCCGCCAGGGCCTGGACCTGCTTACGGATGAAATCTCCCAGCTGCGGGTCCCGGACATTGGGCCACCATTTCGGAATGACCAGGATGTGCGGGTGGGCCGCCAGTGCTGCACTCGGGCTGCTGCGCATAGGTGCCGAAAGTACGCTCCGAGCAGGCTATTGTGCGCGGGATCCCGGTAACACGCTATATTTGCGGCCCCGCTGCCTTGGTGGTGGGATACGGTGGTTGTAGCTCAGTTGGTTAGAGCGCCGGATTGTGGTTCCGGAGGTCGCCGGTTCAAGCCCGGTCTACCACCCCCAAAGCCCCGCAAGGGGCTTTGTTGTTCCCGGGGCAGGGTGTGGTCACGCGCCGTGTATCGTTCCAGCCATTGAGGCATTCGCTGCGTTGTGCTTGGCGTTGCGCAGCACGGTTTCCAGCCGCCAGGGTACGTGGTGCGTTCGTTCGGCATCACGCTTTGGGCAATTGGCCAGGGAGCAGATCGTGCAACTGGTGGGGATGCACGGGTCCACATGGATGAAGAGCTCGACCTCCTGTTCGCCTTGCCGATCCATCAGGGATCCGATCTCGCTGATCTCGCTATGCGCTTGTTCCAGGTCGTAGTACCATGGTAGTGTCACATGGCAGTCGATATGGAGCACGGAGCCATACTTGATCATGCGGAAGTTGTGCACATCCACCCATTGCGGCCGACGGTGGTCATCAAGTACGGCGATGAGCCGTGCGGCAAGATCAAGGTCGGCTTCGTCCATGATGCCGGCGATGGACCGACGCAAGATGCGAAGACCGGTGAGGAGGAGGTGAATGGCGAACGCGATCGCCAGGACGGGGTCGAGCCAGAAGTTGCCGGTGACCTTGATCAGCAGCAGCCCACCGAGCATCGCTGCTGTGCTCCATGCATCACTCAACAGGTGTTCGCCGCCCGCCTCCATGGCGATGGATCGTACCCGGCGCCCACGGGCTCGTAGAACCAGTCCCATGGCCAGGTTGATGCCGCCTGTGGCACCGGTGAGCAGCATGCCGATGTCCAGCTCCTGTAACGGTATAGGATGGAGCAGTGAACTCACGGCGCTCCAGATGATGAAGCCGCCTGCCAACACGACCAAGCCACCTTCGGCTCCAGCGCTCAAGAACTCCACCTTGCCGTGGCCGTATGGATGGCTTTCGTCACGCGGTTTCGCGGTGAGCATCAGGCTGTAAAGCGTGATCCCTCCCGCCACCACGTTAACGATGCTTTCGAGGGCGTCGCTCAGGATCGTGTTGCTTCCGGTGTATCGCCATGCGATGAATTTCACGACCATGAGCACCACGCCTACGCAGAGTACCATCGCTTGTAAGCGGATGGACCGTAAGTGCTGTGATGCACGGTCGTTCATCGGCTGTATGGAGGAGGGAAAGTGCTCAGGCGGCCTCCTTCTTCGGTGTGCGCACCAGCCAAACGTAGCCCAGGATGCCCGCCAGTAGTGAGGCACAGAGCACGCCCAGTTTCGCCTCTTGCCGAAGTACTTCGTCGGCGAACGCGAGCTCGTTCACGAATAACGACATGGTGAATCCGATACCCGCGAGGATGCCCGCGCCGATCATGTGTCTCCAGGTCACCCCGGTGCCCAGCCGCGCACCTGCGAAACGTACCATCAGGTATGAAGCCAGCATGACACCGATGGGTTTGCCCAGCAACAGACCGAGCCCTACCCCCATGGCCACCGGGGTGCCCAGTGCGCCGGCCAGGTCGGCGGGAAGCGCAACACCCGCGTTGGCCAGCGCGAACAAGGGTAGGACTACGAAGGTCACCAAGGGGTGAAGGGTATGCTCGAGCTGCTGAAGCGGCGTGCTGGCGTACTCACCAAGTCGGCTCATCCGGTCCAGTTCGTGCAGTTGGTCCGCTGTGCGCAATCCCTTGCTGCCCGGGTCGTGCCGTTCGTAACGGTACAGGAGACGCCGCATGGTGCGGACGAAGACCATTTCGCTCACCTTGGGCTTGGCGGGGATCACGAAGGCGGCCAGCACTCCGGCGATGGTGGCGTGCACCCCGCTCATGAGGAATGCGGTCCAAACACCGCCGATCCCGAAGAAGGCATAGAACCATGGGCTGCGTACGCCATAACGGTTCCCTACCCACATCACCCCCAGGATCCCCGCACCCAGGGCCAGGTTGAGCACCGAGATGTCCGAGGTGTAGAACAGGGCGATCACCAACACGGCACCCAGGTCGTCGGCCACCGCTAGGGTCGTTAAGAAGATCTTGAGCGCCACGGGTACCCGGTTCCCCAATAGTGCCATCAGACCCAGGGCGAAGGCGATGTCCGTGGCCATGGGGATCCCCCACCCGGCGTGGGCCGGACCGCTGGGGTTCTGCGCCAGGTAGATCAATGCCGGCACGATCATCCCCCCCAGCGCCGCTGCCAGGGGCAACATGGCATCGCGTGGCCGGGATAGCTCACCCGCCACCATTTCGCGTTTCAACTCCAACCCGACCACGAAGAAGAACATCGCCATCAAGCCGTCGTTGATCCAGTGGTGAAGGCTCAGGTCAAGCCGCCACGTTTCATTGCCCACCACGATGTGCTGCGCCCACAGGTGATGATAGCTCTCGGCCCAGGGAGAGTTGGCCCATACCATGGCCACCACCGTGGCGATGAACAGCAGTACCCCTCCCGAGGTTTGCGCCCCGAGCACGGCATCGAACGGTTGGCGAATACGATCTATCGGTGCGCGGTATGCCATGGGCCGGATATTGGCTGGCAAAAGTAGGCCGGTAGCCCCGTCTGTTCAGGGTATCGGGCAGGGCTGCCGGGTCTTTTTCATTCGGCTGAAGGCGCGTTTCACGGGATCGGAGAACCACTTATGACACGGATGATACCCTTGGTATCGATCCGGTCCGTGAATGTCCCAATGGTATGATCCGAGGTTTCCATGCTGGAACCTTCCCGTACCAAGGAAGTGCAAAGGCGATCGCTTCAGCCTCGGGTCACATGGTCTTGATCCCGTAGAGTTTGCACAGCCAGCTCAGGTGGCCGGTATGGAGGCCTTCGTGGCGAATGGCGTGTACGATGACATCACGGACCGTGGTGCCGATGATCGCGATGCCCGTGCGGTTCGGCCCTGTAAGTGCGGATCCGGATAAGCTGGCGATGTGCGCGATGGCCTTGTCGTGGATCCGATGGAACGTACCGAGCACCTCGGCGAAGGGCGGACATTGCTCCGGCGGCAGCCCGGCACTGCTGCGCCCGAAGTGTTTGGCCCAGGAGAATTTCTCGAACGGGCCATCCGTGGCCATCAACAGCAGACCATTCTGTGTGGATGCGATGTGGGCCACGAGCCAGTATACCGTGTTCAGTTCCTTGCCCTCGCAAACGAAGCGCCGGTGCGGGTCCTGGTCGACCAACTTATCAAGGTACATCCGCGTGTATTCACGGGTCTTTTCCATGGTATGGGCGAGTACTTGGGCTTCGGTGGACATGGGTTCGGCTTTGGGGACCAAGTTCGGTACCTCGTCGGTTCGTTGCGCCGTCTATCTTTGCCGCCCCTCTGCCGCACTCCGGGGCGGGGGATCCAGGAGAGGTGCCGGAGTGGTCGAACGGGTCTGTCTCGAAAACAGAAGTGCTCGCAAGGGCACCGGGGGTTCGAATCCCTCCCTCTCCGCCAGCGAAGCCCGTACCTTGTCAAGGTCGGGCTTCTTTGTCGTCAGGCCGCGTTGTTCATGGGCCACTGGTCCTGGGACCGCGCGGCCCCTGTTTGAACCGGTGATCCGCTTTTGAGAAGTATGCGCACCACTACTCTTCTTTGGCTCTTGTTCGCCCAGGCCACCCTCATGGCCCAGGATACGATGCGCTGGAAGTTGAGCCGGTCGTTGATCACTTTCGTGAGCGAGGCCCCGTTGGAGCACATCGAAGCGACCAATGAAGGCGCGGCGGGTGTGCTGGACCTGGGCTCGCGGGCATTCGCCGTGCAGATCCCCATGGCGGAGTTCGAAGGGTTCAATTCTCCGTTGCAACGTGAGCACTTCAACGAGAACTATATGGATTCCCGGACGCACGCGAACGCCACCTTCGCAGGGCGCCTGATCGAGTCCGTGGATCTCACCACCCCCGGGCGATATGGCGTACGGGCCAAGGGCGACCTTGTGATCCATGGGGTGAAGAAGGAGCGTATCATCCCCTGCGAGGTGGTGGTGGCCAGGGATGGCATCCGCGTGTCGAGCGATTTCGATGTGGCGGTGGATGAGCATGGTATCCGGATCCCAAGGGTGGTGCAGCAGAAGGTGGCTCCGGTGGTGCGGGTGAAGGTGGATGCCCTGTTCAAAGCACCCGCCGCAGCACGATGACGCGCTGGAGTGGATCATTGCTCCTGTTGCTCCTGTCGCTGGAGATCCAGGCCCAATTCCCCTTCCACCGTACGCTGGAGGTGGATGCGGGCCAGCGCCAACCGCGCATCAGCCATCTGGTCCAGGACAGCCTAGGCCTGCTATGGGCCGGGTCCGACCTGGGTGTGTTGCGTACCGATGGGGAGCGGGTGGAACCCATGTTCCGGACGGAGACCGGTCAGGTGAATGCGATGTTCGCGCATGGAGGCGAGGTCTACATCGCTTTTGCCACAGGTGCCTTGGTGCGGTGTGCGGCCGGCGTGTGCGATACGCTGCCTGCGGTACCAGAGCTGGTGGCGGCTCCGGTGCGTTCCATGACGCGCACGGCGGATGGCGCCTTGTGGTTGGGAACGTATGGTGCCGGCGTCTTCCGCCTTCGGGCAGGGGTGGTGGAACGATCCCCCTTCACAGCCGGCCTACCCGATGTGCATGTGAATGATATCGCGGCGCTGGATGATCGGCGCGTGGTGGTGGCCACCGACCAGGGCTTGGCCGTGGTATCGGATAAGGGAGTGGAGCACGTGCTCGATGAGCGGTCCGGTGCCCCGGATAACCTGGTGATGGCGCTGGCGGTGCTGCCCGACGGTTCGGTGGTGGGAGGCACCGATGCGCGTGGCGTGTTCCGCTGGAAGCCCGGCACGGCAGAAGTGGTGCCACTGCTGAACGGCGCTTGGCCATACGGGCCTGTGACACGGGTGGCGGTGGAAGAGCACCGGCTCTGGGTCGGCACGGACACCAGTGGAGTGGTCGTAGTGGAACTTGACCCTGATGCGGGCATCCATCATCAACCATCGCCCACAGGGGCCATCATGGCTTTCTGGCGTGATCGACAAGGGGCCATGTGGTGGTGCGATGGCACCGACCGGATCCATCGTGCCGATCCGGCGATCTTGTATCTCCCTTCGTTCGCAGGCCTAGACCTTCGGAAGGTTTCCGCGCTCTGCACCACCAAGGACCGGATCTGGGTGGCCACTCCGTCGGGCATCCATCACCATCCGCTGGTCTTCAACGGCAACACTCCTTTCCAACGTGTACCTGTGGACCTCGATCCCCGTACGCCGGTGGTCTCCTTGGCGGCCACCCGCAATGGCACCATCTGGGCCGCCACCTTCGGCAGTGGGGTGGTGGCCATGGCACCGAATGGTACCGTACGGCATTTTAGCGGTGTCGATGGTCCGCACAACCTCAATGTGCTGGCCGCCCGGGCCGATGGCGACTCGGTGTGGTTCGCCACCCTCGATGGCGCTTCGTTGTGGAACGGAAGTGGGTTCAAGCCGGTGGAAGGCACCATAGGATTCACCTTCGACGTGTTGCCTACTGGCCAGGGACACGCGCTGGTGGCGACCGATGGCCATGGTGTACTGGCCTTTGCATCGGACACGGCCACACCCCTGCCCACTGAGGCACGGACCTTCTATTCCCTGGTAACGGATGATCAGGCACGACCCTGGGCCATGGGGCCTGGTGCGGGGGTATGCAGGCTGTCCCCGGGCGCGGTGGCCTGCTTCGGCGCGGAATTGCCGCTCTTCGCGGGTGATGTGTATGCCCTGGCCTCCACCCGCGGGCGGCTTCTGGTGCTGGGCGAGCGGGCCACTATGGCCTTGGATCCGCGCTCCGGCGCGTGGGTCGACCTTACTGCGCGCCTGGGCACACAGGGTATCAGCGCGGAGCTCAACACCGTGGCCCGCACACCCGACGGAACGATCTGGTTCGCATGCAATGAAGGACTGGTACGTATGCGTTTGAACGACGACCATTTCGACGCGCGTATCCCCGTGGTGATCACTGGCGTTCTGGTAGGGGGTGAGAATGTGCCACCCACGGATGTGGTGCACACCACGCATGATCGCAACAGTGTCACCATCCAGCTCACCGGCCTTTACTATCCGGATCCCGGTGCACTGCGGTTCGAATACGCTGCTGGTGACGAGGGCGAGGTGTTGCGCACACGCGACCGGGAGCTCGCGTTCGCCGGACTCGCGCCGGGCACGCATCGGATCCGGATCCGGGCCTTCATCGGCGAACCCACGGCCGATACCGAATGGCGTACCATCATCATCCATATCGCCCCGCCATGGTGGCGCCAACCCTGGGTCATCGGTGTGTTGGCGCTGGTGGCCACCGGCTTGTTGGTGGCGGTGGTGCGCACCCGCGAACGTCGCCTGCGCGATCGCGAACGGTCGGCCCAGGAGAAGGTGCGCTTCCAACTCGAGGCGTTGCGTAGCCAGGTGGATCCCCATTTCCTTTTCAACAGCTTCAATACCCTGGTGGCCCTGATCGAGACCGAACCGGGTAGTGCGGTGGAGCACGTGGAGGACCTGAGCACCTTCTTCCGCAACATCGTGCTGGTGCGCGACAAGGAGTTGATCCCGTTGCAAGAGGAATTGGAGCTGTTGCACAGCTATTTCAACCTTGAACAGCGCCGTTTCGGTAAGGCCATCGCCCTGTTCGTCCACATGGAGCACGGTGCGGATGGCCGCGCTATCGTACCGTTGACGCTCCAGATGCTCGTGGAGAACGCTCTGAAGCATAACGCAGCGACCATGCACGAGCCGCTCGCGATACACGTTACCGTGGAAGATGAGGAGGTGGTGGTGCGTAATCCGATCCGTCCGCGCGTCACCGCCGTGCGCTCCACAGGCTTCGGCCTTGAAAGCATCCGCAAGCAGTATACGGCCATCAACTCACAGGCTGTGGTGGTTGAACGTGTGGATGGATGGTTCGTAGTACGGATCCCCCTGATCGAACACGATGGATATCCTGCTCATTGAGGACGAGGCCGCAGCGGTGGCCCGCATGCGGAAGTTGCTGTTGGAGATCGATCCCTCCGTGCGCGTGGTGGCCGACCTGCCTACGGTGCGCGATGCCGTTGCATGGATCAAGACCAACCCCGCACCGGATCTCGCCTTCTTCGATGTGCAGTTGGCCGATGGCGATGGCTTCGACATCTTCCGGCAGGTGGAGGTGGATTTCCCCGTGGTGTTCGCCACCGCGTTCGACACGTACGCCTTACAGGCCTTCCGGGTGAACGCCATCGACTACCTGCTGAAACCGCTGAAGAAGGCCGAGCTGGCCGAAGCGTTACAACGTGCACAGAAGGGTGGTGTGGTTCGCGATCATGCGGTGCTGGAACGTACGGCCCACTCCGGTGCTCCTGTTCATGTGCCGGTGAAACGCTTCCTGATCCGCTACGGCGATCACTTCAAACTGGTGGAACCAGCGCGGATCGCCTACATCCATTCGTTGCAGAAGAACACCTTCCTGCGCACCCGCGAAGGCCGCGACCTGCCGCTGGAAGAAAGCCTGGATCGCTTGGAGAAACAACTGGACTCCGCTCGCTTCATCCGCTTGAACCGGCAGTTGATCGTGCAGGTGGACAGCATCAAGGAGCTGCTGGCTTATAGCAAGAGCAGGGTGAAAGTGTTGCTGGATCCGCCGTACGATGAGGATGCCATCGTGAGCAGTGAACGGTCGGCCGCGTTCAAGCGGTGGCTGGCTGGGGAGTAGCCGGGCCAGGTCCAGGACGCGATACATCGCTACACCACCTCGTTCGGCTCAAGTGCTGTTCCCTTCCCGGTCCATCGGCCCATTTTCCCGACTCGTCGGTTTCGACCGGTCTCCGTTACCAGCCGGGGATAGTTTTGTCCTGCGGATCATCAAGGAGCATCGCATGCGACCATCCACCTCATATCGCCGACCGACCAGCATCATGCGCACGTCCGTGTGGGTGGCCCTCGTGGCGGTGGTGGTATTGGGAGGCTGTGTGCACGAACCGCTGCTGATGCCGGATGAGCCGGATGGTGGCAATGGTCAAGGTGGGAGCGGGGGCACCTGTGATCCCGACTCGGTGTTCTTCGATCAACAGGTGCTGCCGCTGCTGGTCTCCAACTGTGCCGTGCCGGGCTGCCACAACACGGCCACCGATGATAACCGCGGCATTGAGATCACGAGCTATGCCACGTTGATGAACAGTGACATCATCCGTGTGGCCGATCCCCTTGACAGTGATCTATGGGAGGTGATCAACGATCCCGATCCGGACGATCGGATGCCACCGCCACCGCAGAGCGCGCTCACCACGGAACAGAAGGACCTGATCCGACGCTGGTTGGTGCAGGGAGCGCGGAACAATTCCTGTGCGGATGCCGCCTGCGACACGGTGAATGTCACCTACACCGCTACCATCGCCCCCCTGGTGGCCCAACGCTGTGGTGGTTGCCATGGCGGTGGCTCACCGCAGGGTGGTCTCCACCTGGGCAGCTGGGATGTGTTGAACAGCGTGGCCATGGATGGGCGTTTGGCCGCCGCCATACAGCACCTGCCGGGTGTCGCTGCCATGCCTCCGTACACCACCCCCTTGCCCGACTGCCGGATCCGCCAGTTCCTGATCTGGATCGAAGATGGTGCGCCCAACAATTGAGCCATGTGCCGTTCGATGATCCCCGCCTACCTCCTCGCTCTGTGCCTGGGTGGTTGCTACTACGACAAGGAGGAGCTCCTGTATCCGGGTGCTTGCGACCCCGGTAGTGCCACGACCCCGGGCTATTGGGCCTCCACCATCGAGCCCATCATCGCCACACGCTGCGCGAACTGCCACCTTCCCGGCGGGCAGGGGCCTGGGGATCTGCGCACGTACGCGGCGGTGAAGGCCACCGTGGACAATGGCTCTTTCCAGCAGTTGGTGCTGGTTTCGCGCAGCATGCCGCAGGGCGGCGCACTGTCCGCATGCGAGATCCAAAAACTCCAAGCCTGGGTCGATGCCGGGGCTCCGAACTGAACGGACCATGAACCGCAGAAAGCTTCTTTGGACCTTAGTGGCCGCACTCCTCGTGGTGGCAGCCATGGTAGCTTATCGTGAGTACGATCGTGGTGTCGCCGCCACCGGAACACGGCCCGTGGTGGTGACGGTGACGGCAGCCCAGCTGCTCGCGGATTTCCAAGCGGATGAGGCAGCTGCCACCCGCCGCTATGTGGGAGCCACCGAACAGGTGGTGGAGGTACGTGGCACCATTCGCAGCATCGCACCGATGGGAAGTGGTATCACCAACGTGGTGCTCGAGACCGGTGATGCACTGGCCGGTGTCCTTTGCGAGTTCCCTGATAGCGACCTGCCAGCGCACTGGCACGAAGGCGATGAGGTGAGCGTGCGGGGCGTTTGCACCGGTTTCCTACTGGATGTGGTGTTGATGCGTTGCATCGCGGCGTGATCGATCTGAACCTGAACCTGAACACTGATAACGACCATGAAGAACTTGAGATCCCTCGCCATCGCAGCGGCACTGCTGCCCTCCTTATTGTCGGCACAGGAACGATTCGCCACACGCAACGGCCATATCCACTTCTTCTCCGGAACTCCAGTGGAGAATATCGAAGCGGACAACCGGAAGGTTACCAGTGTGTTCGACGCGACCACCGGAGCCATCCAGTTCGAAGCCTTGGTCCGCGCCTTCGAGTTCGAGAAGGCCCTCATGCAGGAGCACTTCAACGAGAATTACATGGAGAGCGGAACGTTCCCCAAGGCTGGTTTCAAGGGCAAAGTGGAGGGTGTCGCTCTTGCCGACCTGAAGAAGCCCGGGGCTTACACGGTCGCGGTCTCCGGCGACCTTACCATCCATGGCGTCACCAAGCCCATCCAGACCCAAGGCACCATGACCGTGGAGGCGGATGGCACCATCAAGGCCCATAGTGTCTTCCATGTGAAGCCGGAGGATCATGGCATCGAGATCCCCGGGGTCGTGCGGAAGAACATCGCGGAACAGATGAAGGTGACCGTGGACCTCACCTACACCAAGCTTTGAGACACGTGCGTGGATCCTCGCCTTTCTTTTCCTTGCGCATGAACCGATGCCTGCTGTTCACCTCCGTCCTGTTTGCCGCTCCGGCTTGTGCCCAAGAGGATCTGCTGGAGTTGCTGGGTGCCACGGAAACCAGCGTGGTTCACACCAATGCGAGCTTCAAGACGTCGCGTGTCATCAACGGACATAGCCTGGAGAACACGGCGGCCGGGGTGTTGGACATGCGCATCAACCACCGGTTCGGTTTCCTGAGCGGTGGGGTGAACGAGTTCTTCGGTCTGGACAATGCCGATGTGCGCCTTGGCGTGGACATGGGCATCACCGATCGGTTGATGGTGGGCGTGGGACGCAGCGGATACCAGAAGACCGTGGACGGGTTCGCCAAGTTCAAGGTGCTGAGGCAGTGCGATGAGGGGTGTGGCATGCCCATCACCCTGGCGGTCGTGGCGGCCTCGTCACTCACCACGGCGCGGGCCACCGAGGTGCCGTGGTACGGCCCGGGGCGCGAAGACCACTTCACGCACCGGCTTACCTATTCCTGGCAGATGGTGGTGGGGCGGAAGTTCAGCGACGGGTTCTCCATGCAGGTCACACCCGGGGTGGTACACCGTAACCTGGTGGAGGCAGCGGACGATCCGAACGACCTGTTCCATGTTGGTGTCGGAGCACGGGCCAAGTTGTCCAAACGACTCGCCATCAATGGGGAGTACTTCCACGTGATGCGCGACGATGTGCCGCTGTTCACCAATTCACTCTCGGTGGGTTTCGATATCGAGACCGGCGGACACGTCTTCCAGCTGCATTTCACCAACAGCACCGGCATGTTCGAGCGAGCCTATATCACGGAGACCACCGGAAGATGGGGCGATGGTGATATCCATTTCGGATTCAACATCTCCCGTGTGTTCACCCTGTACGACCCGAAGAAGAAGCCGGTGGAGTAGGACCGGAACACCGCGGGCCACCCGTGTTCACCGTGGTGCCGGAGCCGTCGGGCCGATCGCCCCCAGGGCTTTCTCCAGGTCCAGGCGTAGCACCACACCGAGCCCGTGGATCTGATCGGTCGAGACCATGGCCCCATGGCCTTCGTGGACCATGCGTTGATAAGCGACCATGGCCGGTTGCTCCGGTTCCACGCTCGGCACATGCTGTGTCAGATGTGCGATGGGTGCCGTGGCCGATCCTTGTGCCAGGGCCGCGCGCAGGTCCTCTTTCAGTACCAGACCGCGGTACAGCCCTTGGTCCACTACTACCACCACGTGGTGGTCAACCAAGGTCATGGCGTTCCATGCATCCTGTACGGTGGCCGAGGGAGCCATCCGGATGAGATCCCTTCGAACACATTGGCCCACGCGCAAGGCCAACACATTGGCTTTCTGCTGCACCATGCGTGCTTCGCTGCCGGCCGCCATGAAGATGAACACGCCGATGATCGCCAGAGTGAAGGCGCCACTGTACAGACCGTAGACCACGAAGCATAGGGCCAGTACGCGACCGATCGAGGTGGCGATGCGCGTGGCTTTCTCGCGTGGCAGCCACATCCCCAGAGCAGAACGGAGGATGCGCCCACCGTCCATGGGGAAGGCGGGGATGAGGTTGAAGAGGAACAGGCTGAGGTTGGCCGCCAGGAGGAAGGTGAGCAGGCCGGTCCAGCCTTCCAGGTCGTTGAGCAGATCGGTGGTGAGCAAGTCCACGCCGGAGGTGGCCAGGGCGATGAAGGCGATGCCGGCGATAACCAGGTTGACCATCGGGCCCGCCACGGTGATCCAGAACTCCTGTTTCGGATCCTCGGGCATGCGCTCCAGGCTGGCCACACCGCCGATCGGAAGTATGGTGATGTCGCGTGTGCGCACCCCGAATCGCTGGGCGGTGAGGGCATGGCCGAATTCGTGCAGCACCACGCAAGCGAACACGATGAGCACGTAGCCGATCTCGGTGAGGATGTCGTGCCAGGAACCGCCATCGGACACCCCCATGATGGCGATATAGGCCGGCAACAGGGCGAAGGTCCAGTGCAGGAACACCTTGATCCCCTTGAAGCTGAAGAGCGGTAATCCTCCACGCATCAGCGCGCTCAATGGCTGGCTTGCTGAAGGATCAGCAGCGGGGTGTGCGTGTGCAACGCCAGTTCCGTGGAAACACTGCGGTGGAAGAGCTGCTCGATGCGCCCGCGATGCCGGTGCACCACCACGGCCAGGTCCGTGTCGCGCTGGTTCGCCAGGTCGTTCAACGCAACCATCACATCGTCGCCGCTCACACTGTGGAAGGTGTGGGGTATGGCACCGAGCAACTTGTCGTATTCGCCACCGAAGGTCTCTTCCGCGTCGCGCCCTTCGGGTACCACGTGCACGATCATCACTTCGGAGCGCGACCAACGTGCGATGTCCAACAGCACTTTCAAGGTACTGCGGTCCACCGGGCCACCATCATCGGCCAGGACGATCCGTTCCGGATCCTGATAGCTTGCCGCGGCAGGTACCGCCAGCACGGGAAGGGCCACGTTGCGGATCACCGAGGCGGTGGTACTGCCCATCAATAGCCGCTCCAAGCCCGACGTGCCATGTGTGCCCATCACCACCAGGTCCGGTGGCTCAGGGCCTTCGCACATCTCCTGGAGCACCTGGCTCAACGCCCCGTAGGCCGAGATGGTGGCCAGGTCCGGCGTGGGTTCGGGCAGCTGTTCCAGCAGTTGCCCCGCGAAGCTTTCGAGACCCTCCACGGAGAGCTGTGCCGTGGGGTCGGGCATCACCGGCAGGTCCGTGCTCGTGGGCGGTGAACGGAACGTGTTCAACAACGTGAACCGGTTGCCTTCCGTGCCATAGAGCCGGATGCCATAGATGGCGGCGTTGAGCGCGTTGGCGCTCATGTCGGTGGCGATCAGGACGTGGGCCATGGTCGGCCTGTTCTGGGGTCGGGGTCAGTGCTTGGCGGCGTCGGATCCGCTGGGCCTCGCGTCGGCCGAATCCACCAGGGCGTATCCGGTGAAGATCAACGCGATCATCACCAGGAAGCTGATCAGGCCTTTCATGTTGTTGATCGAGCCATCCGGTTGCAGCAGGTCCTCGGTGTCAAGGATCGCGAAGCGGAAGGGGATGAGCAGGGCCAGCAACCACAGGCCAAGACCGATGAGCTTTTTCATGATGATGCGTTCGGATTCGTCCGTGCGAAGGTAAACGCTTCCGTGGAAGAGGAGCGTGACCAGCATCTGGGGTGAGGCCGTGGTCCGGGAGCAGTGCCGCCGGGTTTGTTCCAGCGGCGTGGGGCCCTATCGGAGGCCCACGGGCGTCATCAAGCCACAAGGGGTGCCTCGGTCGTTTGACCCCGGCACCCCTTGCTGTTGATCGGCGGATCGCTCAGCCGCGGTCCTTCAGGTCCACATAGTCGCGCTTGGTGGCGCCGGTGTAGATCTGGCGCGGACGGCCGATGGGCTCCTTGTTCTGCACCATCTCCTTCCATTGTGCCACCCAGCCCGGCAGGCGGCCCAGGGCGAACATCACCGTGAACATGCGGGTGGGGATGCCGATGGCGCGGTAGATGATGCCGCTGTAGAAGTCCACGTTGGGGTACAGCTTGCGCTCGATGAAGTAGTCATCCTTCAACGCGATCTCCTCCAACTGACGGGCGATGTCCAATACCGGGTCGTTCACCCCGAGCTTCTTCAGCACATCGTCGCACGCCTTCTTGATGATGGTGGCCCGGGGATCGAAGTTCTTGTACACCCGATGGCCGAAACCGAAGAGGCGGAACGGATCGTTCTTGTCCTTGGCCTTGTTCACCCACTTCTGGATGTCGCCGCCATCGTTGCGGATGGTCTCCAGCATCTCGATCACCTCCTGGTTGGCACCGCCGTGCAGGGGGCCCCAGAGGGCCGCGATGCCCGCGCTCACCGCGCTGTACAGGTTGGCCTGGCTGCTACCCACCATGCGTACGGTGCTGGCGCTGCAGTTCTGCTCATGGTCCGCATGCAGGATCAGCAGCTTGTTCAGCGCGTCCACCACCACCGGATCGGCCTTGTAGGGCTCGGTGGGCAGGCCGTACATCATGTGCAGGAAGTTCTCCACGTAGCCCAGCTTGTTGTCCGGGTACATGTACGGGTGCCCCAGGTTGTTCTTGTAGCTGATGGCCGCCAGGGTGGGCATCTTGGCGATCAGGCGGATCACGGTACGCATCTGGTCGTTCATGGACCGGTGCGGATCCTGGCTCTTCGGATAGAAGGTGCTCAGCGAGTTCACCATCGCCGAGAGGATACCCATGGGGTGGGCGTTGCTCGGGAAGAACTCGAAGAAGTGCTTCATGTCCTCGTGTACCAGGCTGTGGTAACGGATCTGGTTCTCGAAGTCGGTCAGCTCCTTCGCCGTGGGCAATTCGCTGAAGAGCAGCAGGTAGGCCACCTCCAAGAAGCTCGAACGCTCGGCCAATTGTTCGATGGGGTACCCCCGGTACCGCAGGATGCCTTCTTCGCCATCCAAGAAGGTGATGGCACTGGTGGTGGCTCCTGTGTTCTTGTAGCCGAAGTCCAGGGTGATGTAACCCGTCTGGTCACGAAGCTTGCTGATGTCGATGGCCTTTTCGCCTTCGCTGCCAACGGTCACAGGAAACTCGTACGTCTTGCCATCCAGGATGATCTGCGCCTTCTCGCTCATCTGCCAACGGGGTCTTGAGGGGGGGGTCTTTTGGAACGGCCGCTAAGGTAGCAAAGAACATACCCCGCTTAGGTGATGTTCAAAGAAGTGGCTAAACCTGCGGTCTTCGGGCCCTTCCTGATCGTGGAAAACCGGTCGGGAGGTCGTGGTGGCGTGTGTTCGGAAAGGACCTGCGGCCCCATCACGGCAGGACGACTCACGCGATCCCGGGTCTTGCGGCCCAACTCACTGAGCCCCCCACTTGGGCTTGAAATCGCCCATGAAGGTCTGGTAGTCCTTCGCCTTGTAATGGCCGCCCCCAAAGAAGTGCAGGATGGGCTCCATCTGGTCCGGGGTCATGTACCCTTGCACCGGTGCCAGCACGTTCAGGTCGCTATCCAGGTACACCACGGTGGGGTAGGCGATGCGCCCTTGCACATTGGCGATCATGTAGGTGAGCTGGTGCGTACCGTTGCGCCCCCCCACTTGGCTGGGGTTGAACTCGGGGTTCTCCAACTTCTGTCCTTTGAAGGTGACCGGTGCGCCGCTCTCGGCGTTGAACTTAACGGGGTAGAAGTTCTTGTTCACGTACTCGGCCAAGCGCGGGTCGTGGAAGGTCTTCGCGTCCAACATCTTACAGGGGCCGCACCAGGTGGTGTACACATCGATCATCAGCGGCTTGGGCGCTTTCTTCGCCTGGGCCTGGGCCTCTTCGATGGTGAGCCAGTGGATGCCGCCTTTCGCTTCGGTGGAGGCGGGGGTCTGTGCGGCCAGGTACAGGGGGGCGAAGGCCAGGCTGAGCAGGAGGGTGCGCATGGGTAGGGAAGGATGCGGGCGTAAGCTACAACGACCGTGCCGGGTTAATGGTCATTTCACTTCCTGCATCATTCTTCGCACCAGCGGCGACAGCAGGATCAAGGCTCCACCGGCGATGAGGGCGTAGAGACCCAGTTGGCCGTAACCCTCGGTGTACAGCACCAACTTATCGTAGTTGCTGGCGTTGGGGTCCTCGGCGCTCATGCCCGCGCCCAGCAGCCCGGCGGCGTACTGCCCGTAAGCACTGGCCAGGAACCACATGCCCATCATCAGGCCTTGGATGCGCACAGGGCTCAGCTTGGTCATCAACGACAGGCCGATGGGCGATAGGCACAGTTCGCCGAAGGTGATCACGAACCAGGCGAAGGTGAACACCTCCGTGCTGGTGATGCCGTTCTCATCGGCCAGGCCCAGAGTGCTCTTGAAGATGTAGAAGCCCCCGGCCAGGAATACGAAGCCCAGGCCGAACTTCACCACGCTGTTCGGTTCGGCTTTGCGCTTGCTCAGCCACAGCCAGAACAGGCCTGCCAACGCACTGAAGGCGATCACGAAGAGCGAGTTGGCCGCGTTGTTCACGCTGTTGGTGTCCACCGAGAAGCCGAATAGGCTTGGGCGCAGGTTGTTCAAGGCGAAGAGGCTCAGGCTGCCCCCACTCTGCTCGAAGAAGGCCCAGAAGAACACGCTGAAGAAGATGAAGATCAGGGCCGCGCCCAGCTTCAGGTTCTCCGCCCGGCTGAAGGTGCGCATCTCCCAAGCCAGGTAGATCAGCGTCAGCGGCCCCACGATGTACATGAACAGGTCGGTGTACGCGGTGTTGGTCACCATCAACAGGATGAACGGGATCACGGCCAGTGAACCCAGGTAGGTGCCCCATTCGTACAGCTTGCGCTTGTTCGCAGGCATGTTCGGGCTAAGCGGTGACAGCCCGATGGGTCCCAGGCTCTTGCGACGGAAGAAGAAGTTGATCAGGCTGATGATCATCACCACACCCACCAGGGCGAAGGCGGCGCGCCAGGAGTGTTCCTTGCCCACATACACCATCAGCAGACCACCCAGGAAGGCGCCGATGTTGATGCCCATGTAGAACAGGCCGAAACCGGCATCGCGTCGCGCATCGCCCTCGTGGTAGAGTTGGCCCACCATGGTGCTGATGTTCGGCTTGAAGAATCCGGTGCCGATGATGTTGAAGCAGATGCCGAGGTAGAAGAAGTCCTTGGGGGCGGCAGCGATCACGAAGCCGCCGATGATCATCAGCGCGGCGCCCCAGACGAGCGACTTCTGGAAGCCGAGGATCTTGTCGGCGAACACGCCGCCGAGAAAGGTGAAGGCGTATACGAAGGCTTGGATGGCCCCGTACTGCAGGTTGGCCGCCTTTTCGGCCAGGCCCAGCTCGGTGACCATGAACACCGCCAGCATGCCGCGCAGGCCGTAGAAGCAGAACCGCTCCCACATCTCGGTGCCAAAGAGGTGGAGCAGCTGCTTCGGGTAGGTTCCTTTGAAGTCGCGGATCTCCTGCAGGGTGGGGGTACGTTCCATGGTTGCGTGGGGCGGCGTTAGCGCTGTTCGGGGATGATGCGGTTCAGCCAGCGCAGCATGGCGAACATGATCAGGGTGGCCGTCATCAATAGGGCGAAGTTCACCCAGAAGAAGTCGGCCTTGTCGGTGTAGGTGTCCCACAGGCTGGCCAGTACACCGCTCAGTTTGTTGCCGATGCTCGTGCTCAGGAACCAGCCGCCCATCATCAAGGCCGTGAGGCGCTTGGGGCTCACCTTGCTCACCAGCGAAAGGCCCATCGGGCTCAGCATCAGTTCACCGATGGTGATCACGCCGTACGTGGCGATCAGCCACCAGCTGCTGGCCTTGATCGCGCCGTTGTCGCAGATCCTCACGGCCCATACCATCACCAGGGTGCTGAGCGCGCTCACCAGCAGCCCCCAACCGATCTTGCTCGCCGTGCTCGGCTCCAAACCCCGTCGCCGCAGAAAGGCGAAGAAGCCCACCACCACCGGCGTGAGCAGGATCACCCACAACGGGTTGATGCTTTGGAACAGTTCGGTGTTGCCCAGGTAAAGTGTACCGCCTTCCTCCGGCATACGCTCGGGCTGGAGGTTCTTGAAGTAGACGGGTTTGCCCACCTCGGTCCGTGCCACCCCATCCTCCTTCACCAAGCGGAACTCGTTGTCGTAGACCGGCACCGTGTCGTTCGCGTTCACCACGCGCTCGGCCAGGAACAGCTCGTTGGCCGTGGGGGCGATGGCCGCGGGCAGCTCACGGTCGGTGTAGTACTGCGCCCAGGTGGTCAGCGCTGTGCCGTTCTGTTTGAACACCGCCCAGAACAGGATGCTCACGGCGAAGATGCTGAGCAGCGCAACGAGCGGCTTCTTGTCCTCCAGGCTGGCACGGAGGTACAGGCCCACGTAGAAGATGATGACCGGGATGGTGGCGAAGATGAACGCATCGGTGCTGTCGCTGCCGAACAGGTTACCGGGAATGGCCCATGCGCCCATGCCCACGATGATGGCCGGGAGTAGTACCGTGCCGAACACCTTGGTCAGTGGCATGTCCTCCTTCTGCACGGGTTTCTTCACGTCGGCATGGCGATAATGCTTCAGGCCGATGTAGAACACGAGCAGCCCCAGGAACATCCCTACACCGGCTGTTGCGAAGGCGTGGCCCCAGCCGTACTTGTTGCGCATGTACGCCGCGAAGAGGTTGCATACGGCCGCCCCTACGTTGATGCCCATGTAGAAGATGTTGTAGCCGCTGTCCTTCTGTGCACGGTACTGGTCGTCGTTGTACAGGTTCCCCAGCAGGGTGCTGATGTTCGGCTTGAAGAACCCGTTGCCCACGATGATCAGTGCGAGCGAGGTGTAGAAGGCCGTCATGCCCGGCAAGGCCAGCCCGATGTAGCCCAGCCCCATCAACGCGCCACCGATGAAGATCGCCTTCGTATAGCCCAGCACGCGGTCCGCCAGCAGCCCCCCGATGAACGGGGTGAGGAACACCAGCGCGATGAAGGTGCCGTAGATGTCGGCCGCATCCTTGCGTTCCATCGCCAATCCACCGCTGGACGTGGGGTCCATCAGGTACAGCTGGAAGATGCCGATCATCAGGTAATACCCGAACCGCTCCCACATCTCGGTGAGGAACAGGAAGGGCAGGGCGGCGGGGTGCTTCCGGGCTGCGCTCATGACAGGAAGGAGGGCTTAGCGTACGCCGTGGAAGAGCTTGTTGATCAACGGGCTCATCACCATCAGGAAGAGGCCGATGCCCGCGGTCACATACCCCATGGTGCTGTAGACGTCCACGTACGTGGCCAGGCTGGCGGCCTTGTCCAATACTTCAGCCTCGCCGGCACCATGCTCAGCACCTGTCAGTTTCGCAAGCATACCTGCGGCGTAGTTCGCACCGGCGATGCTCAGGAACCAAGCTCCCATGGCTGTGGCGGTCATATCCTTCGGTACCAGTTTGGTCACCATGCTCAGGCCGATGGGCGACAGGAACAACTCGCCCGTGGTGTGCAGCATGTACAGCAGGGCAAGCGTCCACAAGGGCACTTGGTACTCCACGGCCAGCGGTGCCGCCAGCAGGATCACCAGGTAGCCCAATCCGAGTTGGAGGATGCCCATCCCGAACTTCATCGGGATGCTGAAGTCGCGGTCCGCTTGCTTGAGCTTCACCCACATGATGGAGAAGAGGGAACCGAAGATCAGGATGTATGCCGGGTTGAAGAACTGGGTCGTTGCCGCACCCATCTCCCATCCACCGATCATCCGATCCACGTTACGGTCGGCGAAGAGCGTGAGGCTGCTGCCCGCCTGCTCGAAACAGGCCCAGAACACCACGTTGAAGACCATCAGGATGATGAAGCCGAACATCTTGTCCAGTTGCACTTTCCCGTCCTTCAACCCGCGCGCGATCAGACTGCCGATCACCAGTATGGCCACGCTCAGGAGCACGTAACCGGCGATGGTGGTGTTGCGCAACAGGAAGTAGAGCACCGGTACCAGTGCGATGCACAGCAGTATGACGGCACTGAAGGGGCTCAGCGGACCGTATTTGGGCTTGTAGAGGGTCTCGGGAGAGGGCGGCTGGCTCACATGCCCATAGTGTTTGCTACCCAGGTGGAAGATCAGCACGCCCAGCAGCATGCCCACCCCGGCCAGCGCGAACCCGTACTGGGCACCGTAGATGTTGCCCACTTCGGCGCATACCGTGGTGGCCAGCAGGGCGCCCAGGTTGATGCCGATGTAGAAGATGGTGAAGCCGCTATCCTTCCGGTTGTCGCCATCGGGGTAGAGCTTGCCCACCATGGTGCTGATGTTCGGCTTGAAGAGCCCGTTGCCCACGATGATCACCGACATGCCCCAGAACAGGAGCATCTCCGTGCCACCCACGATCATGAACTCGCCGATGGCCATCAACAGACCACCGAGCAGCACGGCCAACCGGGAACCCAGGATCCGGTCGGCGAGCCGGCCACCGATCACCGGCATCACATAGACCAGGGCGGTATAGGCCCCGTACACCGCGAATCCCATGTTGTCGCCCATGGCCAGGCTCTTCACCAGGTAGAGCAGCAGCAACGCCCGCATGCCGTAGTAGCAGAAGCGTTCCCACATCTCCGCGGCGAAAAGCCAGTACAATCCCTTGGGGTGACCCGTGGTGGTCGAGGTGTTCGTCATCTAACGTTGGGGTTGAGGTGCGCCAAGGTAGGAAAGGCCGGGAACTGGCAATGGGGGGAGCGGTTGCCTGTTCTCAGTTGGTGGTTGCCAGGGCATGGTGCGGATGCGCGGAAGGAACGGTCAGCGGTCAGTCGCGGTCGGCCCAAGGCTCCCGGCCTTGACCCGGCCCGCTGTACTGACAACTGGCATCAGAGCTTCTCCTCCAGCCATTTCGTCATCAGCTCGAACAGGTGCAGGCGTGTGGTGCCGCCGTAGATCCCGTGGTTGCGGTCGGGGTACACGAACTGGTCGAACGGCTTGTTGGCCTTCACCAGAGCCAGCGTCATTTCGGCGGCGTTCTGGTAGTGTACGTTGTCGTCGGCCAGGCCGTGGATCAACAGGTAGTTGCCTTTGAGCTTGTCCACATGGTGGATGGGGCTGTTGTCGTCGTAGCCCTGGGCATTGTCCTTGGGCAGGCCCATGTAGCGCTCGGTATAGATGGTGTCGTAGTACCGCCAGTTGCTCACCGGCGCCACGGCGATGGCCGCCTTGAACACGTCGGCACCCTTGGTGATGCACAGGCTGCTCATGTAGCCGCCGTAGCTCCAGCCGAAGATGCCGATCCGGCCACCGTCCACATAGGCCTGCTGCGCCAGCCACTGCGCCGCGGCGATCTGGTCCTCGGTCTCGTACTTCCCGAGCTGGCCATAGGTCACGTGGCGGAAATCGCGGCCGCGGTGGCCCGTGCCTCGCGGATCCACGCAGACCACGATGTAGCCTTTCTGGTTCAGCAGCGAATGCCACAGCAGATCGCGCCCGTCGAACTTGTCCAGCACTTCGTTGCTGTTGGGGCCGCTGTACTGCGTCATCAGCACCGGGTACTTCTTCGTGGCATCGAAGGCCGATGGTTTCATCATCCAGCCGCGCAGCTGAACGCCCGCTGGCGTGGTGAACTGGAAGAATTCCCGGCGAACCACACCGTAGTCCTTCAATGTCTGTTTCAACCGGAGGTTGTCCTTCAGCTGCTTCACCAACTTGCCCTGCCCTTCGTGCAAGGTCACCACGGGGACATCGTTGGCCGTGCTGCGGGTGTTGATGAAGTACTGGAAGCCCTTGCTGAACTCCGCCTCGTTGTGGCCGCCAGCTGGGCTCAATTGTTTCAGGCCTTTGCCGCTAAGACCCACGCTCCACACCTCCTGGTCCTCGGGTGCGGTCTTCGCCGCGGTGAAGAGCACCCGTTTCCCTTTCTCGTCGATGCCCGCCACGCTCACCACATCCCATGCGCCGCTGGTGAGGGCCTTGGGCTCGCCTTTCAGGGGCACGTGGTACACGTGGTTCCAGCCGCTGCGTTCGCTGGTGAGCACGAAGCCGCTGCCATCGGCCAGGAAGTGCAGGTCGTCCGTCACTTCCACGTAGGTCTTGCTGGTCTCCCGGAAGATCTCCTTCGCGGTGAGCTTGGCCATGGCGCCCGCCGGCGGTAGGTCCACCATCAGGATCACCTTCTCGTTCTGCAACCGGTTCATCCGCATGAACCAGGCCGCTCCTTTGGGGGTGAAGCCCAGCCGCGGGATGTAGATGTCCTGTTCGTCGGTGCCCAAGGGAAGGGTGGCCGTGGTGGCCGAGGTGATGTCGTACACGTGCAGGCTCTCGGTGCTGTTCACTTCGCCGGCCTTCGGGTACTTGAAGCGGTACTCACTCGGGTACAACTGGTCCTTGTAGTACGTCATGTCGAATTCCCGCACCGCGCTCTCATCGCTCCGCAGGAAGAGCAATTTGCCGCCATCGGGGCTCCAGGCATAGCCCTGCACCAGGGTGAATTCCTCTTCGTACACCCAGTCCGTGGCACCGTTCAGCACCTTGTTCCATGCGCCATCGGTGGTCACGCGCGTCTCTTTCATCGTGGCCAGCTCCACCACGTACAGGTCGTTCTCGCGCACGAAGGCTGCCCGGGAGCCGTCGGGGCTGAAGGTCGCCAGCCGTTGTTTCGCCTTGCCCACGTCCGAGAGGGGGGCCAGCTTCTTGCTCGCGCGGTCGTACACATAGTGGTGGGCGTAGTAGCTGTACCGGTAGATCGGTTCGGTACCGGTTTCGAACAGCAGTTTCTTCTCGTCGCCACTGAAGCTGTATCCCTCGATGGCGATGGGTTCGCGCTGCCCTGCGGGGATCAAGGTGGCGCCATCCACGAGCGTGGCCACTTTCTGCCCGGTGCGGTAGGCGTACTGGTCCAGCACGGCCCCGGCTTCACCCTCGTCCAGCACGGTGTAGTGCAGGCCATCGTTCATGCTGGCCAGGCCACCCACGTATTCCGCGCTGAACAGTGGGCTGGCCCAGATGTCGCGGTTGGTGAGCTGTTTCTGCGCGGTTGCGAAGGGAGCGGCGAGGCACAGCGCCACACCGAGGACAAGGCTGCGTTGCATCATGAGGGGTTGCGAAAGGTGGGCCAAGTTAGCCAGCGTGCCCGGGGTGGGTGCGCGGTCGGTGGCAGAGGCAACCATTGGTCACCGCATGGCCTGGCCCGAAGCCGTGTGCCCGACGTTGGTCGCGGCTAGGACGCGCGGGTCGTTCCCGCTCCCGCGGATCTGCGATCCGTGGTTCCTTCAAAGTTGACCTGTGCCGGAATGCTCCCGCCGATCTGTGATCGGCCATCCCTAACTTCGGCTTGGTGAGCCGCAACTACAAGATCTACGACCAAACGGACCTGCACTACCTGACCTATGCCACGGTCGGCTGGGTGGATGTATTGACACGGCCCGACTATAAGGACATCATCGTAGAGAGTTTGCGTCATTGCCAACGCGAGAACGGTCTTGAACTTTTCGCGTGGTGCATCATGACCAACCACGTTCACTTGATCGCCCGTGCGAAAGCAGGATATCGGCTGCAGGACATCATGAGCGACCACAAGAAATTCACCTCGAAAGCACTGCTTAAAGCGGTGGAAGAGAACCCGCAGGAGAGCCGTCGCGAATGGTTGAGGGATCAGTTCAAGCGGGCGGATGGTGGCAACCAAGTGTGGCAGCATGACCTGCATCCGATCTGGTTACGACGTGCAGATATCATCCAACAGAAGCTGCGTTACATTCACCGCAACCCGGTGGAGGAAGGCTTGGTGGAAGAGCCACATCATTACCTGTACTCCAGCGCGCGCGATGAAGCAGGTCTACCAGGGATGCTGAAATTGGAGACGATCCGGGGTGAGGTGATCACAGATCATGGCGATAACGTAGATGACGATGAATGACTGGAGGCCACGGATCGCAGATCCGCGGTAGCGGGGAATGACTGGAGACCACGGATCGCAGATCCGCGGGAGCGGGGATGAGGAAGAGACCATGGATCGCAGATCCGCGGGAGCGGGGGCCAACGATCCAACCGGCTACCTTCGCCGCTCCAGCCAACGCACCATGAGCAAAGCCAGCAAGATCAAGTCCTTCGACCCCAACAGTCCGGGAAGCCCCAATGCCGACATTTATGGACTGCCGTTCACCACGGCCGAAGCGGACATCGTGCTGGTGCCCGTGCCGTGGGAGGTGACCACCAGCTACGGAGGAGGCACTTCGCATGGGCCCCAGGCCATCTTCGATGCCAGCTTCCAAGTGGACCTCTTCCATCCGGAGTTTCCCGAGCTGTGGAAGCGCGGCATCGCCATGGACGAGATCCCCCAGGCACTGCTGGAGCAGAGCAAGGCACTGAAGAAGGAAGCGCAGCAGGTGATGGAAGTGCTGATGGAAGGGGGCGATGCCAAGAAGCGTGCGAAGGCGAAGAAGGCGTTGGACCGGATCAACGCGGAGTGCGCGGTGTTGAACGATTGGGTGCAGCAACGCACGACCTACTGGATGGACCAGGGCAAGTTGGTGGGCCTTGTAGGGGGCGATCACAGCACGCCGCTCGGGTTCTTCCGCGCCCAGGCCGCACGGCATAAGGAGTTCGGCATCCTGCACATCGATGCGCACCTCGACCTGCGCGTGGCCTACGAGGGTTTCACGTACAGCCACGCCAGTATCATGTACAATGCGTTGCCCATCAAGCAGCTCACGAAACTGGTGAGCGTGGGCATCCGCGACTTCTGCGAGCAGGAGAACGACGTCTTCCTGAAGAACAAGGAGCGGGTGCGTATCGTGCGCAGCGCCGATGTGCGCCGCCAGCAGTACGAGGGCATCACCTGGCGCGAACAGTGCGATGCCATCATCGCTTCACTTCCGCAAAAGGTGCATGTCAGCTTCGATATCGACGGCCTGGACCCCACCCTGTGCCCGAACACGGGAACACCGGTGCCGGGCGGTTTCCAGTATGAGGAAGCGACCTATCTCCTTTCGCGATTGGTGCGCAGTGGACGTACGATCATCGGGTTCGATCTGGTAGAGGTCGCGCCGGGAAAGGATGAGTGGGATGCGAACGTGGGGGCAAGGCTCCTCTTCCACCTATGCGGGGTGATGGCGGCACGTTGATGGTGGTGTCCGTGCGTGTTCATAGCGGCCACGGCTCCGGCGAACGATCGCCGATCGCCACCATGAACGAACGCCGTATCGATGGCCATGCCGGATCGGATGTCCGCTGAACGCAGTTCTCCGCGTCCCATCTTCCTCACCGCCGAATGGCGCAAGCTCGTCATGGCCAATTATGCCGTGGTACCCGAACTACTGCGGCCATTCGTTCCCCACGGGACGGAACTCGACCTGTTCGCCGGGACCTGTTATGTGAGCCTCGTTGGCTTCCTCTTCACCAATACCCGCTTGAAGGGCATCCCCATTCCCTTCCATACCACGTTCGAGGAGGTGAACCTGCGTTCCTACGTGCGGCACCGCGGCCCCGACGGCTGGAGGCGAGGCGTGGTGTTCGTGCGCGAGTTCGTACCCAAGCCGGCGCTCACCTTCGTGGCCCGCACGATCTACGGCGAACCGTACGCCACGGTGCCCATGGGCCACGCATGGTCCATGGAGAACGGATCGCTCACCGTGCGTTACCGCTGGAAGAAGCAACGCTGGCATCACATCGCGGTGGAGGCCGCCGCAACGCCGATGGATGCCGCGCCCGGCAGCGAGGCCGAGTTCATCACCGAGCACTGCTGGGGCTACACGCGGCGCGGGCCGCAGCGTACCCTGGAGTACGGCTTGGAGCATCCGCGCTGGCCGGTGTGCCCGGTGCTTCGCCACCAGGTAGATGTGGACTTCGGACTGCTTTATGGTGAGCGCTTCGGCGTACTGAACGGACAGCCCCCTGCATCGGTGCTGCTGGCCGAAGGCTCATCGATCGTGGTGCGCGGGGCCAGGAGGTGCGTGTGAGCCCTCAGCGCTCGGCCCACGCTTGCCGCAGCGCCTGTAGGAAGTGCTCGCTGCTTTGCGCGCCGCTCACACCATACTTGCGGTCCAGCGCGAAGAATGGCACACCGCGCACGCCCAGTTGCTGGGCCTCGCGCTCGTCGGCACGCACGGCATCGGTGTAGGTGGTGGCCGCCAGCACCTTCTCCGCTTCGGCCTTGTCCAAGCCGATCTCGCCGGCCAGTTGCGCCAATACCGCCTTGTCGGCGATGTGTTCCCCTTCCATGAAGTAGGCACGGAACAAGCGCTCCTCGGCCTCAGCTCCCTTGCCCTGGGTCTTCGCGTACTGGATCAAGCGGTGCGCGTGGAACGAACTGCCGATGATGGCCTTGTCCATCGCGTAGTCGAGGCCGACGCTCTTCGCACGTTGCACCACACCGGCCACGCGGGCCTTCGCATCCTCGCGCGTGCCGCCGTATTTGCTCACGAGCATGCCGTACATGTCGTGCTCGGAACGTTCCGGCGCGCCGGGGTCCAGTTCAAAGCTCTTCCACACCACCTCCACCTGGTCGCGGTGCTCGAAGCGGGCAAGGGCGTTCTCGAATTCGCGTTTACCGATGTAGCAGAAGGGGCAGACGACATCGCTCCAGATCTCGATGAGCATGGTGTTCGTTGATGGTGGGGTGGAAGGGGGACCAGGGAGCGGCTGCAGGGTCTGGGCACCGCATACCCAGGTGATGCCGGAGAACAGGAGAGCCCACAGCCCTTGGCGCAGTCCGTTGATGTTCACGACGCGAAGTTCGGCCAACTGAACAAGTCCGCGTGTACAATTACCGGTTGTGCGAGCCACCTCCTTCGCACACAGCCACTTGCTTTACGCACCCATGCCGCGGATCGCACATATCTGCCTCGGACCGGTGGTGGCGATGGTGTCGGTCGTCGCGCAGGCGCAGGTCACCTGGCGTACCGATAGCCTGATGGGCACCTGGGCCGTGGAACAGCGCTTGGCCGAGCTGGGGCCCACCTTGGGGCGGGGTGTGGTGCGCGCGGTCGATACCGAGCATCTCTACGAGGACCTGAAGAAGGAGGTCTCCACCATGCCGGTGTTCGCCGACAGCAATGTGGTGCTCTATGCCGATCTCTACGGGGAGCCATTGCGGGAACAGTTCCGTGTGCTCCTCGGGTTGAGCCGGGTGTACTACCCCATGTTCGCGGAGGAGTTGGCCGTCCAGGGGCTCCCGACCGATCTGGTGCATTTGCCGATGGCCTTGTCAGCGCTGAACAGCCAGGCGGCCTCGGCCAACGGGCGTGGGGGCCTGTGGATGCTGACCTACCCCGTGGCCCTGCGCTATGGCCTCACCGTGAACGCCCTGGTGGACGAGCGGCATGATGATGTCCTCAGCACCAAGGCGGCCGTGCGCTACCTCAAGGATCTGCGCGATCGCTATCAGGACTGGGGCCTCGCCATCATGGCGTTCGCATGTGGACCGGCCAATGTCACCCGGGCCCAGTTGCGCACCGGTGGCGCCACCGATCTCCGTACGCTGTATCCCCACTTCACCGATGGGGAACAAGAGGTGCTGCCCCTGCTCATGGCCTTCATCCACCTCTACGCCCGCAGTGGCGAGTTGGGCTTGGAACCCATCACCATCGCACCCCGTGAAGCTGCGGATACCCTGGTGAGCGGCAGGGCCATCGACCTGGCTGCCGTGGCGCACGTGATGCAACTGCCCGTGGCCCGCCTGCAAGCCCTGAACCCCGTCTATTGCAGTGGACATGTCCCGGAAGGGGCGACCTTCCTCCTACCCCGTACCACCACGGCGTGCTACGTTTCCATGCGCGATTCCATGGCGGTGGCCGAAGCGGCATTGGAGCGGGCCCGAAGCCAGGCCTTGGCTGCCACAGAGGAGCAGTTGGTGAGCGTGGTGGTGGAGAAGAGCATAAGGTATACCGTGCGCCGTGGTGACAACCTGGGAAGTATCGCCGCGAAGCACCGCGTATCGGTGAAACAGCTGAAGGCGTGGAACAACCTGCGCAGCGACCGGATCAACGCCGGCCGCACCTTGGTGATCAAAGTGAAGAAGCGCGAGTTGGTGAAGCCCTCCGAACCGGAACCTCAGCTGCCCGATGGCGAGGGTTCCAACACCCCTTTGCCGCTGGCCCCGATGAACGATCATCCAGGGGGGGCGAACGGCCCACCCGTGACCCGGTTCGTTTCCTACACGGTGCGCCACGGTGACTCCCTGTATGGCATCGCCCGTCGGTTTCCCGGGCTCACCGCCCTGCATCTGATGGAGCTGAATGATATCGGCACGGTGATCAAACCTGGTCAGGAACTGAGGATACCCCGCCCATGAGACCAGTGCATGTGCTCATCTTCCTCCTGGCCGTGTTGTCGGGTCTGGCGTTGATCGGTGCGCTGTTCCCCCGCGCGGGCATGCCGGTCGGCGATGTCGTGGTGTTGCACATGCCCGACCCCGGAGAGCTGTTGTTCCCCACCCCCGAGGAGAAGGTCGATATCAGCGACATCCTCGCGGTGGTCACCGACTCGGCGGCCGCCGTGCCCGAGGAGGACCTCGTGGTGGATCCCCTCGCGGTGGACACCACGCTGGTGGAGGAGCCTTTCGTTTTCGATACCACCAAGCTGCGCCCCTTGGAGGAGCGTATCGCGCTGCACTACCCCGATGGCGATAAGAAGGTGCTCTGGCCCGTGTTCGCCAAGTTGCGGACGGCACGCTCGGGCCGCCACCCGCTGCGCATCATGCACTACGGCGATTCGCAACTGGAAGGTGATCGGATCACCTCCTACCTGCGCAACAAGCTGCAAACGCAGTTCGGAGGTACCGGTCCCGGCCTGGTGGCGGTGGCCGACATCGTGCCCAGCTTCAGTATCGATCGGGTGATCAGCGCGAATTGGGTCCGCTACAGCGCAATGGGGCGCAAGGATCCCACCCAACACCACGATCGGTACGGAGCGCTTTCCGCCTTCTCGCGCTTCACCCCCATCTTGCCGGACACCGTGCCCATGGATAGCACCGTGCACGAGGCCACCGTGACCTTGCGGCCGCTGCGCAGGGCCTATGGCAAGGCCCAACAGTTCGATGAGGTGCGGCTCTACTACGGCTGGCATCGCACCCCGTTGACCATTGAACTGCGCCAGGGTACGGAGCTTATCAGCACGGAAGTGGTGCCGCCCTCGGACCGGCTGCTGATCCGCGAGTGGCGGTTCGCCTCCACCCCGGACGAGATCACCCTCACCTTCAAAGGGACCGATAGCCCCGATGTGTATGGGGTCTCCCTGGAAGGCCATAGTGGAGTGTGCGTGGACAATATCGCGGCGCGAGGGGCGGCGGGCTACGAGTTCCGCAAGGCCGACCAAGCGTTGCTCAGCACCATGTTCAGCGATCTGGATGTGGAACTCCTCATCCTCCAATACGGCGGCAATGTGGTCCCCAACCTCAAGAGCGCCGAGGAGGCCGCGCAATACGGTCGGTTCTTCGGTGCACAGATCGCCCGGTTCAAACGGATGATCCCCGGCGTGGCCGTGATCGTTATCGGCCCGAGCGATATGAGCGAGAAGGAGGGCGAGCAGTATGTCACCCGGCCTTTCTTGGAGGATGTGCGCGATGCCATGAAGACCAACACCCTGGCGCAAGGTGCCGTGTTCTGGGACATGTACGAGGCCATGGGCGGGCGCAACAGCATGGTGAGCTGGGTGGAGGCCCAACCGCCGCTGGCCGCCACGGACTACACCCACTTCAACCCGCAGGGGGCCAAGAAGGTGGGCGAACTCTTCTTCTCCGCATTGATCAACGATTTCGCGGAATACCATGGTCAAGCACAGCAGTGAGGGTCAACGAAGCATCCTGGGCCGGTGGAAACATCGGTCGGCCTGGAGCGTGGTGGTGTGGGTGGGCATGTCCGTGATCCTCACCCCCGCACGTGCTCAGGAGAACCCCGTGCGGCTTCCTGCGCTGAACATGGTGCATCCCGCATCCAACGGACTCCAGTTCCCCGGTGGGCATGCAGCCTGGGATCGTTACCACGCCAAACTGGACGAGCTCCTCCTTGAGGGCCAAGGCCAGGTGCACATCGCGCATTTCGGGGGGTCGCACGTGCAAGCGGACATGTGGAGCATGGAGCTGAGGAGCCGGTTGCAGAACGTGGTGCCCGGCGTGAAGGGGGGGCGGGGATCCATCTTCCCCTACAACATGGCCAAGACCAACAATCCCTACTGGTACCTGCCGGAATACACCGGCCGGTGGACGAGCGTGAAGAACGTGACCCGCGCCGATACCGCAGCGCTCGGGATCAGCGGCTATTCCGTGACCACCACCGACACGCTCACTACCCTGAAGGTGAGCTTCCGTGGCGAGGTGTACGCCGGCTACCAGTTCAATCGGGTGAAGGTCTTCCACGGCATGGACAGCGCCTACACCGTGGTCGCCTACAGCCACGACCCCAAGGTGCACATCGAGACCAACGTCGACCCTGCCCGGGGCCACACCGAGTTCCAGTACGACCGGTACATGGACACCTTGTACCTGCGGTTCCAGAAGACCGCATCGGACCAGCGACGGTTCACCCTGTACGGGATCGACCTCGAAAGCGACGACCCGGGCTTCTTCTATCATGCCCACGGGGTCAATGGCGCCAGCACCACCAGTTGGCTGCGTTGTCAAAGGTTCGTGCGCGAGCTCGCCGTGATCAAGCCCGATCTGGTGGTCTTCTCCATCGGCATCAACGATGCCCACGACCCCGATTTCAGCGCCGATCGCTACGAGCGCAACTACGAACAGCTGATCGCACGGGTCAAAGAAGCCGCGCCCCATGCGGCCATCCTGCTCACCACCAACACCGACAGTTACGTGAAGCGCAAGTACCCCAACAAGAACGGGGCCGCCGTGCGCGAGGTGATGTTGCGCCTGGCCACCAAGCATGGTTGTGCCGTGTGGGACACCTTCGGTGTCATGGGGGGCATGCATTCCATCCTGGCCTGGGAGCGGGCCGGCTTGGCGAAGAAGGATCTGGTGCATCTGACCCGAACAGGCTATGTGGCCCTGGGTGATCTGCTCTTCGCCGCGATGATGGAAGCCTATGGAGCGCACGTGAGGTCCTCTGCAACTGAACGATGAGCACCGCCCTCTCGCTCCTCTCCGCCATCGGCACCTTCGACTGGGCAGGCCTGTTCGACTACGACCCGGCCTCGCCGCTCATCTTCACCCGCTTCTTCTTCTGGGGCTTCTTCGCAGTGGTGCTTGCCGTGCTCGGCCTCGTGTACAAGAGCCATCCCCTGCGCATCGGCTGGCTCACGCTCGCCAGCCTCTTCTTCTACTGGAAGACCAGCGGCATCTTCGTGGGGCTGCTCTCCTTCAGCATCGTGATGGACCATTTCATCGCGCGGGCGAGCGCTGCGACACCGGACCAACTGCGGAAGAAACTGCTGCTGGCCCTCAGCATCACGGTGAACCTGTTGCTTCTGTGCTACTTCAAGTACGCGCACTTCGTGGTGGATACGATCAACGCCACCTTCGGCACCTCGTTCGAGGCGGTGAACTACTTCGCCCGCATCGCCAACGCCGCGTGGGATGCGCACTTCATCGAGAACAAGGTGCTGCTGCCGGTGGGCATCAGCTTCTACACCTTCCATTGCATCAGCTATCAGGTGGATGTGTTCCGCGGCCACGTGAAGCCCGTGCGCACCATCCTCGACTTCGCCTTCTACGTCAGCTTCTTCCCCGCACTGGTGGCGGGGCCGATCATCCGCGCATCGGTGTTCCTGCCGCAGATGGAGCAGCCGTTCAGCCTTACCCGCACGCAGTTCGGCATGGCCGTGTTCTGGATCCTCAACGGCCTGCTGAAGAAGATGCTGATCGGCGACTACATCGCGGTGAACTTCATCGATCGGGTGTTCGCCGATCCCATGCGCTTCACGGGCTTCGAGAACCTCATGGCCGCCGTGGGCTACTCCTTGCAGGTGTACGCCGATTTCAGCGGCTATACCGACATCGCCATCGGCCTCGCACTGCTGCTGGGCTACACCCTGCCCGCCAACTTCGATAGCCCCTACAAGGCGCGCAGCACGGGCGAGTTCTGGAAACGCTGGCACATCAGCCTCAGCACCTGGCTCCGCGACTACCTCTACATCCCCATGGGCGGCAACCGGGGCGGCTCCTTGTTCTCGTGGATCATGACGGGCGTGGTGCTCGCCGTGCTCGTGCTGCTCACCGGCAACCTTATGCTGCCGTTCGTGTTCCTGATCATCGGCGCCGCGATGTGGCTCACCGCCTACTTCTGGCCACCGTTCCGTAACATGATCACCACCAACATCAACCTCATGCTCACCATGCTGATCGGCGGGCTGTGGCACGGCGCCAGCTGGATGTTCGTGATCTGGGGCGGCCTCAATGGCATCGGCCTGCTGATCTACAAGGGCTGGGCGCGCATCAGCCCGTGGAACAAGAGCACGCACTGGTTCGCGCGGTTCCAGGCCATCGCGATCACCTTCGCGTTCATCACCTTCACCCGGTTCTGGTTCCGGGGCTCGTCCTTGGAGCAGGTCAACCTCATGCTCTCCCGGATCGGCAATGCCTTCAGTTGGCATCTGGCGGGCGACGTGCTCTGGGGCTTCCGCAGTGTGTTCGCCCTGATGCTGCTCGGCTTCGTGGTGCACTGGCTACCCACCCGCACGAAGGAATGGTACCGCGCCAAGTTCGCCGCACTGCCGCTCTGGGCCATGGCGCTGGCATGCGTGGCCGTGGTTTTCGTGGTGTACCAAACCGTCACGGCAGGGATGGTGCCCTTCATCTATTTCCAGTTCTGAAGGGGGGCGCCTATACCGCGGAGAACGCGTTACGGAATAGGTGGGCGTGTCCCTTGCCCCGCACCGGCCACCGCGCGGGCCGCGTGCTTCGCTGTAGTTGCCTCGGTTCAGCGGGCATGGCTGCGGCTCCGGTCGCTTCCGTTGGTCGCGTCCTCGCTCGCGCCAAGCCTGCGCTTCGCCTTCGGCAAGCTGCCGCTACGCCCGCTCACGAAGCATCCCGCAAGCACCGCTCACCACCGCACTCCCACGGTCTGGTCGTCCGTCCTGCTCCGTTCCAGCCGCGACGGGAATGGGGCGCCGCAACACCTCAGCGTGCATTGCCGACCTAACGCACCGGATCCTCCGCTTGGCCCGTTACCGGTTCGGCCACGGCTTCGCGGATCGGCTCGCCATTATCCCCGATCGGGAAGAAGAACACCCATGGCCGCGCCTTGAAATGGGTGAACACCGCCCGTACGATGGGGATCAGTTCCGAGAAGGCGATGCCCCTGGACCGCAGCGCCAAGGTCAGCGATAGTCCGAAGCTCACCATGAAGTTGAACAGCCCGACGAGCCCGATGCCCAGCACCGATATCGCGATGGTCCAGGCATCGAAGTGCCAGCCACCACCCACCATGGCCAAGCCCAGGTTCCCCGCAGTGAAGGTGATGTGACGGATGTCCAGGGGCAAACCGAAGAAAACGCCCACGATACTGATGGACCCCAGGAAGCAGCCGAACCAGAAGTTGCTGATGATGCCTGCAGCGTTCCGTTGGTAGTACGCGGCCAGCCGTTCTCGTTTCGCAGCCGAAATGGTGAGCTTCAACACGGGATGATGTTCGATCCGGTACGGTATCCGACCATGGATGATCTTGTTGCTCACATTCCCGGCGATAAGGCCACTGATGAAGAGGAACACCCCGGCGATGGACGCGTGCAGGATGGCCGGGGAGCGTAAGGGGTTCAGCTCATGGATCATCTTGGGGTACTTGTTCGCCAGCATGTCGGGGTCGAAGAAGTGATCCCAGCCGTAGGCGATACCCACCGCCACGGGGAAGGCCATGAATACGTTTCCCACGAAAGCGATGAACTGCGAACGCCATACACGGGCCAGCAACGCGGCCAGTTCGTTGTAGCGTTCGGCGCCGCGTGCGCTCTGCCCATCGTCCAGCGTGGCAGCGATGGTGGCGGCGGTCATGGCGGGCTGCTTGGTGGCCAGGGTGCAGTGGGTCAGGTAGATCGCGATGAAGGCCATCGCATAGTTCATGCTGTACAGGAAGGCCCGTGTGAAGAGACTCACGTCGAAGGTGCCGTACCACGTCTTCAGGATGCACGCGAAGGCCACGATGGCCCCTCCGCCCAACGCCGAGCGCAACATGGCCAGGTATTCGCGCCCGGTGGTGGTGATGTAGTGCTCACCGGTGCGCCCCGCGTGGGCCGAGATCTCCCGTGCCACCACCTGGGTGCTTCGGTCTATGAAGCCCTTGATGTGCGTGCGACCCGTGTTGAACGCCACCATGTTCTTGATCAGGTCCACGGTCGACGAACGACCATCGACACGCGGGTCCACCACGATGGCGTCGAGGATCAGCTCCAGCCGCTCCAGCATGCGTTGCAACGCCATCAGGTTCTGGTTCACCCGGAACCCGATGCCATGTACCGCACTATTGTCGTAGGCCTGGCCGATCATGGCGTGGCACTGGTCCATCAGCTCACCGATCCGGAGGCGAACAGGGTCGGCGGTGCCGCGCGCCACGGTTCCATCATTCAGCCCGGCGATGTAGCGGTCCAGCTCGTCGCCCAGCAGCACGAAGGGGTTGGCGAGGTTCTCGTGCTCGGGCACCATGCGCAGCACCCGGCTGTCGAACGCACGCCCGGCGATCCGCAGGCCGATCACCTTGATGGCGAAGAGCAGCTCCTTCATGGTGAAGGAACCCATCGGCAGGTCGTGCAGGCTGCGGCCGTCCAGCAACGAGAGCAGGCGTACGCACTCGCCTTGGTCCAACGCCCGCACCCAGTCGCCATCGCGTTCCTTGAAGAACACGTTCACCAGCACATGATCTATGGTGCCGGGATCGGGTTGGAAGGGCAGCAGCTTGTAGTTGAGGCGTTCGCGCAGTTCGTGCCAGAAGTCGCCGCTCACCATCCCGGGGTCCACCAGGGCACGGTTCAGGCGTTTCCAGGAGATCAACCGATGCACGTATGCTGAGAGCCCCGCACGAAGCGCTGCATCCGTTTCCAACAACGCCAACAGGCGGGCGAACCCTGGCGCCAACGCGCGCTCCTGTTCGTCCTTCGTGGGCCTGATGGCACGCACCAGCCGAGCCAGCAGGTCCACCTCCTGCCCATCATAGGCTGCGATCTCCTCCAACACCGTGCGTAGTTCGGTCACCGGCATGGCGGCAAGTTAGAACCCGATGCTCCGTACTCGATCGGTAGCCGGCGATCCCGGGGTTCTGGACCTTGTTCGGCCATGTCCCGTCTCTCGGGTCAAGGGCACCACGTGGCGATGGCCTGGGCGATCGCGGGGTCGTCGGCCTGGGCCATATCGTTCAGGATCGTGCATCCTTCCCCTTTCCGCCCGAGCTGGATCAGGGCCATGGCCTTATAGAATTTGGCGGTGCGGTGGTCCGGTACGAGGCGAAGCACCCGGTCGTAGTCGTCCAGGGCCATGTCCACCCTGCCGGCGCGCAGGTGGGCGTTGCCCCGGCTCAGCCATCCGCTGGGCGACGTGGGGGCCAGCTCGATCACGTTGCTGAACATGGCCGCGGAGGCATCGAAGCGCATCAGGTCGAAGTAGGCGCTCCCCAGCACCTCGTAGGCTTCCTTCACCCGGCGTTCCCGGGCGATGTACGCCTTCAGGCTCGCGATCGCACCAGTGAAGTCGTGCAGCTTGTACCGGGCCAGACCGATTTGGTAGTGCATGCCCACCAACGTAGGGGCCAGGTCGTACGCACGTTGGTATGCGGCGATGGCCTCACGATGGCGCCCGATCGCCGTGTACGCCCCACCCAACGCCACCCAGGCCTCGGCATACGTGCTGTCCGCTTTCACCATGTCCTGCGCCGTGGACAGGGCTCCAGGGTGGTCGCCAAGGCGCATGCGATGAAGGTGCTCGGCCAGTAGAACATACACGTTGCCCGGGTAGATGGCCCTGTTCCGAGCGATCAACGCGGCGTGGTCCTGGGCCGTGGGGTCCACTTTCTGGAACAACCCCACGGTGGTCCGGTGGTCGCGGCCGATCACGTGCATCACCTCGACCAGGTCTCGTCGTGCGTACAGGGCGTCCAACGGAACATCGCCACGCAACCGGTTCCCGTAGTGGTTCTCCCACAGGAGCACGGCATGGATCGGTGCGCGGTCCACGGTGGCCAGGGTAAGCGGTCGGGTGTGCGGCTCCTGTTCGGGGCGCAGGTCCAGGGTCCAGAAGAACCAGGGATGGTTGCACAACAAGGGCATCGCGCGCAGCGGGCTTGTCCGGTACAGGTCGCTCACCTCGGCGATGGCGCGGCGTTCGTCGTTCAGGTGGGCATCGGGTCTTTCGGTGTGGAGCGTGAAGCCCACGGCCAGTGCGGCGACCAGCGTAGCCGCGGCCGCACTGGCCCAACGTGCCGGCTTCCGCCGTTGCCGCCGGATGAACAACACCAGCCCAACGAGCGTCGCGGCCAGGGCGACGTATGCCGGTCCATGGTCGGGGGTGTCGGTGATCCGGTGGTGGTCGGCGATCGTGGTGCCGAAGTAGTGCCACAAGAGCACCACGGCCCCAAGTCCCGCGAGATGGGGGCGCAGGTGCGCCAGGCTCCCAGCGGTGGTGGTGGGCTCGGCCGTGGAGCCATCGGTATCATCCAGGGTGCTCATCCACACCATGCACCCTTCGTACGCGACCACGGCGATGAGCGGGGTGAGGGGGATCAGGTTCCGCAAGAAACCCGCGGCGTTGCCCAGGTCCAGCTTCCACGAGAAAACGACGTACACCAACAGGATGGCCGCCCCTTGCAACAGGATGAACAGGTCGATGCGCCGACGGGCCACCCGTTCCACCAACCCGATCACCAGGAAAAGGAACACCACCGGACCCACCACATAGGCGCTGCGTTGGAAGTAGTGCCACGGGTCGCGATGACCATAGCGGTTCTCACCGACATTGCCGAAGGTGTCCGTGAGGAGCCAGAACGGATCGAAGGGACGGCGCACGAGGTACCCGAGCACCAGCAGGACCAAGGTGGGCAGCACCAACCAGACCATGGCCCGCCAACGCCGCTGCATCACCAACACCAGGGCCCACAAGGGCAGGATCAGCGCCAACTCCAAACGTGCCAAGGGGAGCAGGCCGCCCAGCAGGGCGAACAGGCCGTAGCGTTCGCGCACCAAGGCCAGCAACCCCAGGCAGATCACACCGACCCCCAGTGGCTCGGTGACGAAGTTCCGCGATAGGCTGAAGTAGTAGGTCTGGAAGTAGAAGAAGGGGAGGACCCGGTAGGCGTCTTTCCAACCCAGGAGCTGCAGGGCGCGGTAGAGCGACCATCCGGAAAAGGCGCCGATGGCCACCATCTGCACCATCATCACCGTACGGCCCAGCACCGCGGTGGGCGCGAAGAGGGCCACGAACAACGGTCGGTCCCAGACGCTGAAGAAGTACTCGGGCCGTTGCCAGGCCTCGCGACAGTGGAAGTACCGTACGATACAGTCGTCGTCCCAAGGCGCCTGGCTCAGCAGGCCATGGATCAAGGCCGCGATCACGTACAGGGCCGTGATGCCCAAGGCCCACCCATGGTCGTGGCCGGGACGATCACCACGGGGCACAAGCGCAGGGGCGATGATCCAGCCGGGGGCCATGTCCTGGGCTTATCGTTCCACGAAGTCCATGTCGCGGTGGAACGTCTCCTGGATCCGCGAGGTGGCCCAGAAGGCGGCACCGATGCACACCAGCCCCACCACCAAAGCGCCTGTGATGGTGCCTGCGGGCACGGCGATGAATTTGAAGGCGTTGGTGATGGGCAGCACGGCCCCCCGAACGAAGTTGGGCGTGGTGGTGGCCACCGTGCTCCGGATGTTGGTGCCGAACTGCTCGCTGGCCACGGTGACGAAGATGACCCAGTAGCCCGTGGCCGTGCCCAACGCCAAGCACAGCCAATTGTACGCCTCGATGTGCGCACCCCGCATGCCGAACAAGAACACCAGCGTGAGTGCCAGGTTGGCCACGAGGTAGATCAGGATGACCCGCTTGCGGCTCCGCATGACCTGGCTCAGGATGCCGCTGAGGAGATCCCCGATGCTCAGGCCGATGTACGCATACTTGATGGCCTGTCCGTTGATGTGCTTGCGGCCGGCCTCGTCCAATGAACTGATGTCGATGCCCAGCTCAGGTACGAACACATCCTGCGAAAGGCTCACCAATACCCCGATCACGTACCACACCGGTACACCGATCAGGATGCAACTGAGGTAGCGTAGGAAACGCGCACGGTCGTTGAAGAGCATCAGCAGGTCGCCCTTCTTCACCGCGCTGTGCTGCACGTTCTTGAACAAGCCGCTTTCGAAGGTGCCCACACGCAGCACCAGCAGTACCAGCCCCATCAGCCCGCCGACCAAGTAGGTCACCTGCCAGTTCATCAGGGTTCGCCCGGTGAGGTTGGCCCACAGCTGCCCGAACCATGCACCGTGGTCCGCGATCTCCGCCGCGAACACCGCCCCCAACGCCCCGAAGGTGACCACCACCATGGTGCCGTACCCGCGTTTCTCGCGCGGAAGCGTCTCGGTGATCAGTGTGATGCCCGCCCCCAACTCGCCGGCCAGGCCCACCCCCGCGATGAACCGGACGATGGCGTAGGTGGTGAGGTCGAAGGTGAAGGCATTGACGATGTTGGCCGCCGAATAGAGCAGGATGCTGCCGAAGAGCACCGTGATCCGCCCCCGCTTGTCGCCCCAGATGCCCCAGAGGATCCCTCCCACCAACATGCCCAACATCTGGATGTTGAACAAGTCGATGCCCCGGTCCTTGATGTCCGGATGGCCCGCGCCAAGGATGAATTCCAGGCTCTCACGTTTCACCACGTTGAACAACACCAGGTCGTAGATGTCCACGAAGTAGCCCAAGGCCGCAACGGTGACCAGTAGCCAGGAACGCCCCGGGAAGATCCCGCCCAGGCGGGAAGTGTCTTGTGCCATGCAGGTGGTGTGCCACGAAGAAAGCAACCGGGTCTCGTACCCACAAGTGGCGGTGCCGGACTCCCATGGTGCCCGCTGTGCTTCCGGTGGTGGCTGGTCGGGACATTCGGCCTTTCCTTTGTCCCATGCGCACACTGCTGCCCTTCCTCATGCTCGTTTCCGCTTGTGCTGCGGCCCAGAAGGGCTCGCCTGGCAAAGCCATTCCGTACGACATGCGGGACCCCGCACAGGTGTTCGAGCTGCCGAGCCAGCTCAACGAGATCTCCGCCCTCACCGATGTGGATGCCGAGACCATCGCTTGCGTGCACGATGAGTCCGCGAGCATCTATTTCCTCTCCACCCGAACCGGGCGCATTCTGGATAGTGTCGCGTTCGCCGGACCGGCCGATATGGAAGGGCTCACCAGGGTCGGGAACGAGTTCTTCGCCTTGCGCAGCGATGGCCTCGTGTACCGCCTCGGCGATCGGGCCTCCGGTATGGCGGTGCGCGATACGTTCCGACTGGCCATCCCCAACCGGAACATCGAAGGGCTCGGCTACGACGATCGCTCGGGCATGGTGTTGGTCTCTCCCAAGGATCTCCAGAAGGGCTCTAAAGCGGGTAAGGACGAACGCTTGATCCATGCCATCGATCCTCATGCCACGGCGATGGCGCCACGAGCGGCCTTGCGCCTTTCCCTGGACCGATTGGAACGGGAGGCCGAGGCACTGGGCATCGAAGTGCCGAAGGATACGAAGGGCAAGGGCAAGGCGAAGTCCGCCTTGAAGCTGCGGTACAGTTCGGTGGCCGTGGATCCGACCAATGGGCACTATTACCTGCTCTCCGCGGTGGATCGCACCTTGCTCGTGGTGGATCGCAGCGGCAGCCTGGTTGACCTGGTATTCCTCGATCCCAAGTTGCTCCCCAAGGCCGAAGGCATCACCTTCACCCCCGATGGCGCCATGTGGCTGAGCAGCGAGGGCAAGGGCCGATCCCCGGTACTGGTACGGTACGCCCTGAAGAAGGAGCGGTCGGCGAAGCCATAGCCCCGGTTCGGGATCCCTTGCAGGAGGACCTGGGAGCGTTCATCGCTCGGATACGATCGGCGTATTGGCGGGCAGTGGCGCGTATGGGATCCCTGTCCCGACGAAGGCATGCGGAGAAGGATCGCGTGGATCGTGAGAGCTTGTCCGGGGTCGCTTGAACGAAGGAACCCGAGGCTGTTTTTTTCGATCTGGTACAGCCCCCAAAGCATCGCGTCGCGGTGTCTACGTGAACGATCCGTAGCGAAGCATGGGCGAAGTTGAGACCGGGGCGAGTTCGAGGGGATCCCGAACAGGTCCTTCGTGCGGATCGGTATCAATTCAGCAGGTCGTCCACGCTCTGCTGGATCATGGCCGCCAAGCGTTCCATGGGCAGGTCGTTGCTGTCCGTACCGAAGGGGTCCTCGATCTCCTCGGCGATCAGCTCCAAGCTGGCCAGAACATAGAAGATGAAGATGACCACGGGGATGGCCAGGTAGCCCAATGAGAACGCGAATCCGAATGGCAGGGTGAACGCGTAGATCACGATGAACTTCTTGAGGAAGCTGCTGTACGAGTAGGGGATGGGGGTGTTCTTGATCCGTTCGCAGGCTCCGCAGATGTCCATGAATTGCACCAGCTCCGTGTTCAATGTGATCAACTGGTCGCCGGTGATCGCCTTCTCGTGATAGAGCCGTTGGATCCGTTGTTGCATCAAAGAGACCACTTGCCCGGGCACGTGTTTGTTCCGGTCCAGGCCGACCAACTCGGGGTGGGGGGCCGCATCCAGGGCCAAGCGGGTGCGTTCCGAACGGAGGTGCCGCTGTAATTCACTCGGGAAAAGTCCGATACAACGGGCATAGAACTGCCTGGTGGCCTGTTGCTCCGGCGGAAAGATCGCTCCCACCTTGATCGCCAGGTTCCGGCTCACGTTCACCAGTTGGCCCCACAACCTTCGGCCCTCCCACCACCGGTCGTATGCGGTGTTGGTGCGGAACACCAAGAGCATGCTGATCGCGAAACCCAGCAGGCTGTGCATCACCGGCAGGTTGCTCAGGTCGCTCGTCTCGCTCAGGTGCAGGTACTCCACTTCCAGGTAGCGTATCCCGGCGGTGAACAGTCCGATGAGCAGCAGGTAGGGCCAGAGCTTCCGGAAGGTGTCCGACCGGTGTATCAGGAGGGCCTTGAGCCAGTTGTGCGGGTCGTAGGCTTCCATCGGGATCACTCGTAGTGTTTACGCACCATGCGCTCGAACATCCGGCCGGGAAGTATCTTCTTCAGGACGATGCTCAGCCGTTGGAGCCCCTGTGCTACGATGTACGTGGTCTTCGGATGTTTCGCACCGATGATGCGCTCCACCACCACCGCCAGTTCATCGGGGTCGCGGCTGTAGTGCATGCTTCCCCCCAGGATGGCCATGGCTCGCTCGTAGCCCGGTCGATGGGCCTCGCTGATCACTTCGGGGCGCAGCCGTGCACTGGCGATGTTGGTGTTGAACTCGCCCGGTTGCACCGTGAGCACCTTGATGCCGAACCGGGCCACCTCCGTGCTCAAGGCTTCGGTGTACCGCTCCAAGGCGGCTTTGCTGGCGCTGTAGAAGCTGCGGTACGGAAGTCCGAAGTTGCCCGCCACGCTGGTGATGTTGATGATGAGTCCATCGCCCTGGGTACGCATCGGTGGAAGCGCCGCTCGGCAAACACGATGCGCCCCGGTCACGTTCGTGTCCATCAACCGGTTGGCCAACTCCGGGGTGATGTCTTCCGCAGGGCCTTGTATGCCCAGCCCGGCGTTGTTGATCACCACGTCCAGCCGACCGGCTCTTCTCACCACCTCTGCTACCGCCGCATGCACGGATCCATCGTCGGTAACGTCCATGGGCAACAGGGGGAACCCGCCATGGCCGTGACCTACCTGCGGCTGTCGGCTGGTGCCGAACACCGTGTGGCCCGCCTTGGCCAGCCGTAGTCCGATGGCTTTACCCAGGCCGCCGGATGCGCCCGTGATCAGGATGACTTTCGTGGAAGTGCCCATGGCCGGAAAGGTAGATACCCTTCGGTATAGGCAAAAAAAGAGGGGCAAGCGACCCATATCGCACCGCTTCAACCGCCTACCCTTGCTGCCTTCCGGCCCTGGGGGATTCGGCGGGAGCTGGTCGTACAGGACTTGCCCCAGGCACAAAGATAGGTCGAAGGAGCTTGTGCCGAACGGGTCGACCGTACTTTCACGTGTCGCCTACCGCGCGTTGCAACGTATCCGCTCAGCGCTGCGGGGGGCTTGGCTCGGGGTCGCGCCCTTGGCACCGGTGCCCACCGCCACCAAGGAGGTGGCCGACCTGCCCTGCCGCATGGCCGCGTTCCCGCATGCACTATCCTTGCACCACCATGGACATCTCCATCGTCGTTCCCCTGTTGAACGAGCGCGAATCGCTGCCCCCCTTGGTGGCGTGGCTGCACCGGGTGCTCTCCGGTATGGGTAAGGCCTATGAGGTGATCCTGATCGACGATGGAAGTTCCGACGGCTCCTGGGAGGAGATCCAGCGCCTGGCCCACGAGGATGCTCGGGTGAAGGGCATCCGCTTCGGTCGCAACTACGGCAAGAGCCCCGCGCTCAACGAGGGGTTCATCGCCGCGCAGGGCGAGGTGGTGATCACCATGGATGCCGATCTGCAGGATGATCCCGACGAGATCCCGGAGCTGTACCGCATGATCCGGGAGGAGGGCTTCGACCTGGTGAGCGGCTGGAAGAAGAAGCGGTACGATCCGCTTACCAAGACCATTCCCACCAAGCTCTTCAACTGGACCACCCGCCGGGTGAGCGGTGTGTACCTGCACGATTTCAACTGTGGGCTCAAGGCCTACCGCAAAGCGGTGGTGAAGAACATCGAGGTGTTCGGGGAGATGCATCGCTACATCCCCTTCATCGCCAAGAAGGAGGGGTTCCGCAAGATCGGCGAGAAGGTGGTGAAGCACCATCCGCGCCGGTTCGGCCACACCAAGTTCGGCCTGAGCCGCTTCATCAACGGCTTCCTCGATCTGCTCACCATCACCTTCATCTTCCGTTTCGGAAAGAAACCCATGCATTTCTTCGGCGGTCTGGGCACCATCATGTTCGTGGTGGGCTTCCTGTGCGCGGGGTGGGTGGTCGGCGAGAAGCTCTGGTACAGCTTCGTGCTGGATGTGGCGGCACCACGGGTCACCAGCTCAGGCTTGTTCTTCGTGGCGCTCACCGCCATGGTGATCGGCGTGCAGCTTTTCACCGCCGGCTTCGTGGCCGACCTCGTGAGCCGCAATGGCGAGGACCGCAACCGATACCGCGTCAGCGAGCGCATCGGTCTTTGAGCGTGCTCCGCTCATCTTTGGGCCGATGAAGGCCAGCCTCCCGTACCGCATGGCCCAGGCCATCCTCTGGATCGCCCTGGCACGCCACCTGGCGCTCGCCTTCTTCATTCACCCCTATGCGGATGACCTGAGCTACGCCGTGGTGGGCATGACCACTCCCTTGGGCGAACGCTTGGTGCAGGAGTATACCTCATGGAACGGACGCTACTTCTCCAATGTGCTGGTGTTGCGTGGTCCGTTGGTGCTCGGCTTGGATTGCGGGCTCCCGCTATATCGCCTGGCTGCCGTGGTGCTGATCCTGCTCACCGCCCTGGCCTTCCAACGATGCCTGCGTGTGCTCGCGCCGCGCCTGCCTTTGCACTGGTCCGTGACCGGGGCGCTCGCCTGGCTGCTGCTCTACCTGCACCTGATCCCCGATGCCAGCGAGGGCTTCTATTGGTACACCGGAGCGGTCACCTACCAATTGGCCAATGTGCTGTGTGTGTTCATCGCCATACGCTGGATCGATGCCCTGCGCCGACCAGGAGTGGTGCATGGCTGGTGGTATGCGCAACAGGCCCTGCTCGTGGCCATGGTGGTGGGGAGCAACGAGGTGCATGCCGCCATGCTGGTGCTCGCGCACCTGGGCTTGTGGCACTGGATGCGGGGTGGCTCTCCGGCGCTGCGCAGGGCCGCGGTGTGGCTCCTGCTCCTTGCGCTGGTCTGCACGCTGGTGGTGGTGGTGGCCCCGGGCAACGCCACCCGGGGGGCGCTGTTCCCCCTGCGGCACGACCTGGTGCGCACCATCGGATACAGCGTGGCACAGACCGGCCGTTTCACCCTGCAATGGGTCCTGGTGCTCGTGCTGCCCACCGTGGTGTTCGTCGCCCTGTTACGCAAGGGCATCAGGCTGGGGCTGGTGGATCCCTTCGTGAAGATATCGAACAAATGGGTGGCCCTCGCCCTGCCGTTCGCCGTGGTGTTCATCTGCATGGTGGTCACCTATTGGCCAACGGGCATATTAGGTCAGTACCGCACCATCGGCATGGCCTTGTTCTTCTTCATCCCTTCGTGGTTCTGGGCCGTGGCCGTTTGGGACCAGGTCCATTTCCGACCACGCGGCCGGTGGGTGGCCCATGCGGACGCTTCGGCAATGCGGTGGGCCTTCGTGTTGCTGTGTACCGGTGCGCTATGGGCCGGACGTGATGGGCGTGTGACGGCCGACCTCCTGAGCGGTCGTATGAAACGTTACGATGCGGACATGCGGCAGTGCTATCGCGCCGTGGCCGAGGCCGCCGTGCGCGGCAAGGAGGTGGTCATCCTGCCCACGGTGGAGTTGCCCCGGTGTTTGAAGGTGCTGCCCTTGGATACCGACGCTACGCACTGGACCAACCGCAGTTTCGCGGCCTACCTCGGTGCGAGCGGTGTGCTCGTCAGCGCCGCGCCTCCTCCTGCTACAGCGCCATAACGGGAAGCGGGTCGGGTGCGGGGGTGGGGTCGAAGAAGAGCTCGTTCGCCAGCTTGGCATCGTGCCCGTACACATCGTCGCAGAAGTACGTGCGACCATCGGTCCCCACCCAGGCGGTGAAATACCCGATCGTCACCGGGCGTTTCTCCTTCAACTTCACCCATGTCTCGCTTTTCTTGTTCATCGCGGCGTCGATCTTCGCCGTGGTCCACGTGGTGTCGTTCCGAAGCAGGTATTCGGCCAGGCGTTTGGGTTCGCTCAACCGGATGCACCCATGGCTGAAAGCGCGGCTTTCCCGTGCGAAGGCCCCCTTGCTCGGGGTGTCGTGGAAATAGATGCTGTAGCTGTTCGGGAACAGGAATTTCACCTTGCCCAAGGCGTTCCCCGCACCGGGTTTCTGCCGGATCACGGGGTTGGCGTCCGTACCCCCGATCCGCTCCATGCCTTTTTTCGCGAGGTAGTTGGGGTCCTTCTTCAAGGCGGGCAGGATCTCGCCCCTTACGATGCTGGTGGGCACGTTCCAGGTGGGGCTGAAGACGATGGTGCTGAGCGTGTCGCTGAAGATCACCGTGCGGGTGGCCGTGTTGCCCACCACCACGTTCATGCTCCAGGCTTCTTTCCCTCCTTCGTACACATGCATCCTGTACTCCGGGATGTTCACCAGGATGAGGTCCGGGGCGTAGGACTCGGGCACCCACCGCAGGCGCTCCATGTTCACCAACATGGTACGCACACGCTGGGCGGGGGTCACGTTCAAGGCACGGATCACGCTGTTGCCGATCACCCCGTCGGCCAGCAGGTTGTGGCGCTCCTGGAACCGCATCACCGCCTCCAGTAGGGTGCTGTCGTACCGCATGGAATGGAGTACGATGGTGTCCATGCCGCTCACCAGGTCGCCCAGGATCATCAAGCGCTGCCGGATGTCGGGGATCACGCTGGCACTGTCGCCGGGTTCGAGTTTCTTGCGTTCGCCCAAGGATAGCACCTCCCAACGCACCAGGGTGTCCATGGCCACGTATTTGCGGAGGCGCTCCTTCAGCAGGGCGTACTGCGGGTGCAGGGGCTCGATCAGGCTCAGGTCCATGTGGCCCGCGGCCAAGGAGTCGATCAGCCGGTCGTAGTTCTTCTTGGTGCGGGGTATGAACCAATCCAGCTCGCGCAGGTCGCGCCCCACGGCACCGCCGTATTTCTTGTTGGCGAAATGGAAGAATTCCGCCGTGAGGGCCAGTTCCAGGTCCTGTCCGCAACTGTCGCATCCCGGTTCCGCCAAGGTCGGTTGCTCGATCAGGCGCAGTAATCGTTCACTCAGTTCCTTCACCGCTGGATAATCCTTGTCGGTACGGTGCACCAGGGAAGCGAATCCGAGTGCGGCATGGGAGAGGCTGTCGTCCACGAACCAGGCGTAGTGGTAGCCGCGTCGCTGGTAGAAGGCGAAGATGGCCGCACTGTCGCCGCGGGATCCTGGGTGCGCTTCCAAGTACCGTAGGATGGCCGTGCTGTCGATGGTCCGTGCGGTGTACGGCTCCGCGCTCTCGAAGACCTGTGCGATCTCCAGTCCTTGTTCGGCCAGGCTTTTCGGCGATCCGGGTGCGGTGCAGCCCAGGGCGAGCAACAGAAGCAGGAGAATGAAGAGCGGGCGCATGGTGAGGCCCCGGCATACGCGGGAACGACCGCCAAAGTTCGGGCTCAGCCGTGGATGTACAGCAGGGCGCCTTCGGCCAACAACTCGAGCATGCGGGGCATGTCCGCACGGCTCACGGCCGGGCACCCCCAGCTACGGCCCAGGCGCCCGTGTTCCTTGACGAACGATTCGCTCACGTAATCGGCACCGTGCATGATCACCTCCCGTTTCAAGGCTTGGCAGTTCGTGCCACGCTCCAAGCCATGCAGCAGCAGCGCTGCACCGTGTTTCGGGCTCACGATCTCCGCCCCCACCCGGTAAAGCCCCAAACTGGTCTGGTGCGATCCCTCCCGGTTGCTGAAATGCGTGGCCATCAGTTCGCCGCTGCCCTGCCCGTGCGCCACGTACGTGCGCAGCACGAGCACCTGTCGTTCCAGGTCGATCACATACAGCCGCTTCGCGGTACTGGGTTGCGTCATGTCCGCGATGGCGACCACCCGGCTGCTGATGCCTTTGCGTTCCATACGCTCGTAACACGCCGCGAAGACGTCCTCCTTCAATTCGCCATCGAGGCACAAGGCCTCGAACAGCGCATTGGCACCATGGGCCGCGGTCGGCGCAGGGGCTGCCTCCACGGTCGGGGCGGTGGCTTCGCTCGCGTTTCCTGGCCAGAGCCAGGTAAAGAGCAATGCCACGAGCATGGGCATCTGTATCATTCGATCCTACAGGTTCTTCCCCTGCCGTACCATCGTGCGAGGTTCCAGTTCGCGGTACGGCCAAGGGGCGGTGAAACTATACGCATGCGGTACACGACGGTCTCTTACGGGTGTTAATTGCTGCAAGTTTCCAGACGGATACGGGTGATGTGTCGACGAACCCGATTTGTGCTTCGTCGATTTCCGGGAAGCCGTAGCTTCGATGGAACTACCACCACCATGTTGCTCCGTTCGTCCATCCTGGGATCGCTGCTTACGGTCGGTCCCATTCACGCCCAATCCTACGACTGGGGCTGGGGCCCGCCGATCAGTGTCACCCAGAACGGAGGCACGATCACCTGTACGGTGCTCGATCCGCTCACGGACCAGATCCGCACAACGAACTTCAGCAGCGTGGCCAGTTGGACACACGATGATGGCGTGGTGGCCACCGTGTCGCCCACGGGCACCGTGCGGGCCGTGGTGTACGATATCGACCTGGCCATGTTCCGCGAGTCGTTGTTGTCAACGAATTCGGGGAACACGTGCATCAACAGCGATGGCGTGGTGGCGTGGGTGTCCGAGGCGGGGACCGTGGGTGTGGCGCAGTACGATCCGGCCCGGCAACAGTGGCGGCAGGATCAGGTGAGCGCGAACAGCGGGAACCAGATCCAGAACCGCGATGGGGTGGTCTCCTGGGTCTCCGATGCGGGTACGGTTGGGGCGGCGGTGTATGATCCTGGGCCCGGCCTGTGGCGCAGTGCACAACTCAGCGCCAACAGCGGTAACGTGGTCTTGAACCGCGATGGCATCGTGGCATGGGTGTCCGCCGCAGGTACGGTGGGCGCGGCCATCTACGACCCATCGCTCGATGCCTGGCGCAGTGCTCAGTTGAGCGCCAATGCGGGGAACGTGCCCGCGATCGGACAGGGTGTGGTGGCGTGGAAGTCGGCGGCGGGCACGCTCGGTGCGGCGGCATACGACTGGAACATCAACGATTGGCGTTCCGAACAACTCAGTTCCTCCGTGTCGAACACCATGCCCACCATCGTGGATGGCACGGTACATTGGTCCAACAGCAGTGGTACGCATCGATACGGGTTCAACGCATCGGGCCAGTGGCAGAACAACGTGGGAACGGCCGTGCGTTGCGAATACCATGCGGAGGCCGTCGGTTCCGGCATGCCGCACATCGCCTACCTGTGGTGCCTCTCGATCGGTGCATCCTCCTACGCGCACGCTTGTGGCGATGGACACACCATCACCCGACGGTGGGGGTGGAAGCGTTACGCGAACAGCGGCGTGTATCAGCTGCAGCTCACCGCGTACAGCGCCAATGCCAGCAGCACCTGCGATGGTGTGTTGAACTTCGTCGGTACCGGCGTTGATGGAACGGTTCCCGAACAGCCGACCATCACGTGGGCTGGAGACCGTCTCCACATCGCAGCACCGTTGCCCCTCGGAACCGTGGAAGTGATGGATGTGGGCGGCCGTTTGCTCGCCACCTCACGCACGAACGCGATGGTCGTGGATGTTCAGGCTCCGCTGAATGAAGGCATCTATCTGGTGCGGTGCGGCGGCTGGACCGTGCAACGGATCGTTGTGGTGCGCTAAGGATAGGTCTCCCGCCGTACCACGTTCCCTTTCTCATCCCACTCCGTCCATTGGCCGGTCTTCCTCGGTGTGCCATCGGCGTTGAAGCCATCCAGCGTGCCTTTGACGCGGATGTTGCCGTTGGGGAAGAACTCGTGATAGGCGCCGTTGGGGATGTCCATCATTCGTGTTGTCACGACTCCGATGGTATCTCTCGAACCGAAGTCCCGCCGCCAACCCACCTCCTGGGTGTCGATGTTCTGGAGAATATCGATCCGGCGGTAGAGCGCGCCGTCCAAGTAGAATTCGTATCGGGCGAAGGGATAGGTCTGCACCCCGAGCACCAGTTCGCCGGTGGTGGCATCCTCCGTGTACACGCTGTCGATCCGCAGGCTGTCCGTGCAATGGCCGTAGAGCTGCGGCTCCTGCTCGGCATAGTGGCTCATGGCATCCTCAGGTGTGGACGCGAACAGAATGTCCTGTGCGTGGAGACACGGGGACACCAACAGACCGATGATGAAGAGGAGGATGTGCATGGGCTTAGCCGTTCAGTACGGCTTTCGCATAATTCGCCCAGCTCATGGTCTTCGTGGCCTCCATCACGTTCTCACGCGGGATGGGCTGTTCGATGCTCGCGTTCATCACCCGCACCATGTCGGCGATGTCCTTGGGTGTGGCCATGTAGCCGTTGAAGCCATCGGTGATGGTCTCGGGGAAATGCCCCACGCGCGTGGCCACTGCGGGTAACTTGAAGTTGTAGCTCAGGCTTTCCACCCCGCTGGGCGTGGCCGTCTCATAGAAGAGCACGATCGTGTCCGCAGCCTGGAAGTAAGGTGGTACCTCCTCGTTCGGGATGAACCGGTCCACCACCAAGGTGCGATCGCGGAGGCCGAGGGTGTCCACCAAGGCCAGGGGATCGTAGTTCCGCTCGTCATCGGCTTTCTTCAAGAAGAGCTTCTTCACCGTACCGAAGACCGCGTTCTTCAGCTTGGTGCTCAATTTGCTCTGGTCCACCGTCTGCCAGAAACGCTCGCCCACGATCATCAGGCTCACGTCGTGGCGCTGCTTGGCGAGTTCCGCAAAGGCCTCGATGCAATAGTGCAGTCCCTTGTACTTGCGGATGAAGCCGAAGAATAGGAACACATGCTTCCGCAGGCCGTGCTGTGCCTTCCATGCTTCTTTGTCGAACGAGGGGTCCGGCTTGAAGAGGGAATAGATCGGATGGTAGAGTTTGAGGATGGATCGCCGGAAAGGCCCCGGCTCCGTTCGTGCTCGTGACCCGTCCAACGTGAGGTGGAATTCCTCCCCTGCGAAAAGTGCCTTCAATTCCTCCGCCGTCTTGTAGGCATGTACGATGAAGCCATGCCCGTGGCGTAGGGCCATCCGCGTGAGCCGGGCGTCCAGCGAGCTCTGCTCCTTGGCGGCGACGAAGTGCAGGTCGAAGAGGATCTCGGCCTTCGTGTGCTTGCGCAGGTGCTTGGCGATGGCGTTCAGCGGGATGCCCTGGGTGGGGTTGTACCACTGGATGATCACCTTGTCGGGCTTCAGTGCGGCGATGGCTTTCGCGGTCTTCCACCAGGTGCGCGGATCGTTCCAGTTGGTGTGGTAGTGTACCGGGATGTCGTAGCCCTCCAGGAAACTGCTACGGCTGGCCTTGTCCACGAACTCGCGCGGGATGATCGCGGGATACTGCTGCGTCCAGCTCACGATCGTCACCTGTGCGCCTTCGTCCTTCAGCGCACGGGCCAATGCGGTGTTGTACTGCGCGATGCCGCCCTTGAACTTGGGGCCCGGGCCGAAGCAGATGATGCGCTGTGTACTCATTGCGAATACAGGTTAACCGCGACGACGCGACGACGCGACGAAGAGGGAATAGCGACCATTGAACATCTGCATAGAGATAGGGCTACAGGTTGTTGACCACGCGTTTCATTCCCTGTTTCAGTAGCGGGCTGTTGAAGTTGATCACACGGCCTAGTTTGTTGCCCGTCAGCTTCAGATAGGTCAGCATTTGCGCGAGATGGATCGGATGGAGCTCGCTCACAGCTTTGTTCTCGATGATGAGCTTGCGCTCCACCCAGATATCAAGTCGATAGCCGACATCGAGTTTCACTTCGCGGTATACCAACGGCAGCGCGACCTGTGTTTCAATGCTCAGCCCCATGTGGAGCAGTTCATGGGCCAGACAAGCTTCGTACGCACTTTCCAGCAGTCCCGGTCCAAAGTGCCGATGGACTCGGAACGCTGCCTCGATCACTTGGTCATCCAGTTCGTTCTCCCGCATCTGCTCCATGGACTAATGAACGTGGCGTCGTTGCGTCGTCGCAGTTCAAATCCTCTTCAACGCCGCCTCATAGACCCTGCGCATCCCTTCTTCAATGGAGATCTTCGCCTTCCAGCCGAGGTTCTGCTCCACCCACGTCATGTCGCAGTAGCGGCTGTGGACACCCACGGGTTTGTCGAGCAGTGGCTTGATGGTGGGCTTGTACCCCGCGAAGCCGGTGAAGACCTCGATCAGTTCCAGGAAGCTGGTGAGCCTGCCCATGCCGATGTTGATGGCGCGGCCATCGCCGATCTTGTCCATGGCCAGAAGGGTGAGGTCCAGCACGTCGTCGATGTGGACGAAATCGCGGCCCTGTTTGCCGGTGCCCCACACCTCGAAGGGGTTTTCCTTTTTTGCGGCACGCGCTGCGATGGCGGGCACGGGATAGCTCAGGTCCTGGTCTTCGCCATAGCCACTGAAGGGACGGATGCAGGTGACATGCACGCCGTAATGGCTGGCGGCGATCTTCGCTAGGAACTCGCCGGTGAGCTTGCTCCAGCCATAGGTCATGTCGGGCTCTCCCATCTTCTTGAAGTCGATGTCACTTTCCTTCAGCTTGAGCGTGTTACTCTCGGTCTGTAGGTCGATGGGGTATGCGGCACTGCTGCTGGGGTACAGGAAGCGGCAGGGTTTGTTGCGGCACACGTAGAGGAACATCTCGGCATCGATGCTCAGGTCCTGCGCCACCAGCATGGGGTCGCCGTCGATCTTGCTGCGCCCCCCCACGATGGCCGCGAAGTGGAAGATGTCGTCGAACTGGACGAGGTTCTGGCCGTACGCCTTGCGGAACCATTCAGGGTCCTTGTTCAGTTCGCGCAACACGTCGCGCAGGTCGGCTTGCAGGAAGATCAGGCGCTCGTCCTCGCCGTAGATCCGCAGGTTCTTGTGCTCGAAGCGCAGCCGCTGCCCCAGCCACGTATCGGGGTGGGTGCCTACGCTGAGGTCGTCGATGAAGAGGACGCGGTCGCCTTGCGCATCGAGCCGCTTGACCATGTTGCGGCCCACGAAGCCGCATCCGCCGGTTACGAGGTGTGTTCTCACGTGGCAAAGATGGGGGAGGAAGTGGACTGCGCCAGTGTCCACCGGTCAATGGCGAACTCCTGGTCGCCGTCGATCACGGGTCGATGAACCGGGCCCGCAGTTCCGGCGTCGGCAGCATGCAGCTTTCCCTCCGCCCGAACCACGCGTAGCGGTTGCGGGCCACCCAACGGTAAACGGCATCGCGCAAGAAGGGCGGTACGATGATGAAGCCGTACAACAGGCCCCACGGGCCACCGAGGTCCTTCAGGATGTGGAGCACGGCGGTGGAGCGCTCCAGCACCTTCCCGTTGCGCACGTACAGCACGGTGCCCAGGTCCAGCGGACGAACGGGTTGGCCAGCCACGAGTTGTTGCGCCGCCGGGCTTTGTAGCGCGCCGAACCTGAATCGGGCCTTGGGGTCGCGTACGATGACCCATTGCACGAAGCCGTTGCACAGGTTGCATACGCCGTCGAAGAGGATGGTGCCAGCGTTGGTCGGAGCCTGGTTCTCGGGCATGGCAGCGATGCGGTGTAGGATCGTGGCGGGTCCGGTCGGGTGCGCTGGTCTTCTTGCACCGCACCGATCGATGGCGATGAAGGTAGGGGCTTCGGTTCCGGCTCGCGGCTACCGGAATGTAGAACGGCGACCCCATGGCCGCCGTTCCCTTTCAAGTGCGTTCCGGTCTCAGCTCTTCTTCGCAGGGACCATGGGCTTGGCGGGTTTCGCTGCCGGAGCGGGAACCGCCACCGGGGCCTCCACTTTGGGCGCTTCCACCTTGCGCTCCACCACGGTCATCTCGTCCACCAGGTGTTTCGCGCCGGCGAATTTGTCGATGGTCCACAGCACGTAGCGGATGTCCACGCTGATCGTACGCTGCAGTTCCGACTCGAAGGCGATATCGCCGCTCATCGCTTCCCAGTTGCCATCGAAGGCGATGCCGATGAGTTCGCCATTGGCGTTGAAGACACCGCTGCCGCTGTTGCCGCCGGTGATGTCGTTGTTGCTGATGAAGCATACCACCAGGTCGCCGTTCTCATCGGCATAGCGGCCGTAATCCTTCTTCAGCAACAGTTCCTTCTGCCGGGCAGGAACGATGAACTCGTCGTTCGTGGGGTCTTCCTTCTCCAGGATGCCCTTGGCGGTGCAGATGTGTTTGTAGAACATGCCATCGCCCGGCACGTAGCTCCCCACCTGGCCATAGGTGAGGCGCATGGTGCTGTTGGCGTTCGGGTACCAGCTGCGCGCAGGGTCCTTCTCGCGCATGGCCGATACCATCAGGCGGTAACCCTTGGCCAGGTCCTCATCGCCGGCGCTCACTGCGGGGCCGAGGAAGTTGCGGTAGTGGTTCAGGCACGATTCGGCCGTTTGGAAACCCAGGTCCTTCTCCATGGCCTTCAGCGTGGGGGCCGCCAGGAAGGCGTTCAACCGCGCCCGGTCGGTGAGGAAGCTCGTCTTGAACATGGCGGCGGACCAGGCGTCGAAGTTGCCCTTGAACTTCTTCTCCACCGTGGTCATCACGCTGGGCTGCAGGTCGCGTTCCACATCGTCGTGGATCATGCGGAACATCTGTGCGGTCACCTTCTGGTCGATGGCCGGTACGTAGTCCTTCCACAGCTCATCGGCGGCAGCCTGGGCGCGGGCCACGGCCGCAGCCACTTTGGCGGCATCCTTCGGGTCGTTGGCCAGTTGCATCTTCAGCCCATACAACCGGAAGCCCAGGACCACGGCTTCACTACCGAAGGCGGCCTCCTGCATGTACACATTGGCCTTCTCGAATTTCGCGCGTTCCTTGTATCCGTTCTCCAGGTCGGTGAGGATGCTGCCGTATTTCGCTTGACGGGCGGGGTCGGCGTTCACCCAGGTCATCAACTCGGCCTCTTGGGCCTTCTTCTTGTCGTACACCTTCAAGCGCTTCAATCCGCGCTGCTGGCCGATGAAGTATTTCCAGTAGTTGCTCACCTGGGCATGCTTGCTGGCGTACTTGATCCGCGTCGCGTTGTCCTTGTCCATGAACTCGTCGTAGATGTCCAGCTTGGCGCGACGGATCTTCACGCGGTTCGGCTGTTCCACATCCAGGGCCAGTTTCACGCCGTGGCTGCTCAGGAAGCGATCGGTGCTGCCGGGGTAGCCCATGATCATGGCGAAGTCGCCTTCCTTCACCCCAGCGTTGCTCACGGGGAAGTGGTGCTTGGGCTTGAAGGGGATGTTGGCCTCGCTCGGATCAGCGGGTTCCCCATCGGGACCCGTGTATACCCGGAACATGCAGAAATCGCCCGTGTGGCGGGGCCACATCCAGTTGTCCGTGTCGCCGCCGAACTTGCCGATGGCGCTCGGCGGAACGCCCACCAGGCGTACATCGCGGTAGGTCTTGTAGTGGAACAGGTAGAATTCGTTGCCCTCGAACATCACCTTGAACTCGGTGCTCTGTCCGTTCTCCTTGTTGCTTTCGTTGATGAGCTGTTGGGCGACTTCGCCGATCTTGGCGTCGCGTTGCTCTTCGGTCATCTCCGCCGTGAGCTGGCTCGTTACCCGATCGGTGACATCGTCGATGCGCTGCAGGAAGCTCACGCTGAAACCAGCGGGCAGTTCGTCCTTCCGGGTCTTGGCCCAGAAGCCATCGGTGAGGTAGTCGTGCTCCACGCTGCTCAGCCCCTGCACCGCATCGTAACCGCAGTGGTGGTTGGTGAGGAAGAGGCCTTCGGCACTTACCATCTCGCCGCTGCAGAAACCACCGCCCAACCGAACGATACCGTCCTTCAGGCTGCTCTTGTTGATGTCGTAGATGTCTTCGGCCGTGAGCTTGAAGCCCAGCTTCTGCATCTCCGCTTCATTGATCTGCTTCAACTTGTTGAGCAGCCACATGCCTTCGTGGGCCTGTGTCCCGAGGAATAGGAGGGCTGCCGTGAGCAGCGAGGTCGTTCGCTTCATGTCGAGGGGTTTGGATGAGGGAGCGCAAATGTAGTATCCCTTGAAGAACAGGGAACTACATCGGGATGTGAAGTCGGATCAGGGGCCAACGGTGCGGCTTACCGGGCATTCGGGACGGGCGTCCACACCACGGGCAGCAGCAATTCCTCCACACGGGCGAAGAGCAGCTTGAAGGCCTCGGGGGTGCCGATCCGCGCCAGCACGCGCTTGTCGCGGCCGTTGCCCACCACCCGGAGGATGGAGCTGGGTAGGTCCGAGACATCGCGGTCGTACTTGTCCTGGAACTGGTAGAAGCCGCTCCTTTCCGCATCGGCGAGGATCCGGTGGAGCGTGTCCAGCCCGATCCGCGCTTCGTGGAGCCCTTCCAACTGGACGTGGGATGATCCGAAGTAGGTGGCGTAGCCGCTTCGGTACACCGTGATGGTGTATGCCGGGCAGGTGCCGAAGCAGGGCGTGCGTTGCAGGCTCACCACCAGGCTGTCCGCCGGTTCGGCCCCTCCCAGCACCGGGCGTTGCTCCAAGGCTGGCGCGTCTTGATCGGCAGGTGGTTCCGCGGCGACCAGGAACTGCTTGCGTGCACAACCCGCGATAAGAAGGAGCAGAAGCGGAAGGGCGAAGGCTTTCATCACACGCGGGGGTTACTGATGGTCATGTTGCCGATCCCGTGCCAAAGCTCTGCGTTCAAAGTCGGGACACCAGCCCGGAGTTGTCAGGCGATGATCACTTCCGCCGTGCGGCTTGCTGCTGTTTCTGCATGTCATCCAGCCGTTGCTGCCACTTGCTTTTCTTCTTGGGCGTCTTCATGTTCTGCACCAGTTCCGCCCGGATCTTGTCCTCGTTCACGAACCAGCTCTTCATCACCGTCATCTGCAGGATGCTGATCACGTTGGCCAGCAGGTAGTAGTAGCTCAGGCCGGCGGGCAGGCTGTTCATGAAGAACAACATCATCACCGGGAACAGGTACATCATCAGCTTCATGTTGGGCATGCCCTGCTGGGTGGGCATCTGCTTGCTGTTGATGGCCGTGTAGATGATGGTGCTCGCCGCCATCAGGATGGTGAATAGGCTGATGTGGTTGCCGTAGAACGATGTGATGAACGGGATGTTCCCCGTCCAACTGAAGATACTGTCGTAGGTGCTCAGGTCGTCGGCCCAGAGGAAGCTCTCCTGCCGCAATTCGATGCTGCTGGGGAAGAACTTGAACATGGCGAAGAGCACGGGCATCTGTACCAGCATGGGTAGGCAGCCGCTGGCCGGGTTCACCCCCGCCTTGCGATACAGGTCCATGGTGGCCTGCTGCTTCTTCAACGGGTCGCCATCCTTGTGCTTCTCGTTGATCACGTCCATCTCCGGTTTCAAGAGCCGCATGCGGGCGCTGGAAACGAAGTTCTTGTACGTCAGCGGCATCAACAGCAGCTTGATGGCGATGGTGAGCACCAGGATGATGATGCCGTAGTTCCAGTTCCAGCCATCGAGCCAGTTGAAGATGGGGATCACCAGCCATTTGTTCATCCAGCCGAAGATGCCCCAGCCCAGGTCCATGATCCGGTCGAACTGCGCGATCTCGGTGCGGCGCAAGGTGCCGTAGTGGTTCGGCCCCAGGTAGAACCTGATCGGCAGGTCCACCTTGGCCCCACGCTCCTTCTCGAAGAACAGCTTGGCGCTGTAGTGCTTGGTGTGCAAGGTGTCTTCCAACGGCTCGATACCGACCTCCGATCCGTTGCTGGCGAAGCCTTCCGGGCTGATCATGGCCACGGTGAAGAAGTCCTGCTTGAAGGCCACCCAGTTCGTCTTCCCTTCCAGCTTCTTCTGCTCTGCGCTGCTCTCGCTCAGGTAGTCGCGGTCGCTGTTGAAGTACTTGTAGTAGACACTGCCCTTGCGCAGTTCGCCGTCGCGGTACTTCTCGTTGCTGAAGCCGGTGAGCTCCCAATGGAACACGGCGTTACGCGCATCCACTTCCTGTTCCAACCCGACCAGCTCGACCCGGGCATCCATGAAGTAGCTGGTGCTGTCCAGTTGATAGGTCAGCCGCAGGAACCGCCCCGGATCCGTGGTGGGAGCCTTCAATACCACCCCGGTGCTATCCTGCCGCTCCACGGCGAAGAAGAGCTCGCTGGTGCTGATGTCCTGGTTGCCGAGGAAGAACCGGAATTCGTATTCGCTCTTCTCCGGATCGGCCAGGTACAACGGGGTCTTCTCGTGGGTCTGGTACTCTTTCAGCCGGATCACCGTGGGGCTTCCGCCATGGGTGTTGATGGCCACCTGTAGGCGGCTGTTCTCGATCACCACCTCTTTGGCCGTGCCTTCTGCCGAAGGCGTGAAGATCCCGAAACGCTGGGCCAGGCGCAGCTGCCGGATGCTATCGGCGTTCACGGTATCGCCGGTCACCACCAACGCGCTGTCCGTTGTGCTTGGCGCCAGGGTGGCCGTGCCTCGCGGGGATGCCTCCTTGGCCTGGAGGGCAGCCTCGGCTTCCCGTGCCAGCCGCTCGATCTCCACATTGGCCAGGCTGTCCTGGACATGTTGCATGCGCGCCTGCTCCTCCGCGCTGGGCATGGTGTACCAGGTGTATCCGCCAAGAATGACGGCGATGAGCACGAAGCCGATGATCGAGTTCCTATCCATTCGGGATCCGCCTGAACTTCAAGATCTCAGGCAAGAAGGGCGGCAAAGATAGACCGCTGAAGGGAACAGGATCCCGCTCGGCCTTCGCATGGACGACGAAAGTGGACCGATGCCAACCGGTCGGTGCTTCACCTTGTCCAAGCGGCCCAAGCGACTACTGCGCTGCCACCACCGGTTCCGCCTGCACCGGAGTACCACCCTGCACCATGGCCGCTTGCACGAACCGGATGAACAAGGCATGTGGCTTGGCCACCGTGCTGCGGTATTCGGGATGGAACTGCACCCCAACGAACCAGGGATGCCCCTTCACCTCCACGATCTCCACCAGCTTGGTCTGGGGGTTGGTGCCCGTGGCTACCATCCCCGCCTTCTTATAGGCGTCCAGATAGGCGTTGTTGAACTCGTACCGGTGGCGATGCCGCTCGGTGATGTCCTTCCGTCCGTACACCTTGTACGCGGTGCTGTCCTCGACGAGCTTGCATGTGTACGCCCCCAGCCGCATGGTGCCGCCCTTGTCCGCGATGGTCTTCTGTTCCTCCATCATGGCGATCACCGGATGCGTCGTGTCCGCGTTCATCTCGGTGCTGTTGGCATCGGCGTACCCCAGTACGTTACGCCCATACTCGATCACCGCGCACTGCATGCCCAGGCAGATGCCCAGGAAGGGGATCTTGTTCTCCCGGGCGTACTTGATCGCCTCGATCTTGCCCTCGATGCCGCGGTGGCCGAAGCCCGGTGCCACCAGGATGGCGCTGAGCCCACCCAGGTGCTTGTGCACGTTCTTGGCGGTGAGCTTCTCGCTGTGGATCCATTTGACATGCACCCGGCATTCGTTCGCCGCGCCCGCATGGTCCAGCGCCTCCTTGATGCTCTTGTACGCATCCTTCAGCTCCACGTATTTGCCCACCAGGCCGATGTGCACCTCGGTGGTCGGGTGCTTGAACCGACGCAGGAAGTCCTGCCAAGCGGTGAGGTCCACCTCCGGGTAGTTGCTGATGTTCAGTTTCTGCAATACCACCTGGTCGAGCCCTTCGGCCTGCATCATCAAGGGCACGTCGTAGATCGTTTCCGCGTCCCGGCTCTCGATCACGGCGTTGGTGTCCACGTTGCAGAACAGGGCGATCTTCTCCTTCATGCCCTTCTGCATGGGGTGCTCCGTGCGGCACACCAGAATGTCCGGCTGCACACCCAGGCTCAGCAACTCCTTCACGCTGTGCTGCGTGGGCTTGGTCTTCAGTTCGCCGCTCGTTTGCAGGTAGGGCAGCAGGGTCAGGTGGATGGTGAGGCAGTCCTTGCCCTTCTGCCATTTAAGCTGCCGCAGGGCCTCCACGTACGGAAGGCTCTCGATGTCGCCCACCGTGCCACCCACCTCGGTGATCACGAAGTCATAGATCCCCTTGCGGCCCAAGGCTTGTATGTTGGCCTTGATCTCGTCGGTGATGTGCGGGATCACCTGCACGGTCTTTCCCAGGTATTCACCACGACGTTCCTTGTTGATCACGTTCTGGTAGATACGCCCGGTGGTGACGTTGTTGGCCTTGCTCGTGGGCACGTCCAGGAAGCGCTCATAGTGCCCCAGGTCCAGGTCCGTTTCCGCTCCGTCCTCCGTAACGAAGCATTCCCCGTGTTCGTAGGGGTTCAACGTTCCGGGGTCCACGTTGATGTACGGGTCCAGCTTCTGAATGGTGACTGTGAAGCCCCGCGCCTGTAGCAGCTTGGCCAGGCTGGCACTGATGATGCCCTTCCCCAAGGAAGAGGTGACACCGCCAGTGACGAAAATGTATTTGGTCGATCCCGTCATCGCTGGTGAGAGGGCTCCATGGTGGAACCGCGATCACGGGGTGTAAAGATAAGCGGTGGGCGGGAATACGAATGCCCTTTCGCCGTTGTTGGTCGCCCGTAGGCTCCTCGGTGGGCAGCCCGCGTTCGCACCTTGACAGCAAAGCGCCTACGGACAACCGACTACGATTAATCCCACGCCTCGCCGTCAGAACTTATAGCTCAGCCCGAAGCTCGGCAGCAACGGAAGCTGGTCCACCCGCTCGAAACGTACCCGGTCGAAATAGAAGATGTTCTGCCGGTCGTAGGCGTTCGTCAGGCTAAGGTCCAGTTCCACCACTTGGTTCTCATCCAGCCTCCAGCTCTTGGTCACCCCGAGGTCCAACCGGTGATAGGTCGGGAGCCGCCCTTCGTTCAACGGACCGAAGATGATCGCCAGGTTGGAGTTGCTGGTGGTGTAGTCGTAGTTCACATCGCCATTGTACTGGGTGCTGCCGTAGTACGATTGCGTCTTGGTGAAGGGGAAGCCCGAACCGAAGTTCCAGCGCGCGTTCACTTTCCAGGCATCGAACTTGCCGAAGGCATAGCTGGCCACCAGGTTGATGTTGTTGCGCCGGTCCCATACCGGGTTGTACGACCGGAATCCATCCCACCGGTCCACATAAGTGTAGCTGTACACCGCCCAGAGGTAGTAGTTGTTCTTCTCATATTTCAGCAAAAGGTCGGCACCGTAGGCCTGGCCGGATTCGATGATGTAATCCTTCTTTAACTCGTCCGGCTCGTCCGCGAATTCGTCCGTATCGTTGAAGAGCTTGTTGCGGTTCAGGTTGGTCACCTGCCGGAAATCCTTCAGGTACACCTCGAAGTTCGCGGAAAGGTGATCGGTGATGTCGTACTCGATACCGGCCACCACGTGGTTCGCCCGCTGCAACGGGTCCTTCACATCGCGCACATCGCCGTTGGCGGTGGTGAAGGTCTTGGGCAGGTTGTCCGGTGCGGAAAGGAATCCGTAGAACAGGTTCACCACATCGCGGTCGCTGTTGGCCGCTACCAGGTTCTGGCTGTACCGACCGGCCGATGCCTTGAAACGCAGGTCGTCCGTGATGTTCCACTTCAGCCCGATCCGCGGTTCGGGGTTGGCCACCGACAGCGAGGCGTAGTAGTGCAGGCGGAAACCGGGTTCCAGCACCACCTTCTTCCACACCTTCTTGTAAATGGCGTAGCCCGCGATCTCCGAGGTGTTCTCCTCCTGTTTGAACTCGCGCCCCAAACTGTTGAAGAACGCGAAGTTGGTGCGGAAGCCGAGCACCTCGACCCCGTAGCGCACCTCGTCGTCGCGGTTGAACACCTTGAAGTTCATCGCTCCGTTGAACCCCGCGATCTCGCTGGTCCGTGCGGGGAGATCGCCTTCGGCGAGCGAGATGTCGTAGTTCGTGGCACTGAACGTACCATCGATCAGCACCGCCGAACCGGCCGGGACAAGCACGAAGCTGGTGCCCGCCCCCCAGTTGTTCCAGTTCAGGTCGCTCACCTGGCGGTACCGTACCCCATCGCTGAAATTGAAGCCGAAGAGGTTCACCTTGCTGCCGTTCCGACCATTGAAGCTGAGCTTGCCGTACGCATCCGTGAAGGTGAAGGGCAGGCCGTCCTTCTGTACATTCTCGTAGAACACCTTGCTGCTGCGGTCCAGGTAGCTGTGCCGCAGGTTCATAAGGAACGAGCTGGAGCCGCCGCCATCTTCCTTTTGCCTCTTCAGCGGACCTTCCAACAAGAGCTTGCCGGTGAAGGTGCTGGCGGCAACCCGTCCGCTCAGGCGCTTCATATTGCCATCGCGCGTGGTGATGTCCATGATCGAACTCACCCGCCCGCCGTGGTCGGCGTTGAACCCGGCGGAGTAGATGTCCGCGTTGCGGATGATGTCATTGTCGAACACGCTGAACAGACCGATGCTGTGGAACGGATTGTACAACACCATGCCATCGAGCATGGATTTGTTCATGATCGGCGAACCACCGCGGATGTACAACTGCCCCCCCTGGTCGCCGGTGAAGATCACCCCGGGTACGACCTGTAGGTACTGGGCCAGGTCCGCTTCGCCACCGATGGCCGGCATCCGTTCGATCTGTCGCGGCGTCAGCTTGGTGACCCCGGTACGCACCTGGCTTCGGGCCTCCTGCTTTTCACCGCTCACCTCGAACTCGCGGATCTGGATGGCGCTCTTGCTCAGGTAGAGCTTCTCCGTCAGGATCTGGTCCCGGGCCACGGTCACCGCCTTCCGCGCGGTGTCGTAGCCCAGGTAGGTCACTTCCAGCGTGTAGGCGCCCGGTGCCACCTTGCTGATCGAGTAGTACCCGTTCACGTCGGTGGCCGCACCGATGGTGGTGCCCTTGAGCACCACGTTGGTGAAGATCACGGGTTCGCCGGACTCCTTGTCATACACGAAACCGCGGATGGTGCCGGTCTGGGCCGCCAGATAGGTGGGGAGGAGGAAGAGAAGACCGAGGAACGACTTCAGCGAACGCGACATGGATTCCTGTTAGGGGGCGGCTAAGGTAGCCGACCTGGCCTTGTCACCCACCCCGTTGCGTGTTCCGAATGTACCGTTGGTTGGAGAGGAGGCCTCGGGTCAGCTCATCACCTTGGCCAGCAGCTCGCGCAGTAGCTCACCGGGGTCGCCACCATCGCCACCCACCCCCTTGCTCCGCAGGTCGAACTGGCGCAGATGCCGTTGTACCTCCACCAGTTTGGCCTTCGAGTAGTTCCGGGCATGGGTCTGGTAGTCCTTCACGAAATAGGGGTTCACCTTCAGCAGCGAGGCCAGCTCCGCTTGGCTCTTGCCTTCGCAGGCGTGTACCATCGCCAGTTTGTTGAAATAGGTGTTCAGGAATCCCAGGGTCAACACCAAGGGGTTCTCCTTGGGGTCCGCGGCGAAGTGGTTGGCGATCTGTTGGGCTTTGTACGCATTGCGCAGACCGATGGCGTTCTGTAGCTCGAACACGTTGTAGTCCTTGCTGATGCCCACGAACCGCTGGATGATGTCGCTGGTGATGGCTCCTCCCTCCTCGGTCACCAAGCACAGTTTCTCCACCTCCTTGATCGCCTTGGATAAGTCGGTGCCCAGATGGTTGGCCAACAACGTGGCTTCGGCGCTCCCCAGTGTGCGCTTCTGGTTCTTGGCGAAGGTGATCAACAGGTCGGGCAGCCGGTCCTCGCGCACCTTGTCGCTCAGGAACACCTGCCCGCCACCTTTCTGCGCCGACTTCAAGATGCTTTTACGCCCGTCGATCTTCTTGTGCTTGTAACAGAGCACGAGCACCGTGGTGGGGGTGGGTTTCAGCAGGTAGGGTTCCAGCTTCTCCACCTGGTCGATCCGCCAGTTCTGGAGCTCGCGCACCACCACGAGCTGCCGTTCGGCCATCATGGGGAATCGAAGGCACGTGTCCTTCACCTGGTCCGGGTCGCAATCCCGCCCGTACAGGATGGTCTGGTTGAAATCGCGCTCATGGTCCTGTAAAGCAAGGCGCTCCACCTCCGCAGCGATGCGATCGATGAAGAACCCCTCTTCGCCGTGCAGCAGGTACACCGGCTTGAATTTGCCGCCCCGCAGGTCGGTCATCACCTTCTTGTAATCGTCGAGGGTGCTCATTCGAAGCGCAGGTGCTTCACCGAACGGCCTTCATTGATGATCTCGCGGAGGGCATCGATCCCCAGCCGCACGTGGCTCTCGACGAAGTTGCCGGTGACCTTGGCGTCGCTGGCACTGGTCTTCACCCCTTCGGGCACCATGGGCTGGTCGCTCACCAGCAACAACGCACCGGTGGGGATCTCGTTGGCGAAACCGGTCATGAACAAGGTGGCCGTTTCCATATCGATGGCCATGGCCCGGAGCTGCCGCAACCGTTCTTTGAACGGTTCGTCGTGCTCCCATACCCTACGGTTGGTGGTGTACACCGTGCCGGTCCAGTAGTCGAGGTCCCGGTCCCGTACCGCACCGCTCACCGCACGTTGGATCATGAAGCTGGGCAGGGCGGGCACTTCCGGTGGGAAATAGTCCGCGCTCGTGCCCTCGCCCCGGATGGCGGCGATGGGTAGCACCAGGTCGCCCAGTTGATTCTTCTTCTTCAAGCCGCCGCATTTGCCCAGGAACAACACCGCCTTGGGCGCGATGGCACTGAGCAGGTCCATGGTGGTGGCGGCCATGGGGCTGCCCATACCGAAGTTGATCATCACCATGTCCTCGGCCACGGCCACCTTCATCGCCTTGTCCCGCACCGGTATGGTGGCACCGGTCTGTTGGCAGAAGATGTCCAGGTAGTTGTCGAAGTTGGTCAGGAGCACATGCGGCTTGAACGCCTCGAGCGGCAACCCCGTGTACCGAGGTAGCCAGTTGCTCACGATCTCGTGTTTCGTACGCACTTTTGTGGGGTGAGGTCCTGTTCAATGGAGGTGCTCGACCTGCCGGACCATGGTGTCAAAACTAAGCATGGTGCCGATGGTGACACCGTGTTCGATCCCGTACGCCGCCGTTGGGTGGCCTTGACCCCGGAGGAATGGGTGCGCCAACATGTGCTGAACTACCTGGTCCATGACCTGGGATGCCCCCCTTCACTGGTCGGGGTGGAGTCCCGGCTGACGTTGAATGGCATGGCCAAACGGGCCGATATCGTGGTGCATGACCGGTGTGCATCGCCACTGTTGCTGGTCGAATGCAAGGCGCCCTCGGTGCGTCTGGACCAGGCCACCTTCGAGCAGGCCGCACGGTATAACTTGGTGTTCAAGGTCAAGTACCTCTTGATCACCAACGGGAAGACCCATTTCTGCTGCGCGGTGGATCATCAACGGGGAAGGGTGGAATTCTTGCCCGCTCTGCCGCATTTCGATACCATGTCCGGTCCTGCGACCCGTTAATTTTGAACCATGTTCATGCGCACCACCTCGTTGCTCGCAGCCTTGCTTCTCGGTGCTGCGGCTTTTGGCCAGCACAAGGAGAAGATGGACCTCCAGCTCCGTCATTTCCTGGATCGACAAGTGATGGATGATGCCGAGGTCAGCTTGTTCATTCACGGCGATGCGCAGAGACTACAGGATGCGGTTCGGCGGCATGGTGGCCGCGTGACCATGGCCCGACCCGGTATGGTGAACGCCCGGGTGCCGGTGACCGCTGTGCGCGAGTTGGCCGGTGAGCAGGCCGTGCATCATTTCGAGTTCAGCCTGGCCGAGGGGCGGCTCATGAACGATTCGGCACGGGTGAAGAACCGGGTGCTCCAAGTGCATTCGGGTTCTGCTCCGCTGCCGCAAGGCTACGATGGCGAGGGCGTGGTGATGGGGATCATCGATACCGGCCTGGATACGGACCATCCCGATCTGCGCGACGAGAACGGTGTGTCCCGGGTGTACCGCTATTGGGATCAAGTGCCACAGGCGAACCCACAGTCGCCGGCCCCCTACGGTTATGGCACCGAATGGACCCGTGAACAACTGGTGGTCGGAGGCGATGGACCGACCGACCCGCAAGGACATGGGACCACGGTGACCGGGACCGCTGCGGGCAATGGCCTGGCCAATGGTAGGCACAAGGGTGTGGCGCCCAAGACCGAGATCATCATGGTGGCCAGCCGCATGGGGGCTCCCAACTGGGCGGCTACGGTGGCCGATGGGGTGAAGTATATCTTCGACCTGGCCGAAGACCTGAACAAGCCCGCTGTGGTCAACATCAGCATGGGGTCGTACGGGGGCTCCCATGATGGCAAGGACGCTGCCGCCCTCTTCATCGAGGATCTGCTCCTCGCCCGACCCGGACGTGCCCTGGCCGCTGCGGCAGGGAATTCGAACGGCAGTTTCCCCTATCACGTGCGCACCGAGGTGGGGTCGGATACCACCTTCACCTGGTTCCAGACCAACATGTTCCCAGCAGCCTACAACGTCTTCGATTTCCCCAATGTGTTCTTCGAAGTATGGGCCGATGCGGATGATCTCCAGGATGTTCAATTCGCCATCGGCGCCGATCGGGTCAGCCCTTCCCTGGCGTTCCGTGGCCACACCCCGTTCCATACAGTGGCCGATGCCATGGGCGAGGTGCTGGTCGTACCGATCGTCAGTTACGATGGGAATACGCTGGGTACCGCGCAGTACTACGCCCAGCAACGCGGCGATCAAGTGTCGCTTCAGGTACTCATCGCTTCGCCCGATTCCGCCGACCACCTCTGGCGCTTCATGTCCACCGGCGATGGTGCGTTCGACATCTGGTCTCTCACCACCTTCACCCGGACGGCCAATATGATAGGCCCGCTACTGGCCGAAGCATGGCCGGGTGGTCTGCCCTTCCCATCGGCAGAAGAGTACCCGGCCATGGCCCACTATGTGGCGCCGGACCACCAGAAGATCATCGTCGACTCATGGGCCTGCCTTCCGGATGTGCTCACCGTGGCCAACTATTGCAACGAGGTCACCTACACCGATTATTTCGGGGTGGAGCGCGCCGTGGATGGTGTGGAACGGGATATCGCATTGGCCAGCAGTGCAGGTCCCACACGCGATGGCCGCGTGAAACCCGATGTCGCAGCCACGGGTGATGTCACTTTCGCAGCCGCTCCGCTGGAAGCCATCCAATGGATCATCGACAATCAGGTGGGCTACAAGGTCGACCCCGGTGGCATGCATATCCGCGATGGAGGTACCTCCCAGGCGTCGCCCGTGGTGGCGGGTATCGCAGCGCTGTACCTGCAGAAATGTCCTGGGGCCAGCACCTCCGAGATCGCCCAGGCCGTGCGTAAGAGCGCACGTGGCGATGGGTTCACCGGGACCGTGCCGAATCCACGCTGGGGGGCTGGGAAGGTGGATGCCTTTGGGGCACTACTGAACAATTCCAAACTCGCCGTCGCGGCTGCGGAGTTCTGCGAAGGCCAGGTCGTGGAAGTGGCGTACACGGGGGAGGGCAATGGGCTACAATGGAGCAATGGCGCTTTGGGCAACCCCATTCAAGTGGCCGCCTCCGGTCCCGTGAGCGCCACATCCGTTACCGCCTCGGGCTGTCTGGCCTATTCCGACACCGTGCAGTTCACCATGTGGCCCACCCCACCCATACCGACCGTTTCTGCCGATGGCCCGGTGCTCACTGCCTCGGAGGCGGCCACGTACCAGTGGTGGGAGGGTGGACAGCCCATTCCAGAAGCCACCACCCAGGAATGGACCGCGCTCTGGCCTGGATCCTACCACGTGCAGGTCACCGATGCCCATGGCTGCTCCGCCGAGAGCGCGCCGGTGCAGGTCCTGAGTGTCGGGGTCCACGCGCCGGTATCCGGTGGATCCTCATTGGCGCCTAACCCAGTGCGCGACCTGCTCACCTTGACCCTATCACCCACGGCCATCAATGGCGCACGACTCACCGTATGGTCCGCTGATGGGAAGCTCGTTCTCCAGGAGCTGATCGGTGCGGGGAGCCAGGGGGTGTTCACCTTACCTGTTCAGGCGTTGGCCCCCGGCGTGTACCTATTGCGGGTCGGTGATGAACAGGGCCAATGGAGCCAACGATTCGTACGGTCGAGGTGAGCTTCGCGGGTCAGTGGGCCACCACCGATCGGGAAGTGCGGTGTGCCGATCGGATGATGTAAGTGCCGGGGGGCCAGGCGCTGGTATCGAGTACCAAGGAGTGCGTGGACCTGCCCTGCCAGACCATCCGTTGTAGCGCATCCATGATCACCAGGTCGGTGGGGGCCGAGGTCCGGATCGTCACCGAGGAGGAGGCCGGGTTCGGGAATACCAAGAAGCTATCCTGAACGCTTTCCACCACGTTGGTACTGGTCTCGTTGTTGGCGGCGAATGTGGGCGCTTGTTGAACGAAGGGCCCGGTTCCGTTCGGGATCCTGGCATAGGCCGTGTTGGCTGTTTGCGCCCCGAATGCCAGATGGTCCAGCACAAGCCCGGCAGGGCTGGAGAGCCAAAGCTCCTCGCCACTGGCCGAGAGCTTGAAGTTGGTGTGGAGCGGACCTTCGTCCTGATCCTCGTCCGCCCATACGATCAGATACTCCTGTGGGCCGATCACCGTGTTCTCCGGGAACTGCCACTTGAACACGTTACTACCGTCATCACTTAACCACCCACCACTCAGGTCGAAGGATCCCGGTCCGGTGTTGAACAGCTCGATCCAGTCTTCGAACTGACCGTTCTCGTCCTGCTGTCCAGCGGTGTTCTGCGCCATCAGTTCGTTGATGCGGACCGGCGGGTCCAGGGCGTATTCGACCTGCACCAGGTAGGTGAACACGTCGTGCTCGGCGCCGGGCGGGTGGAACGATACGCTTTGGGCGGTGTTGTTCGCGGTGGCCTTCACATAGTAGCGCACCCTGGTCATCGCTGGGGCGGCCGGGATGGCCGCGCCGTAGAGGCCATCGCCTGCGGCCCCATCGCCATGCGCGCCGTCATCGTACATCGGTACGGAAGCGAAGTTCCCGTACACCCCGAGGCTGTAGTAGAGGTCGGCGCGCGCCGCGCCACTGCCAATGGTGGCGGTGACCGTCACCCCTTGTGCGGGTGTGGGATCCGCCCAGACCACACCGTTGACCTGATGGGATACCGGTCCGATCACCGGAGCCACCTGGGCCACCTCGGCGTTCGCGTTGAGGGTGTTGCGGCGGTTGGTGATGAAGTTCCGGAGCACGTTCAATTCGCTGTTGAAGGCCGCATAGGTGTACAGCTTCTTCGGGTCGGCTTGCACTTCCGCATCGATCAACGTGGAGTAGCTCGCCAAGAGGTCGTTGAAGCTCGCGCTTTGCATCTTTTCCTGGATGATGGTGCGTAGGTGGGCCAGGTAGCGCTGCCGCATGGTGGGTACGGCGAGCATCCGGTTCAAAAGCGGATAGTTCGCGTTGTCCGCATGATAGAACGGCCCCCAGTTCGCCGCGGAGTTCTTCATCACGCTGTTTCCATCATACTCCAAGGGGGTCATCCGTTCGGTCTCCGCATCGAAGTACAGGTAGTAGTCCATCTTGCCCTTGTACACGTAGCCATCATCATCGCCGAAGGCGATCTCGCTGGCCAGGAACCAGAGGGTCCGGTCCACGTCCAGGTATCGCTCCAAACTGTCCTCCAAGGCGGCCAACGGGGTTTGGTTCAGCTTCTGGCATACCCGGACCAGGTCTTCCCAAGGGTCCGTCCTTTCGGAGCGCTTCAGGGTATAGTACGGTTGGTAGGCAGTGGTGTCGGCACCCAGGTCGTTGAGGGCCGCTGTACCATCACCCCAACCACCAGGTCCGCCGGGTACCGTGGTTGGGCGGTCCGCGCGCCAAAGGCTACCGTCGTTGCTGAAGTACCACTCGCGCAGGAAGTCGCTGTTCAATTGCTGGACGTTCGGGTACAGGCCCCAGCTGGCTCCGTTGATGTTCAGATGGACGAAGTTGGCCTTGGCCGCTGGTATGTGGTCGCGGATCAGGTCCAGGTACACCACCTCCCGTAGGAATGAAGCATCCTGGAACGCATTGTTCAAGTTCAAGGTCTCATAGCCCATCAGGTCCTGGTCGGCGATGGCGTGGTCCATGGTGATGTTGAACGAGCGCTTCTGTGATCCACTGGGCAGCATGCTGTAGCTCGTCTGCCCCTTGAAGCGTACGCCGACACTATCGTACACCACGCCATCCACCGTAAGGGTGGCCGGAATATCCGTTTGGCTGTTGTAGTTCTGGGTCAACACGTTCCAATAGCTCGATTGTGCGAACTGCAGGTCGAGGGTGCGGATGGTCTGTTTGGCATAGAGCCCAGTGCTGGGTAGGCCACCGGTGTGCAGCATGTGGTTGGCCGGGTCCAGGTACATTTCCGCGGGTAGGCTCTGCGCTTGTGTCCCGCCTCCGATCAGTAGGAAGAGGGTTGTCATGGTGGGCGCGGTGTATCGCATCGGTCGGGTGGTGTGGCGTTGCCTCGTCCTCGTTAGGACTCCGTACGACCGAACCGGTTCGATCGGGCAGGCGTCCATTTCGCTGGATCGCGCCCGGTGCTCGGCCGATGGCCGGAATGCAACGTCGAGCTCAGTTCACTTGCTCACCTGCCACATACGTGGCCCGCACCCGAAGCTTCTTGTTCATCCGTAACGCGGCGGCCAAGTCGGTGTCCAGGATCACGAAATCGGCCCATTTGCCGGGTTCCAAGCTACCCACCTCCTTCTCGCTGAACGTGGCGATCGCGTTCCAGATGGTCATCCCTCGCAGGGCGTTCTCGGCGCTCAAGGCGTTGGCCATAATGTAGCCACCGTCCGGCTGCCCTTGCGCATCCTTGCGTTCCACGGCTGCTCGGAAGGTGGCCAACGGGTCGATCCCTTCCACGGGGAAGTCCGTGCCCAAGGCCAATAGGCCCATGGTCTTGCGCAGGTCCTCGTAGGCGTATGCGCTGCCGATGCGGTCCGGCCCGAGCCGATCCACGGCCCAAGGTCCATCGCTGGTGGCGTGCGTGGGCTGTACGCTCGGGATGATGCTGTATGCGGCGAACTTCGGTCGGTCCTCGGGACTCACCACCTGCGCATGCTCGATCCGCCAGCGCAGGTCATTCGTCCCACCGAGCACTTCGCCGTACACATCGAGCAGCAGCTCGTTGGCACTATCGCCGATGCAGTGCGTGTTCATTTGGAAGCCGTGCGCCTTGCACCAATGCGCCACATCCAGGAAATGCTCCCGTGTGGCCAGCTGTAGGCCATGGTGCCCGGGTTGGTCGGTATAGGGCTGCTTCAGCAACGCGCCACGCGATCCCAATGCACCATCGGCATACACCTTCACCCCGCGCACCTTCAGCCGCTCCGCGTCGATGATGCCACGCCGGGCGAAGTGATCGAGGTTCTCCGGGGCATCGGCCACCATGGCGTAGATGCGCATCTTCAACGTACCCTCCCGGTGCATCCTGTTGATCAGCGCGATGCTTCCCGTATCCAGGCCCGCATCACACACCATGGTCAAACCAACGGCGAAGCAATCGGCCTGCGCATCCAACAGGGCCTTGCGTTTGGTCGCCTCATCGGCTTCCTCGAAGATCCGCTGGAACACGTTCACCGCGTTGTCGATCAGGATCCCCGTGAAACGTCCGCCCGACATCAGCATCTGCCCGCCGACGATGTGCGTGTGTACGTCAAGGCCCGCTGCGCGCAAGGCGGCATCGTTCACCAGTGCCGCATGTCCATCCACCCGCTGCAGCAGCACCGGCCGGTCGGGGAACAATTCGTTCAACCTTTTGTTGTCGGGGTATGCCTGCATGGGCCACAGGTTCTGGTCCCATCCACGCCCGATGATCCACTTCTTGTTCGGGTTCGTCTCGGCGTAGCGGGTCACACGGTCGATCATCTCGTCCATCCCGGTCACCCCTTGCAGATCCACCTTCTGCTTGTTCAGTCCGTAGCCCAGGAAGTGGCAATGCCCGTCGATGAACCCCGGATAGACCACCTGCCCGGCCGCATCCACCGTCCGTTTCGCCGCATACCGGTTCAGGATCTGCCGTTCCGGGCCAAGCTCAACGATCCGTCCGTCCCGTACGGCCATCGCCTGGTACACCCCATCGCCCTCGTCCATGCTGTGGATGCGTGCATTGTGGACCACCAGGTCGGCCTCTTGGGAGTGGTAGCAGCTCACCATCGAACCGGCGAGCAATAGAGCGAGGTAGGGTCGGGTCATGGGGCGATGATCCGGCGGAGCCAGGGCCAACGGGCCATGAGCCGCGTATGGTCAAGGATCAGGAGGCCGGCGATGAGGAGAAGGGAAGAAGCGGGGTGCGGTACCGAACCACCGCACCCATCACCGGGGTGGTCCAGCCGATCACCAGTGCCAACAGGGCCACGTAGAGCAGCAACGAAAGCAACAAGGCCGGGTCCACCGTTCGCCAAGGCCGATGATGGACGACACAAAGGCCGAGGAAGAATAGGATGGCCGCATTCTCCACCGCGGAGATCAGTCCCAGACCTCCACCGCCCACATGCACCAGAGGCCCTGCCAAGGTGCTGAAGAGCGCGTACGGTGCCTGTTTCGCGAAAAGCCACACCTCGGGTAACAGGAGTTCGGGCATCACGAAGCTCCCCGAGTCCATTTTCAGGGCCAGCCCAACGAAGTCCCGTTGCTTCATGGTGAGGATGCCCAGCACATCCCAACCCGGTAGGATATGATGCAAGTTCAGACCTGCCACCACCATGGAGCCGTAAACGATCAAGGCCTTCGCCCACAGCGCGGGACGTTCCGCACCCCGCGCCCACACCAACAGGACGATCGCCGGCAGCAAGCTCATCAACACATAGAACTTCAGGAAGAACAGCATCACCATGTTGAACAAGAGCAGGGCCACACCCCAAGGGCCGACCCTGCCGCTGGATCCGCGATGGAGCTGGTACACCAGCATGCCGATGCCGAAGAAGAGCAGGCTTTCCTTGATCACACCGCTGGCCCAGAACACCACCGAGGGTACCAGGAACACCGCCGCCACCAACAGCCGCTCCATGCCCGGCAGGGCACGTACGAATGCCCGGTGGATCCCAACCGATCCGGTGAGGGAGAGGAAGGCACTGGCCACCGTATGCACGTGGAACTCGCCGAAGCTGAATAGCCGTACGAACGCATTGAAGCGGATGATCGTGTGCGCATCGTTGTACAGGTTGCTCTCGTAGTGCCGTACCCAGTTGTTCATCGCGTCATAGTACCGCTCATGGAAGTACGGTGTGTCGTTCCCGATACCGAACAACATGCGCAAGTAGTCCATCGGTGCCTCGGGCAATGCCTTGAACATGTGCGCACTGTCGTCGAAGTACTTGAACACATCGGCCATGGCGCGCTCCGGATAGATATGGGTGTACACCACTGCGAGCAAGGTGCCCGCCCCGATGCGGAGCACGAAGAGCCCCGCCACCCAACCGTATGGCAACCCCGGCACCTGCGCGAAGAACGGGATGCGCCGCATGGCATACAGCAACAATGCGGAATACGCGATCGCGAGGAGAACGCCGGTCATGTACGAGCTATGGTCGGTACCTCCAGGGGTACGGGGTGCCAAGGTAGCCGCTGACGAGGGGTTCTCCCCAACCACCGGCCACTGGTGGTGGCCCTGCTTGGGTGCGGTCACGGCCGTTCCGCGGATCGGTCGATCCGTTCACGTCGGTGGGCGCGTGGTGTCGCGGCAACGCCCACAGTACCATGAGCGTCGGGGGGGGGGGGCACCGACCTTCCGCTCCCTTTGCTCGGATCGCCCTCGCTCCCATGGCGAGCCCTACCTTCGCACCCGCTATGGCCACGACCACGAAGACCACCAACCCCGACACTGCTCCGTCGGGCCTGGAAACCGCCAAGAAGCTGGGGCTGCTTCCAGATGAGTTCCACCGGATCGAGGAGATCCTCGGCCGTACACCGAATTTCACGGAGCTCAGCATCTACAGTGCCATGTGGAGCGAGCATTGCTCCTACAAGAACTCCATCAAACAGCTGAAGACCCTGCCGCGCACCGGACCCAAGCTACTGGCCGAGGCCGGACAAGAGAACGCCGGGTTGGTGGACATCGGCGATGGCTGGGCCTGCGCTTTTAAGATCGAGAGCCATAACCACCCCAGTGCCATTGAGCCATATCAAGGTGCGGCCACGGGCGTGGGGGGGATCAATCGCGACATCTTCACCATGGGCGCACGGCCCATCGCCCAACTGAACAGCCTGCGTTTCGGGGACATCACCTCCGACGCACGCGCACGCTGGCACATGCGGGGGGTGGTGAAGGGTATCGGCGACTACGGCAACGCCTTCGGCGTACCCGTGCTCGGCGGCGAGGTGTACTTCGATAATTGCTACAGCACCCATCCTCTTGTGACCGCCCTGCTCGTGGGCATCGGGCGCACGGATAGGGTGATCAGTGCCACTAGCCATGGCGTGGGAAATCCCGTGTTCATCGTGGGAAGCGCCACCGGAAAGGATGGGATCCATGGCGCCAGCTTTGCCAGCAAGGACATCACCGAGACCAGCATGGACGATCTGCCCGCGGTACAGGTGGGCGACCCCTTCATGGAGAAGTTGTTGCTCGAAGCGTCGCTGGAACTGGCGGGCACCGATGCGAT